>PLUI01000173.1 GCA_003164855.1 Acidobacteriaceae bacterium
CTGCCGGCAGGTACACGGCAGGCGGGCGCGGAATCCGGGGCGAGGTCCGGATTTCGCGGGGACCTTGGAATGGAAGCAGGCGCCGGTTTTGAGACGATGCTGGTGACACCCCTGGCGCTAATCGCCCGTACCGCATAATAATAGGTTTTGCCACTCTCGACTAAATCATCTATGCACCTGGTGCCGACGAATGGCACAATATTGACCCGCTCGGTAGGAGGGGCTTTTCGCGTGGTGCCGCGATACAGGCAATAACCAACCGCGGTGGAATGTTTGGCATCGGCCGGAGGACTGGCGTTCCACGACAGGATAACCCTATGTCCCCCTTTTGCCCGGGGGGACATTGGCAATGACGAGTCGAGGGGTGGGCAGACCAAACCTGGGACAGGAAAGCCGCCGGTTGGCGTTCCGGATTGCGAAGGAGTTTCTGGGACGAGTGAGATTGGAGCCGTCTTGGGCGGAACTTGGCTATTTTTGCATCCGGCATCGAGTATGCCGAGGACGGCGAGAAGGGCAATGACCGGCAGAAACTTAAGATTTAGTTTAACAAGGCAAACGGCCGACGGCTGTTTCATAGGCCCTGTACAATCCGACTTATTGCGTGTTGGTGCGATTCCACTTATTGCTCACTCTTCGACATAGGAGTAGGCGGCCGATTGTTGTGATTCGCGATGCACTATAACAACTTCCACTTTCTGCGCTCACAGCCAACATCGTACCCATTATGTCGGCGAGCTCGCCGACGGTAAACCAGCCTGGAATCTGTCCTAGTATCTGGTCGATGACAGTGCTGCCGCTCCGCTCGCATCCTGCGATGCAGAGAATTGGCATGTTCTCGCCATGCATGATAGAGGTCTAACTGAGTAAACACGGTGGAGGGAGACGCAAGCTGTGCGGCTATGGCTGTAAACACCTTTATTCCAGTGCATGTATTAGTCTATAAAGACAGTCACTAAAGCCTCTTAAAGTATGAACTACTTCCCCATTCGCTGATTTATCAGTAAGGCGTTGCTACCTTGAGAATCAAACGAATCCCCACCATCACCGGACTGTGATCGACGCACTGGAATCAGAATGTCGATCGATTCAGCATCCGTCGGCCTGATCGACATGCTGATCGCATTTGGCCCTGAGTCTATCAGGCATACTAATACTCCTCCGGCAATATCTATGGCTTCCTTTGCGTAGGAACACCTGCGAGGTAAGACGATCCTTAGCGATACGTGTGCTGCCCTGGGAGTGCGGTGCCGATGGGACGTGGTGGCGGGCAGTATTATCCTCACTTCTATCTTCGATTCTCTAACTGAATAATAAGCGTCTATTTGAGAACAGAGCGACGCGGCAAGACTATTTAGGGAGATGTATCTTTTTACTCCGGCTGCTTTCCATTTGTCGATAATGCTGCGTAAGCGCCCGAGATTTAGCTTGATTTCATAGTCGTGAATGACTCCGATGACCGGGTACCCCGCCTTCTCGATCGACGCGGTCGGCTCCTTGAAATAAAGCATTAACGCGGGTATCTTCCAGTTTCGTATGAGAGATCCACGTTTCATGATTCCGGTATAGTCCACCGAGAAGAGATCGTAACCGGCAGCATGAGCGAGAACATCGCACTCGCTATTGTGCTTATGACCTGAAGGCGTTAATACCTCAGCCGGCGCACCAAACAGCTCCTGAATTTTATTCTTTGACTGTTCCATTGCACGCGCTTGGTCATCTGTGCTCACCGGCTTGTCGTTCTTGGAATCGTAGAATTCGGTGTACCAGGGTGCGGCGGCACGCTTGTCCGGCGCGACCGCCCAGGCGTTGTGATCGGGATTCAGATGTGTGAGGCCGTGGGAATGGATGTCAACGAGGCGCTTGTTGACTAGAGTCTCGAGTCCGCGAAACTCCGAGACATGATCGTGCGGAGGTTTCGTCGAGTCGAAGAAAACATATTTTACGCGCGCGGAATCGTACAGAGCGCCTGGCGTTCTTGCAGAGAGCATCTCGCCGTCAATAAATACATTGCCTGACTTGTGGTCTCCATCATCGACCCATCCGGGGGTGTACATTACGCTCAACGGCGCGTGCACTTCTTCGAGCACGGTTCCCAGTTCATTCCACTCCGTTTCAGTCAGAAGGCAGCCGCCCTCCACATACTCTGCCTTCGACGCCCCCGGATCGTCGAGCCGAAGAACCATTGTGCTGTCAACATCTGCGCAGACCATTCCATGACCGCTATTTGCATCGAGCGCAGATCGGACCAGACGATGCATCTCGTTGTACTTATCAAGGAACAAATCTCCGTGAAGCGCGAAATAATAGTTGGTAGCATTGCCGAACTGATAGGACCAGGCCAGCACTTCGCCGCGCATCGTGGTCGACAAGACTTCTGTGTCAGTTGCGCGCGCAGCCGTCATATACGGCAGTTGGAGGCTCCTAATGAGGCTTCTGGCCTTGGTGAACGTCTGTTTCCACGATAGTTTGCGAAACCCGCGGAGACGTATACCCGGAAGGCCCGAATGCGGACCGTAATCGGCCACACAAGCCGGAGCATCCCCATTCGGCCAGCGCATAATGTTGGCCTTCAATGGCCAGAGCATTTTCTTACCGGTGAAGCGCTCGATTCCAAACCACGCAGCACTCCTGTCGTCGGGATGATCGTACGCTGCGATTAGGCTAACGCCGACTTCAAGAGATATCTGCTGTATCAAAGACACAGCCCTCTCGCTCAACTCAGAAAGCGGCACACCAAGCACAATAGACGAATATTTAACTGATTCCGAGTCACCAAAGAGATCCGGAGCTATGTCTTTAGGAGCACAAATATCAAAGGTATAGTTGCACGCAGACAACAGCTCCGCGTAGTCGACGTATTCGGAATCCGAAACAGACGGCTGTGCGTCACCTACGATTCCATTGCCGCGAGGCGCCTCCGGAGCAATCACAAGGACCCCGAGTCTGTTAATGCTGTTATGGTGAAGTTCCATCTTAACGCTGTTTCGTGACTTAATGTGTGAGGACTAGAGGGCGCTACAATGCAACGATCAGTTATACTCGGTCGTAACCAAGTTTAGCCATTAGAGCGGATTCATAAACTACTTCGTGCTCGTGGATAAACCGCTCGGCGCTATAGGTGGATAAGACGTGCGCCTTCCCCTTGTGCGCTAGGGCGCACATCTTCTCGGGATCTGACAGCAGGTGTGCAATTACTTCGGATAGCTCCTCAGGACGCGAATGTCTAACTAATACACCAGTCTCATCGTTGACCACTAACTCTGGTATTCCGCCGACGCTGGTTGCAACCAGGGGCAGACCCATCGTCATCGCCTCGAGCAATACAAGCGGAAATCCTTCAGTTCTCGAGGGAAGGACGAAGAGATCCATTTTCTCCAAGTACTCAGAAACTTTGGTTTGGAACCCGGCAAAGGTCACGCTCCCGGCAAGGCCCAATTGGCTTGCCACGCTGATTAATTTGCCCCGCATGTCCCCGTCGCCTACGATTAAAAGGGTAGCCTTCGGAAATACCTTCTGTACATTACGGAAAGCCTTCAGCAAGTCGATGTGCCGCTTTTCCTCGCTAAGGCGACCCACCGTGCCGATGACCCAGTCGTCCTTCCCAGCCAGAGCGGCTTTGTCGCGAGACCGAGCCGAATGTTGTACTTTCTCCGAATCGAAATACGGATGCAGAACCTTTAATCTGGAGGCGTTCTTCTTGGTCTGCCATTGCTGGCGGATCGCATCGGAGGCGCATAAGACAACGTCCGTGAAATTATTAAGAATAGTGCTCAGCGGGTGAAGCAGTAAATCGCGCAATCTGTTTGGAACACTGTGCGCTTGATTTTTTAGGGTTAGCTCCGTAGAAATGATGACGGGGACACCTGCTAGAAAAGCTGCGATCCTGCCGTAGAGATTTGGCTTCAAGATATGAGTCTGTACGATGTGGGGTTTGGACTGCTTCAGATACCTGTATAAGCTGTATATGATCAGCGGATTATCTTCCCACCAAAAATTAAGGTTATGGAGCTTGCCGCCAAGGTTCTGAAAGCGTTGGCCAAAGCTGCTTCCTTTGTAATTAAAGACACACACAGTGAAGTCATATTTCTCCGGATCTAGCATCCGGGCAAAAACGAAGAACTCCTCAATCAGGCCGTTGTATATATCAAAATCTTTATAGATGTGGATGAGTTTGATCCTATCTTGTCGGCTATGGGCCGAAGATGCGGCTTGTTCGTACGCTGAGATTGCACGGTTGTGCGGTGCTTGCATGGCGAATTATCTGCCCCAAGTGCGGGGATGGAAGGCTCCGAGCCGGCCGGCAAATTGGAAAGCTCTGAACAGCCTCTTTCGCAACAGCGGATTCTGAATCCGCTGGCGCGAACGCCGGCCGTGAAAGTCGACAAGACTCAGGTGCGCAAGCAGGGAAAAAACCTGATGATCCTCCGCTCCCGGAATACCAACCGACGAGCCTCGAAAAATCGGATGGTTGCGATAGGTGAGCCGGGTCGCTTCGAACACAAATGCCTTCGGATTGGTATTCGCTTTGCCTGCGTAGTCAAGATAGGGGCCGTCTTGTACGCGGACGCCAGGTTGCACGAAGCCCTCGATCACAATTTCAGATTCTGCCGGGACTTCCAGGTTGACCGTCTGGCATTTTATGAGCCTCAAGCTCCTGGTTTCCAAGCCACCGGCGAGCTCATATTCATCGAACCCATAGGGGCAGGCGGCGCTGGCTGCCATCATCACGGTTTCGCTCACGCCGATCGCGACTGCCATCGGCAGTGGCCGGCCCGTTCTTTCGGCCTTTGCCACGTGACGGCCCAAGTCACTTGTCGGAGAGGTACTGACCGTCGCTTGCTTCGGCCCGAGCACCTGCATCCGGTAAACGCCAACATTGCGGGTGCCCGTGTCGGGATCTTTTGACACATTGATGTGCCATGTGCCCAAGTAGCGGCCCGTGTCCTGCGTGCTCCATTGGGGAATTGGAAAGGTGAGAAAATCAATCTGCTGGAAGGGAACGACGTTTTGCAGAACAGAGCTTTCGGTCACCATCTCCGGCGGCAGCGGGTTCTGCGATCTCCCTTTGGCCGCCTTGATAATGGTGTTCAGGTCTTCCCCATATTCCAGGCCGAGCGCCAGTGCGATCAATCCGGGGCTGCTCAATCCATTAGTGAAAACGCGGTGTCCAGGGTAGCCCTTTACATTCTCGAAGAGGAGTGGGACCTGCTGTTCTCGAGTAATCGTTCCGATCTCAAATTTCCAGTCAACCGGCCGGGGAACTCGCCGCAAGTGATCTTGCGTTGAAAGCACCTCAATGAAAGCCCGCAAATCCATTCTGTTTTGTCTTATCCCGGCGAGACGATTGATCCGCAATACCCGCTGACCAACATGAGGCTCCCCGCAATGCAGTTGCGCAGTCAGGCGCTGGACACATTGAGAACATTTTGAATAGCGCCGGCGACGGAATCCGCTGCCTTCGTTTCTGCGATATCAAACAGACGCTCCACGACGGGAAGCAGCGTGCCGACTTCCTCGTCTCGAGCGGCGGTTTTTAAAGCGCTGATTGGACTATGCATCAGCTTGTTGACGATGCTGCGCGTAATGGCATCGAGGGCCGCTTCCTGCTCCACGGAAAGCCGCCCCAAGCGGCTACGAGCACGAGCAATTTCGCTTTTCCGGATATTTTCCATCCGCTGTTGCAGAGAGACGATTGTAGGGACAATATCTAGAGTCTGCAAGTTCGAGCGAAAGCGTTCGACCTCAGCGGCAACGATCGCTTCTGCCCGTTCGGCTTCCTTGCGGCGCTTGGCGGTGTGCTCGGCAACTGTCTGCTGCAAGTCATCAATGTCATACACAAAGATGCCTTCCAGCCGGTTCATTTCGGGATCTACGGTACGTGGAACGGAAATGTCGATGAAGAACATGGGCCGGTTGCGCCGGCGCGCAAGGAGCCGTTCTCCGTGCTCGCGGCGAAAAATGATGTGCGGAGCTGCGGACGCGCTGATCACGATATCGGCGAGGGCACAAGTCTCATAAATCTCCTCGTAATGGACCGCCTTGCCGTGGATCGATTGCGCCAATTGCGTTGCGCGGTCGTAGTTGCGGCTCGACACGAAAATCGAGCCGGCCCTGCGCGCCCGCAGATGGCGCGCGGCCAGTTCGCTCATCTCTCCCGCACCGACGAGATAGACGCACTTGTTGGCGAGCGAGCCCAGCATTTCTTGCGCCAGTTCGACGGCGACGGAGGCGACGGAAACCGCACTGGAGCCTACCGACGTCTCGGTACGAACTTTCTTGGCGACCGCAAACGAGCGGGTCAGCAGGCGATCAAGCAGAGGGCTCATCGCCCCCGCGGCGCGGGCTATGGCATAAGCTTCCTTCACTTGACCCAGAATTTGGGGTTCGCCCACTACCATGGAGTCGAGACTGGACGCCACCCGAAAGATGTGATGGATCGCATCCCGCCGCCGGTACTCGTATAGGTGAGGCTGCAGGTCAGGGAGAGGAACGCCAAAGTAGTTGTGCAGGAAGTTGCAGAGCTCAGCGCCTTCGCTTGCGCTTTCCGCAATCACTTCGACCCGGTTACACGTGGAAAGGATCATTCCACCAGCAACTGCGGGATGGCGGCATAGTTGTGTCAGCGCTTCCGGGAGCTGGCGCTCTGAGATCGCCAGTTTTTCGCGTAGTTCGAGCGGTGCGCTGTGGTGATTCACACCAATAACCTGGATGTTCATGAATGTTTCGCGAGACAAAATTGGCAGCGCTTAACCGCAAAGGGTTGAATTACAGGGAAGGGCGACCGGAGTTGCGGGCGTGCCGGCGTTCGCTGGGAGCAGTAATTTATGGAGTCTTGATTTTTTTTACCGGCGGCTCCGGCAGCGGAACCACTTGAGAGATGGTTGTTTCTCCCGGGACTTTGCCGAACGCTTCGGCGTGCTGTTCTGACAGCAGCTTTGCCGCGCGCTTGGCGAAATAAGTTATGATCAAATCCGCGCCGGCGCGCTTGAGGCAGGTTAAGGCCTCGAACATAATGGCATCCCGGTTCAGCCGGCCCATCTTCGCCGCGGCGTCGATCATGGCGTATTCGCCGCTTACGTTATAAACGGCAAGCGGCATCTGAAATTCCTTCTTGGCACGGTAAACGACGTCCAGGTAGAAGAGCGCCGGTTTTACCATGATGATGTCAGCGCCCTCCTCGATGTCGAGCGCGATCTCTCGCATGGCCTCGTCAGAGTTCGAGTAATCCATCTGATGCGTCCTCTTGTCGCCGAACGACAGGGTCGAATGCGTACCTTCCTTGAAGAAGGGATCGTAGAGCTTGGAGGCATATTTCGCGGAGTACCCCATAATCGGCAGGTTGTGAAAGCCATGCGCATCGAGGATCTGCCGCATGGCGCGAATCTCACCGTCGAGCATGGCAGCGGGCGCAACCATGTCGGCTCCGGCTTCGGCGTGAGAAAGAGTAATCTTCGCCAGAAGTTCGAGAGAACGATCATTCGCGAGATAGCCGTTCTCGATGATGCCGCAGTGTCCGTGCGTCGTGTATTCGCAGGAACAAACGTCGGTAATCACCAGAATGTCAGGAACCATGCTCTTCAGAGCACGCACGGCCTGCTGCACAATCCCATCGGGCGAGTAAGCGCCCGAGGCGCACTCGTCCTTAGTCTCCGGGACACCGAACAAGAGAACCGCAGGAATTCCGAGGTCCCGCACTTGGCGCGCCTCCTCCACCAGACAATCGATCGAGAGGTGGTAGTTTCCGGGAAGCGCGCTGATCTCCTTCCGGATGCCGCTGCCGGGAACGGCAAACAAGGGCTGGATGAAATCCTTTACAGAGAGATTAGTTTCGCGAACGAGCTCCCTGAAGTTATTGTTTTGACGCAGTCGTCTGAGTCGGTGCACGGGAAATCCCATAAAGACAGTTCCTCTAGCTTCCTAGGCTTTGACAGCCTGAGATTTGTTATTTTTCTGCAAATAGAAGGGGAGGATTTTTCCGCTGGCGGTTGGAATAGGAGAATCTCGTGTAATCCTCACCATTTTGGATTGCTTCCACATTTCGGTTCCGGACTGCGCCCACGATTCCGGACTGTCCTCGGCGGTTTTGAGAAGAACGAGAAATGTGCCGAGCACTGCGTTTTCGTTTATGGAGCCAACACGGGGACTGACGAACAACTGGAGTTGCGTCAGCCCTCTGGCATCTTCAAGTTCGACCAATTGGTAATCGGTACTTCTGCCACCGAACTTTTCGGGAAGCTCTTTTTCGATGATGCGTATGAAATCGGTGTCCACGNNGAATGTGACGCCTTCTCCCGTCAACTTTTCATAACTGCGGATAGCGCTGATGTGGGTGTCAAAGCCCAAGTCTGCGAACTCGCACTCACATCCGCCGGTTGAAATCTCACCGTAGTCGCCCATTCCAACGTTGAGAAGCAGCTTTGGAGACTCATACAGAAGGCTGGTGAATAGGAACGAGTCCACGGTCATATCGGAATGAGGAACCCGGTGTTTGTGCGTAATAACTGCCGTGGTGTCTTTGTACAGGTGGCAGTGATCGCTCGCGGCGTCTGCCGTCTCACAGCCTGCGGCGATGACCCCAGCTTCCGAGATGCCGTAGACGGGTACGGCAGAAGCTCCGACGGATTCGATCTCTTTCTTTTTTTGTGGAGTGAGCGGCTCACCGGTGACAAGAAATTTCGCGCCTCTCAGGTTGAGATTAGCCTCTGCTGCGGCAATGCACACGCGGACGGCCGACGCGGCGAAGGTATAAACCACGCACCTAGAGTGCTCGTTAAGCGCTTTCGAGGCCCACTCGGCAATCTTGTGGGCATCGTTCAGGCTGGCATGCTCCGGTTCAGCAAGAGAGCAGCCATACAAACTGTGCATGGCGAAAATCAACTTTGTGCCCCACTTCTTCTCCCAATTCACGTTGAGCTGATCTTCGGCTACCTGAGAAAACCAGCGTTGAACACGATTGCCAATGTGCGCAAAACGCAGGCTGGAATTGATGCCTGGAGCTCCGGGGAATACCGGGAACCAGTTGGCAATCGGAGAAGTCAGACATCCGTGATGGTTCAGCAGAAAGGCGTCATAAAGACAGCGTTGATTGAGGTAATCGAAGTCGATGCGAATGCGAGTTCCCGCACTTCGAGTCGCGCCGCTGCGTACTTCGTAGGCACAAGACAGAAACGGATTATCGAACATCGATTCTTCGCAGCGAAACTCAATGCCGTTCCGGACCACTGGCGTTTTGCCCTTGAATTCATCGACCGTGAAATAAATGCCTTCATTCTGGAGAACGCGAAGGGTCTGTTCGATTCCATTCTGTGAAACCCACGACTTGACCTCATCGAAAGTGATTTGCTTCGGCACGAGCAGCTTCAAATATGGACTACGCGGATAGCCGAAAATACTTTTCTCTGCCAGCGTCAGAAAGTTTTCTTCGCGCGAAAGCATTCGCTGCTTCAGCTCGGTTCGTGCAGACGCAATTGCTTCCTCAGGCGTCATCCGGGACTGGATGAAGTTCCTGAGACCGTTGACGAATTGAATGTATTTCTGCACGTTTTCGCTCCTAAGCTATTGGACAGCCGAGGCGGCTGTCGCTACATACGTAGATCGTCGTTTGCGCGATTGTTCCCGGAGGGGGATGGATTTTGAGATGTGGCTACCGTCTTGAGGACATTGCGTGGCCAACCTTCAGCTTGCCGGGTGTGAGTGTCTGCCGGGATTGCTGATATCGAGCCGAGATCGGATTGAATACCAGGTTGACCATCAACTGGTTGAGGAGCAGCTTGAACATCCGTGAATATCTCCATGGAAAGAGCATCTATGAGATCGAGATATTGTTTCTTTTTCTTGTCCCAGCCATGGCGCTTCACGTATTCATAGCCGGCCTCGGCGAGAGAGACGCGCAATTCTTTGCTGCCGACAACGTCGAGCATGGCATCGGCCATCGACTGGTTGTCGCCGGAGCGAAAGAAGTGAACGATCCCTTCTTTGAAATAGAAGTCGTCAACCTTGGTCTGCGAGAGCACAACCGGCACGCCTTGTGACATAAACTCCATAATTTTTGTGCTATAGGCCTCGTTACCAAAAGAGTCGGCTCTTTTCGGCACGATTCCGAGATCGGCGTTTGCGATCACTTGCGGCATTTGATCGATCGGAATACCGTCCATAAATTTAACGCTGTCGCCAACTCCAAGCTTTTGCGCCAACTGCCTCAAATCGCCAGCCAGGGTTCCTGCGGCGTTGCAGTAGATATGGAACTCGGCATTTGAAACTTTTTCTTTGACGTGGCAGAACGCTTCGATCGCAATATCGACGCCCTGGTGCCACTGGAGGCTGCCGGGAAATAAAATAATGAATTTATCGTCAGTTCTGGTTCGGACACGCCGGGTAAACATCTCCGGGTCGACATGATTGATAAGAACAGAGCACTTCCGTTCCGGCGCCGAGCGCTCAACCACGGTCTGATGCCACAGGTGATTCGACACGATCACGTGATCGACAAATCCGGCGGCCAGTTGTTCAATTGTTTTTAAGAAACCTACGTAAGCGGTTTTGAGCTTCGAGGGGAATTTATTGGCGAACAATTCTGGAACCAGATCGTGAATGTCGAGAATCAGTTTGGCGCCCGTCAGCTTGGGATACCATGCCCCGAAAACCAGGAAGTCCGGCATGTTGTGGATGTGAATCACATCGTACCGATTGCGGACATGCAGTCTGGTTAGCTCCCTTGACGATCTCACGAGAAATTGCAGCAAACGGCGTGCATAAGTCCACTTGCTGCGCTCGTCATTCTTCCGGTGTTGCACGCGATGAAGCGTTACCCCATTGATCTCTTCCACTGACGGCAGGCCCGGTTCTCGGGATAAAGCGATTACATCCACCTGATCGCCACGCTTCGCAAGCGTTTCCGCGTAGCGTCGCACGCGGTTGTCTTGCTCGTACGGCGTGTAACCCACCATGCATATCTTTGTGCGCGTATTTCGGGATGATGCGGGTACACTCTCGCGGTAGTAGCGGGCTACTTCCCGAGGCAGCGCGGGCCAGTACACGCCTTCATACTTCTCGCGCACGTAGCGGAGAAACTCCACGTACCGCGCGACGGCATATTCATCGCGCTTTTCCCTTCCCTCAAAGCACATGTAGTCGGGGTGAGTGTTCAGCGACACCATGCCACCATGTTCGGCGATCCAATCAACCTTGCGTTTCCAGAGATCGATGTCCCGCTCACACAAGACTCCAAAAAGGTTGAAATCCTGAATCAGAGTGTAGGGGAGTTCGACATACCCGCCGCCTTGCGGACCGGGCACCCAGAAGGGGAAGATGGTGCCCGCACCATCCGGTTCCGGTTCAAAAGGATCGGTATCAAACGTGGAAGAGTCGTACTCTACGTTGAGCGCGTGCTGCCATCCCAACCTGTGTTGCATCAGAGGCGAACGAAATCCCGAGGCGTTCCACTTGCGGAGATATTGATTGATGCGGGCGGCCTTGGAGGCGAACTTGGATTTCGAGTTGTACAGCATGCCGTCATGTTCCAGACCGTGGACTCCGACTTCGAATCCAGCCTGATCCAGCGTTTCCCGAACTGCGTCGGGGACCTGGTATTCACCTTCCGGCACAAAATTAAAGCAGGAACGGAAGCCGTGCTTCAATTCGAGATCTTTCAACTGCTCGATGCGCGACAGTCCTTTGCTGCCTTCGACGTCGTGAGTGAGAATCAGAGCGAAGCGTTTGCCATTCGGCCAGCCCGGCCAGCCCGGCGGTGTGCGCCCGGCCTTAGGGTCGATAGGCCAGACGTCTGCAAACGTGCGACGACGGCGGTTGGCCCGCCACCGCCGCAATGCAAGGCGGAGGCGCCAGGGCGTGAACGGCTTAAGGAAGTAGTACGCTCTGCTTGTAAGCATTTTGATCCCGGCTAGTCTTGGAAACCGTTTCTGGATGGAAAGCTACTTCGCTCGAAGGTCTGGACTGAACTTATCGACCTTCGAGGGCCGAAATATATCGATCTTCCGCGGCGGAACGCAGGAGCTACTGCACGACCACAGTCAGTCCCTCAGGGGGAGCTGGCGGCAAGGTATTGCTGCTGCTATAGCAGACGGTGGGGTCGAAGAGCAAGAGACCGGAGGAGTCTCGCAAAGTACTGTTATAACAAGCTTCCGCGGGGATAGCGTTCACATGTCCTTGCAAGGTCGAGGCATCCACATTCCCGCCGGTAACGTCGGGCCCTATGGCAGGCCACGGGATGCTCCCAAACCAAGCAGGTTCCGAACTCTGGTAAAAAGATGGGGGCAGCGAGTGAGTTATGCCGTTCGCCCAGATACTCGAGCCGCTGGCGATGTCGAAGTTTCCGTGCTCGAAAATGGTTCCCGACGCCTTTCCCACCCAATACCCGGTGGCGTCCGATGGACCGCCTGCAAAAGTCTTGACGCCGCTGCCGTTAGTATCGCTGCCGGTGTCATATCCCACGCTGATGGCGTAAAACCAGTTGTTGTAATTTCGCGTGGCTGACGGAATCACGGTGGAGGTGTATGGTGCGGCGCCGCCAGTGTAAAGGCCTTGGGTAGCTGCCGTGAGTGCGTCGGCAGAGCCGAGAATATTTCCGATCGCGTTGCTGTTGGTGTGTACCCAGGAGTTGGTGATGCCGAACATCTGTTCGTTTGCCAGTTGCGTGCTCGACCAGTTCACGGTGCTGCGCCCGGCGGTTAAAGGCGAGGCCAGAGTGTCGGTCCCGCGAAACTGATTGCGGAACATGGTCTCGTTGGAACCCGATCCCCAGAAACTGTCGAGAGTGACGTTGTTCCCGACATTGCCCTCATAAAGATTGAATTGAGGCGAGGCCCCATGCTCCAGAAACGAAGCCATGATTACCAGGTCGCCACTGGAATCGAAGTTGCCGTAGCTATAGTTATAGCCAACCACGTTGCCTGCGCTTCCCCAGTCGACGATTACGCCTACGTGCAGCCGCTCCAGGATATTGTTCTCAATCAATGAGCCGGAGGTTTTATCGAGCAGGGAAACATCGGAATCTGCGCCGCCCGGACTATGCAGCATTGCATTGGAGAAGTAGCTATCGCGGAACTCATCGCGGTAGCCGTAATAATCGTCAATGTGGTCGCCATCGGTGTAATTGTCGAACACTTCCTTCACCCAGCAATACATGCAAGCCCACAGGGCAAAGGTCTGCGCATAGCCGCTGTTGTTGGCATAGGTTTGCAGCAGTTCGACACCGGAATACTTCTGCACCCCCGGAACCGGAGTCGCGTACGCCGGCGATGTGTTGCTCGCCGTTCCGTAATTCGTGTAGAGAGCGGGAGAAATTGTCACCGTATTGCCAGAGATGTTCTCGATCTCTACTATCTGCCCTCGCGCCCGCGCGCCTTGAAATGGATAATCGCAGAATGTACAGGGACTGTTCACGATGCTGTCGATCGTCACATAAACCGGATCATCCAGTTCGGTGATCATCAGATAGCCGCCAACCGACATTCCAGATGTGCTGGAGAGGGTGAGGCTGGTCGATCCGGCCGTATTGCCAGAATTGATGTTGGCGGAGTTGGGGCCACCGGAGGAAATTCCACCGCCCGTGCCCATTGTGATTACTGCTCCGCTGGTGCCCATGGTATTCAGAATCGTTGACAGTGTTCCCGCTCCTCGCAATACGGTATAGCCAGGAATAGTCAGATTGGCCTTGATAAGAAACGTTCCGGAACTAAGCAACACGTAATGGGGATTGCTGGATGTCGATCCGCAGTTGCTCAAGGCAGCATTGATAGCCGATGTCGCGTCGGAGGAGCCGTTTCCGTAAGCCGATGCCTGAATTGTGGAACCGCATTGCGTCCAGGATGCCGACGGTATGCCACCCGGTACTCCAGTTTGCGTCCAGTCGATTGCGCATTTCTGTGGAGCGCTTACCGTCGTGGCTGAGCAGGCTCCAGTACCTGAGGTCGGGTTCAGCAACCCGGACCAAAGCTGAGCATGGGAATACAGCGTACAAAAGATGATTGCGGGGAACAAAAGACTGTAACGGCTTTTCATTTACCCTCGGGGGACCGAGCTGGGTTCGCTGAAACAACAGCCTCGAAAATCTGTGCTGTTCAGTTTTTATCAGTCGGTGCAGTCGCCACAAAGGTATCGATAGTACATGGCCGATCCCTTCCGGCCCCGGGAAATCGCCACTTTTTCTTATTCGCCGTTTGACTAAAGCTTGTATTGTCAATGATTTCGATTCATCCTTCAATGCCGACCTGCGATTCTATAAAGTTTAGTATTTCCTAATTTGGGACTCGACTGAAGCCATGTGTCAGATGGGAGGCAAGCGCGTGAGAGTCATAGTCCCTATTTTCCTACTCCTGACTCGGCTAACGCAGCACTCTCGCCGATAGCACAGGCCATTTTGGGTATGGGAGACGACTTCTGAAGTTTTCCGGCCGGAGCCATTCCTCGCACCAGCCGCGCCAGTTGATAGAGCGGGGCACACCCTCGATGCAGAACGATGACCAGCCCTAGGTACAGAATGCTGAAGCCGGCGGAAGTTATCGCAATGCGAGCGGCAGTCGGGGCCAAGCCGTTTCCCAAAAATACGGCCCCGACGCGCTGCATGATTAATGCCGATGCGCAGGCGGCGAGCGCAGATGCAAGTACGAACTTCCAGGTCGCCGCCAGCATGGGAGTGACTCCGAACTGTATGGGCCTGCCCGCATACCAGATCGCGGGAATAGTTAGAATCCAGAACGATGTGGTCCACGCTACAGCAATTCCAATTGGACCCCAGCGCAAGCAAACCAGAAACAGTAGAACGGTGACGGCCAGCTCTACCATGCCCCAGCGAAACCAGCGATCCGCTCTTCCGATCGAAAGATGAATCCATCCGTGGGTGAAGTAGAGCATCATGATTCCGATGCCCGGACCGAAGAACATGAAAATCCGGCCCGACTCCTCCCACTTGGTTCCCAACAGCAGGCGAATCACATCTCTGCCCACCAGGGTAAGATTTGCACCCATACCCATCCCCACAAATGCGAGAACGGTAAAGGCATTTACCAGATATCGCCGAAACTCAGCAGAGCGTGGATTGAAGCGGCTGAGGGCTGCGATGGCCACGTTCGCCAGGGGCGACACCAGCAAGCCCGCCGAGAGGGCAAACAGGTCGTAGGCTTTCTTATAAAAGCCGAGAGCCTGGGCGTTGAAGCGCCAGCCCACCAATAAATTGTCGGTGTTGCGGGAAAAATAGTTGACGGTAAAGCGCCCGTAAACATGCATGGCGAACCGGACCATGGAAGGGGTGTTCGCCGCCCGCCGGGGAAAGGCCGGCAGCCACCCGCACAAGATCCAGGCCCCAATCGATGTGCTGAGTGGTGCGGCGATTACTCCGGCGACGAGCGCCCAATATCCCCAGCCTCGCCAGGCCAGAAAAATTGAAATGACCACAGAAACGGCGCGGGCCACAATGTCGTTGGCGGAGACGGCCGAGAAGCGCATAGCCCGTTTGAGCAGGGCCAGGTGCTCCACCGACGCGCTGGTGAGAAATATCGAGATCGATGTGCCGACGGCTACGTGGGCGACCACCGGATCCTTGTAGAACCTCGCCAACAACGAGCCCGATGCGGCAAAACCAAACGTCAGGAGAGTTCCCACGCCCAGGTTAATCCAGAACAGGTTGCTGGCCAGCACATCGTTGAGATCTTCGAACTGGAGAATCGCCTCGGTAAATCCATTCAGTCCGAAGTTGCTCAGCAGAAGGCTGAAGGTGGTAACCATCGCCACCACGCCGAAGTCTCTGGGAGTTAGTAAGCGAGCCAGAGTGATTGCGGCAATGACGTGCAAGACCGTTCCCACGCCACCCGAGAACAAGATTGCACCCGCGCCGCGGACTGCGAGGTCCCGTATAGGGCCCTCGCTGGGCCGGAACGCGCCAGTTTTTTCAAACGGTCTCACATGCGCTCCCGCTGCAGCGAAACTTCTGGAAAGCTATCGACGTCTGCCGGTTGCTGTACCCACGTCTCATTGCTTAAGTTTTTACTCTCGGAGAAATCCTGATAGTTCGCCAACCCCGAGTTCGAAGCAGGTTCCGGAGCCAGGACTGGATCGGCTTGCAGCAAGAACTCACTCAACTCTGAAGAGGGTGTAACCTCGGGACGGAGTTGAGCCTTGGGAGCAGCCATTCGGGGAACGTCAAATGTGGCGAGTAGAAAGAATATCCAAACCAGGGTGGTCTCCCTGAAGCCGGCTTCGGTGAAGTTATATACGATCGCTACAACGAAAAACGCAAGTTTGAGGTTTGCCATGGCCCGGTCGCGGCGAAAAGCGGCCATTATGTTCCGGTAGCCGTTTACGATCAAACCGGCGAGCAACATCACGCCAATCCATCCCAGGTTTAAAAAGAGTTCAAGATAGCCGTTGTGAGCTTCTTGCAGCCCGGTCATGGTCAGTTCCCATACTTTGTGCAGGCGCCTTCCCATCCAGAAACTTTCGAACCCTGTGCCGACCAACGCGTTCCCGCGCACCGAAAGGACGACGTCCCAGATCACGGTGCGGCCGGTAAGCGTAGGGTCGCGGCCAAGAGATTCAACCATGCCGCTACTGAGAAACAGCGCATAAAAAGCAATGCCGATCACGCCCGCGACAAGCATGAGCACCACCACGGGGCGCCGGGCAATTACACGGAAACTCGTGGCTATCATAACTGCCGCTGCCAGACTAAAGCAGGCAATCGAGGTCACGGAGTCGGCCATCCAGAAAAGCCAGAACACCATGGCCAATAGGACGCAATGAGACAGCATCCGGCGGGCGCGATGTGTGTCGGTGCCGCTCTGGATAAGGTCGAGTAGACACCATACCGATCCCACGCCAAAGATCAGGCAGAGCATTCCCAATTCGTTCTTGTTCTCAGTTACACCCGTGTATGCGGGAAGGAAGGTCCACGGGTTATACATGCGCCCGAGGTCCCCGTAATACTTAACGAACAAAACCGAGAGCGGCACCAGCACGAACCCTGCCCGCGTGAGAAGCCGCCGCACAGCCACTGCCGGCTGAAGATCGGTGAAAACCATAAGCACAAATACCAGGTCACCGAGGGATTTGATCCAGCGCTTGAAAGCGACGAAGGTGTAGTCGGACCAGAAGATGCTTAGGGCGCAGTAGAAAAAAAACACCAGGAGAAGCTTATTGTTTAGAAGCAGTTTTCCAACCTGCCGCCACCGGCCGGCAAGGACCACGATCCCGATGGCCAGAAGGCAAAACAGCATCTTCCGGTCAATGGGACTTCCGTCGAGGTAATAATAGTCGGGGGCATCGTTGGGTGCCGCCGCGCTTTTGAACCCAAACACCACAAGCCACGCAGACGCCGGGCGCGATGTGCTCAGCAACAGCCAGACAAAGGGAATCCAAAGAGCTTTGGAGACGTGGGCGTTCGATTCGCGATCGAGCGCGAACAGTGCCGCAATTCCGGCAATACAAACGATAGTGGCGACCGACGGGGACATTTAGGAATTCAGCATCGGGGAAGCTGAGCTTACGAATCGAGCATCGAAGAATCGAGGAACTGGCGGTGCATTAATTCGAGGGTCAACAACTGATGAATTTCACTGGTGTAGTTCTTTTGTCCCGTGACATGACAGTGCACCACGGCTTCGACCGCCGCGGGATTGAGATACGGCCGTTTGAGGGTTCTCGAGTCCAGCAGCATTTGCTTCACGTACTCCGAAAGCGGACCGCCGTACCAGACACGGAAATGCGCGAATTTGTGCCTTCCCAGAAAAATACGTTCAAGATGGAGCGGCGACAAAATATGGTCGATCTGGGCTACCCACTGCGGCATTCCGTAGTCGTAGGCGTATTCTGCCTTGACCGTGAACTCGATGAAGCTGCGGGCCGCGGCGGAGTAAAGCGGCAAACTCCTCCCGCCGTAACCGCGATCGGTGGGGATCTGCCGGAGACTGGCGTTGCCGTCAGCGATGAGGCGGAGCGATATATCATTTCCGTTGAGGGCGGCTCTCGGAGCCTGAAAAACCGTACGCACAAATTCGTTGTCGAGATATGGAGATCGCAGAGCTACCTGAGTTTGCTCCAAGGCCTGAAGCCCGTAATGGTGCCAGGGAGCTTGCCGGAAGACAGCGAAAGATATCGGATTCGTGTTGCGAAGCTGCGAGTAAGTGGCAACGGCGGTTTCGATTTCGGAGACAAACTCCGGACGGAAAAGCCCCGAATCGGGTACGCCCGCTTTGAAGGCTACGATTCGCCGAAGCACCTCGCCGCCGTAGTTCCCGGTCATCCGCACCGGAGCAATCGCGCGAGCGGCTTCGTTGACGTATAGGTCGGCCGCGCGATTTACGGAGGCGCATCCATCCGTCAGATAGACCGTGCGCTCGGCATAATGAGAAAAGCGTGACAGGAATTCTTTTCCCACTGGAATCACATGGTGGGGCTGCTCACAGACCTCCGCGACTTTTCGTGCAATGGCCACGTCGCGGCAATCGCGGTACGTTCCGCCAAAGGAATAGCACGGTAACGATCCCGGCGTGGACTTGTGCCAGGCCATGATCATCCGGCTATCGAGGCCGCCGGTGAGCGAAACCCCGACCGGCTCGCCGCCGTTGAAATAACGCGGAAGGTTCCGCGAAAAAACTTCGCGAAGATTCTGGTAGTAAGTTTCCAGATCGACTTCGGGTTGGTTCTCCCATTCGGAAGCAATAAAGTAACGGTTCCTTTCTTCGATCGAGCCGGCGCGAAATGTCCACGCGGCCGCAACGGGCAGCACGTGGATATTTTCAAAAAACGTGCGGTTCTCGAGCACGCATCCGCACGCAACGAACTCACCTAATCCGCGCCGATCAGGCTTGCGAAACTCCGGATGGAGCGCCAGTATGGCTTTGGCTTCGGCTGCGAAATAGAAAGCTTCCTTCGATTCGTGATAGTACAATCGGTGCATCCCGTAGCGGTCGTTGAACAGCTTCGCCGTGCCGCGTCTGCGGTCGGCGACCAAGCCGTGGAACCTGCCGTTCAAACCCGCGGGGAAGGACGAATCTTCCTCATAGGCGTGCACCAGGTACGAAGGCCCCTTCAGATCGAGCGTGTGACCACGTTCTTTCAAACGCCTCGGCGTACCCGGCTCGGGAAATTCCTCCCCGGAAAAAAGAAGAACTACATCGCCTTGTTCATTGGCGATGGGCATTGCGTCGGCAAAAGAGCCTTTTCGTTCCGCCCAACCTACGTACACTCCCAAGCTCTCATCGATCCACGTGCCGGTCTCATAGAAAGACTCGTGGCGAAGCGCTGCAACCATGCGCTCGAGTTCCCGCTCCGCAAGTGCGCGCGGCATCTTCGTGACAAGACCGACCAGTCCTGGCATGAATTTAGAGAGCCTCGTTTACGGAATCGAGCTTGCGGTTGTACCAGGCGGTGCGGATATCCCGAAGCTTTGCCGCCAGCGGTTCGGGGATGCGATCCCTCATATTCTGGTGCAGACCAAGACGCAAGGCGAGTTTGCCCAGATCGCTGAGAGGGACGTAGTAGCGTGGGACATCGATGCGCTGGAACCCGTTCCGTTCTTTGAACTCCGTTATGCTATCCCGCTGCTTTTTCCCATACGCGAAATTCGAGTACACAAGGTATGGAATTTTGCGCTCGGTCGTGGAGCGAACCGCCTGCGCTACCAATGCATTGGTGACGGACTTGTCGCGGTGCCGAATCATGGCAACGATATTCATGAGGCCTGCCTGACTTCGGCTCTCGTCGTGAACCAATTTACAAAAACCGACAAGGCGATTTTCAAGATAGGCTCCCACGAAGATGCTGGTGTCGAGGAATGTAGCTTCTTCCCTGTACACCGTTTCGAGGTCCTTGCCGTAATGCGAAAAGCGCCGTCCCTGGCGGACGGGACACTCGTTGTAGACTTCCCAGATTCCCCGCACGAGCGCGTCATCGAATCCCACTTCCCGCACGAGTACACCCTTTTTCTCGGCCTGCTTGGCCTTATTGCGCGCCTTGAATCCAAGTTGTTTCGTCCACCAATGGTCGAAGGTCGTGAGCGGCAGGGCGGCGAAGTTGTCCCACTGCATCGGGTACGGATACTTTCGCGTGGTTTCGGGTAACCTTTGCATGAAAGTGAAGAGGTCTACCCTCGTTTCTGCCCGCCGAATTTTGTCCAACACAGTTTCAGGATTTTCGAGAAAGTGATATCCATCCCCAGCAGGCGCGGCGATCCGCAGCCAGCGTCCGCGTACTTCAATGTCTTTGCCGCAAACTCGCATCTATACTTTGCCTCGTATTCCCCCAGGCGTTAATTCGGGAGTCATTCTGCCTCGCGAATACATCTGCCGAACTTGTGATAGCTCCGGCGGGTTGGCTAATCCGGATGGTTCCTGCTCGGGCTGTCCCGCCTTCAGCGACGACTTGGCGCTGCGAACATGTTTCATGCGTTCTTTTAGAGATCGATAAGTAGTTCGCAAGGTATCGCCGAATTCGATGCAGCAACGGGTGACCACGCCAGCGTGCGAATCGAAGCGGCCGACGTAGCGCACGTCTTTGCCATTTTTTCCGGCGAGCTCACTCTTGAATTTGAACCCCCCTGGGTTTGCAGCCGGGTTGATGCCATTCAAGTTGTAGACGGCAGCGCCGCTCTGTTTGAGTTTTTCGACAATCTTCCAGCGCAGCAGATACGATCCTTTATTCTGCATGCCGGCATCGCTGGTGGCGGCGAACAGTTCGATGCCCATCTTCCCCATCTCGCTCCAGATCAGGCCAGCGCACGTCTCCCCGCCCGACCGGCACAGCATGATCTTCATTTTGAACTGCTCGGGCAATCGCGCCTGAATCGATTTGAACTGGTGAATGTTGTTGGGTTCAACGAAGTTTTTGCGGGTCACCATCTGTTTGTAGATAGGTATAAAGCGTTCGAAGAGTTCGTCTGTCGTGCCCTCAATCGTCTCCAGCTCATTTTGCTCTGCCTGCCTCAAATTGCGCTTCCAATTGCGCGCCATTCCTTCGCGCAGAGCGGTGAGCGGAGGCTGCAAATCCATCAATATCGTCCGCCCGCGTAGATCTTCGCCCAAGGACGAGAATCCCTCTTCTGCCAAAATCTGCGAGAAGCACAAGGAACTGTCGTCAAACAGAACTGGAAACAACCTAAGAGATAAACCTCGTTTGCACACATACTCGTTGCGTAATGCGCGAACCGCCTGGCGAAAGGCTTCTAGGTTCGCGGACGCTGCATTTCTGTGCCAGATAGGTCCCCATTGAATGTAAGCAATGCCGAAATTGATAAATGGAGCTTTCGCTATTCTCGCTTGGGCAATCGCCGCGACCTCGCCATCGTACTTCAGTATCAAATGACTCAAGTTGCTTTGCCCGGAGATCACCTCTCCGTACGGCCAGGTCTGATAGGTGTTCGCATCGGCGAATAACCTGAGGAGTCCATGCCACGCCGCCTCGGCGACCTGATCGACTTGCGAAGCGTACCCGGCGTCTAAGGGACGCATCTTTCGTGACGATTCAATACTCTTCATTGGAGGGTTCCGCAAATGCAATCGCCGTTAGAACGCAGAGGTTTAGGTTTCTCGCCGGAATCCGAGCTTACTCAGTGACGTATTGGTCTTTCACAATATGAACGCCGGCAAGCGCCAGCAGCTTTCCCAGATGGTCAAAAAGGCGAACCGTCAAGTCCATAAAACGATGCTGCCCCGCCACGAAGGCAAATGGTAGCGCACAGATATAAAGAGGGATAGCTGCGACGGACCTGCCGATGTCAAGCGCTCCAAAGTTTGCAGTTTGCGGCTCCATCGCTCCCCGCAGCAAAGCTCGCTTCAGCATAAAAACTCGCCGCCAACGCACCGGCGGGACAACCTCGTATGCGACCGCTTCATTGCACCAAATGAAAACATGCCCCTGCTCGATCATGCGACGGAAAAAGTCCTGATCTTCTCCTTGACGAAACTGCGGGTCGAACGGACGGCCGGCGCCGGTAAAAAGCTGTTTCTTCAACAGAACATTTCCCGTGCGTCCCTTTCGCCAATCGATAATCAAGCCGGTAGGATACGTGGGGCGCTCATAGAAGTTACCCTTGATGATCCACCGGGGCGGTTGTTCGTCGAAATAACGCTTCACCGGACCAAGCACGCCATCGACCTTGTATTGCTGACATGCCTTCAACAAAGTCAGCAGCCAAGTCTTCTCCGGGAACTCGTCGTCGTCGATGAAGGCGATATAGTCTCCTTCGGAGCTCTCGACTGCTTTGTTCCGGGCCATAGCGATATTCTGCCGGAGTTCGACGCGGTACTTGATTGCAATCGCCGCTGTTAGGTTGAACTCCGTAATCACATTTTTGGCCGACTGCTGACCGTCGTTGTCCACAATGACGATCGAATATGTGAAAATGCCGCCGGTCTCCTGATCGGCCAGGTTGTCCAGCAAGCGTCTGAGCAGATCCGGTCTTTTGTAGGTACAAATGCAAACACTGATGTGACTGAGTCGAACCGCTGTGGCATCCTCAGGCACTGAGACATCGGTCGTGCCCGAGAATACTGTAGTGAGGCTATTAGCCATAAATGTGTTCTGTGTAGTTAGGTTTTCCGCTGCTGCCGATCGCTAAGCGATTTGCCAAGGTTTCGCATCCCGATAATTTTCAGAGGCTTCGGCAAATACCGCGCCGAACGGCACAATCCGGTCGGCTTCGATCCACCGGAAAATCTCGCCTCCGGCCAGGAACCGATACTCTTCCGGGTTTACGGGATGCGTTTCCACTTCGACGATGCAGCGTTGCGCCGCAGAGAAGATCTTTTGCAGGCGTTCCGGCTCAAGCGGTGGGAGGGAGAAAAACAAATCCGTCATGCGGTGCCGGGTCGCCAGTACGCCGTCTGTAATCCTGCGATAGAGACGGTTCCCGAAACTCTTCTCGCCGCGCCGGAAGGAAAAGTTTCTTCGAGCGATGGTTCCCGCAGGCAACAATTTTCCGAAAAGAACGTTGTTGCAAAGATGCGCGTGGTGGTGGCCATCAATGCGATTGGGTGGGGCGCCGTAAAGCTGCCGGAATTCCTCAAGCTGGGCCGCCACTACATACTCAAACGAACTCACCAGGCCTGGGTGAAAGACGACATGCGCCACGCGATGCCGGCGCAGATAACGCGCCAGCCGTTGCTGATGGTCGACCAGCTTGCTGGAAGCGCTGGATGCCGAAAATTGCGTCGTAAGGTTCAGATGAAGGCCGGTATCGATACCATGCTCTTGCGCAATGCAGCTGGCTCGCACCGAGTCGTCCATGAACATCATGGCGCTTACCGCGGAAACCGCACCCTGACGGACACATTCAAACGTGCGCTCTGTGGTTTCGCGATCTCGTCCCCAATCGTCCGCGTTCACGAAGAGCCGACCCAAATCAGATGTCATGCGTATCTCGTCAGCTGATTTAGCGTCCATAAGGCCATAGCTTTCTCAGCACTGCCCCGATTGCCTAATTTATTGTGCAGTGATGGGAGCTCGATTGCGGTTCAGAAATTTCTTCAGTCGCTGCATCTGTTCGCGTCTATGGAAGGCCACCAGTTCAGACGACACCGGTCGCTTTGCTCCCCTCAGCACCGACCAGAAATAACCCGCGAGCAGAGTCAGAGACCCAATCAAGAAAGGCTTGCTGCTTATTTGACGTACAGCGCGAAACAGCTCCCACACCGGGTGGTTTCCGATGGTGTAGTCTTTGCCGCCGAATTTGAACCTTGCCGCGAGCAGGCCGCGCCCGGCGGTGCCAATAGCCCGGTGGTGTTGACATACCTTTTCGGTAAACGTTCGGGTTTTCCAGCCGCGCATTCTTGCTGTGATCACGGCGATGTGGTCGATGCAGCCGCGCTCCACGGGCACATAGCCGCCAATGTCTTCAAAGCAGTGCCGCCGAAATACCTGGCACGCGCCGGAGACATGCTCGATGCTCACGTAGCGATAGTCGTAGATTGGATTTTGGCCTTCCCGGAATGGGGTTCCAACCAGTCCCAGTTTTGGATCTTCCGCCAACTTCTGCAGCAGGAAGGGAAAATAGTCTTCGTCAAAAGAAATGTCAGCGTCGAGGCTGCAAATGACCTCGTGCTCCAGCCGCTTCACCTGTGCGTAACCCGCATTGAATGCATGCACTTTGCCGGCGAAATGCCGTTCACGGCGCTCAGGCATGCGAAGCAGCTCAATCCATGAGTGCTTGGCTGCATATCGCTTCACAATATCGTCGGTACCGTCAGTCGAGCCGTCACTGACGATGATCCACTTCAGTGGCTGAACCGTCTGCGCAATCATCGACTTTATCGTCAGCTCAATGAACTGCGCCTCGTTTCGCGCCGGAGTAATGACGATGTAGGTTGGAAGAATCATCGCGCTATGCCAGAACGGAGGCGATTTCCGCCGGGATCGTAATCTCTCGTTTTTCTTCGGCAGAGTCCGACACCAGCATCGAAAGAGCAAAAAACATCCAGGCTTGTGTCCATCTCATGTACGAGGTTTTAATCGTGCAAGTGCGAAGTATCCGGTAATAGAAGAAACCGCGGTCGTCCCACATGCGATCCATGGCCCAGCGGAACACCGAATGCGCCAACCGCACGTTGCCGGGATCAAGGTATTTAAATTCGAGCAGCGTGATGATGCTTTGTGCGACGCAGTGCGTGTCAATCGGATAGGTGTTGTTGTGAAAATATCTGACCGCTCCGTCTTCGCGGAAAAAATGGGCGCGATAGAACTCGAAGCCGCGCCCTATGGCTGAATCGAATTCATTGCTTTCAAGGCACTGAGAAATGGTTCGGAGCGCGCCCAGGTTGAAGCCGGTATGGAAGTTGTCGATCCATTTTTGTTTCGCTCCCTCCCCATAATCCCATCCGCCATCGGCGTTCTGGTGTGCCGCCGAGTAGCGAGCCGCTTTTAACGCGGGCTCCAGAAATGTTTCTTTGCCCGTGTGCTTGTAAATACGGCAAAACAAGGCGGCGGCAAGGAAATTCGCGTTGTGGACGGTAGGTCGATGAGAAGGAAGTGGATAGGAGAAGCCAAAAACCGAGTTGCCGTCTGTCCAGTAAAGCTCGTTCAGAATGTACTCTGCCGCGCTCACCGCCATGCTGAGAAGCCTTTCGTCATGGCGCTGCTCATAGGCATCGAGCAGTCCGCAGGCGGCGAATGACGTGCAGACTAAGTTGGGCTCCCATCTAGGCACTAAGAGAGCTCGCGTTTGCCAAGGAAAATTGTATCCCCAGCACCAGTAAGGAGTCTCCGGCGACCGGAGCGCGACCAGGCGTTCCACCATCAGATCGATGTAATGTTGCTGGCCGGCCATTCCGGCATTCGACAGCTTAACGAAGGCCGAGAGGAAAAGGCCGAGCGCTTTAGGGTTCTGCGTCTTAGGAACCCGCAGAACACCTCGAACGTTAATGGGACTTCGCTTCAAAAGCTGCGTCAGGGCGAGCCGGGGAAGCTTGGAATCCAGAAACGGCAGCGCGGAAAAAAGTTGGCTGTTCAGAACGTCGTAAGGCTCGTATCCCGCCCAATCGTTGCTGCGACAATATTCCAGTAGCTTGGAGAGCGTCGCTTGGGCTTCACTTCGGGTGCGGTCGCCATCGGGAACTGACATTTTCATTTTCATTCCTTCGAAATCTGCTTCGGTAGTAGCCAGGCCTTTGCGTTCTCTATGCAGTTCGATCCGCCAACGATAAAGCTCTTTCTCCCTCTGCATTTTTCTTGAGGACGCGTGAGCTAAAGTTCAGAATCTCAAGCACAACTCTTTTCTGTTGCTCCGCCGTAAGCTTCGGGAACATGGGCAGGGAGACGATTTCCTTGGCGACTTTCTCGGCTATCGGGAAATCTCCCGTTTGGTGATGCATTTCCGCGTAGGCTTTTTGCAGGTGCAGGGGAATCGGATAGTGAATGCCGGTACCGATAGCGGCTGTCTTCAGGTGATTCATCAGGCCTTCGCGGGCGGCGGTGCGCACCACATAGAGGTGATATACGGCGCGCGACCACGACGGTTCATAGGGCACGACTACAGCGTCTTCTGCGGATTGCAGCAAGCGGTTGTATTCCGCGGCGCGCTCCCGGCGTTGGGCATTCCACTTCGCCAGATGAGGCAGCTTTACGCGTAGCAGGCCCGCCTGGATCGCGTCCAGCCGGCCGTTATAGCCTTCCATATCGTGGTAATACTTCTTGGCTTGGCCGTGGTCGCGGAGCATCTTTATCTTCTCAGCAATGCTCGCATCATTGCTCGTCACCGCGCCGGCTTCTCCGCAGGCTCCGAGATTTTTTCCCGGATAGAAGCTAAATGCAGCGGCACGTCCTATCGAACCAGCTTTCATCCAGCGGTTATGCTTTTGCGAAAAGTACTCGGCGCCGTGAGCCTGGCAGGCATCCTCGATCACAGTCAGGCGGTAGCGTTCGGCGAGATCGAGAATGGGATCCATATCGGCCATTTGTCCGTAGAGATGTACGGGAAGCACGGCGGTGACGAAACGGCTGCTGCGGCGGCTTACCAGCCTGCCTTCATCATTAACGGTGCATTGATTCGCCAGATATTCCGCCAGCCTTGCGGGATCGAGATTGTAGGTGCGCTCATCGACGTCCACAAATTCGGGCAATGCTCCGGCTTGTGAGATCGCTTCGGTGGTGGCGATGAACGTGTTCGGCACCGTGACGACAACGTCGCCGGGCTTCACGCCGCCGGCTGTGAGGGCGAATCGGAGAGCGTCAGTTCCACTGCCGACCGCGACCGAATAGCTCGTGCCGCAGAAGGACGCGAAGGCCGCCTCGAAGTCTTCCACCATCGGTCCGCCGATGAAACCAGCAGTCTGCAGCGCCTTGCGGAACACCTCGGTCAATTCTTGTTCAAGCTCAACATGAGGAGTAATAAGGTCAAGAAAAGGAATGCTGTTCGATCTGTTATTGGCAACGCTCACTTCGAAACCTCCGCAGTTCTTTCGATATACCGAAGTAATTTCGCTGGATTTCCCGCGACAATCGCATTGGCGGGAACGTCTTTGGTGACCACGCTGCCGGCTCCCACGATGGCGTTTTCACCGACACTGACGTTGGAAAGAATGGTGGTGCCGGAGCCCACCGATGCTCCCTTTTTTATAATTGTCCGCTCGACCATCCAGTCGGCCTCGGTTTGCAGATTTCCGGCAGCGGCAGTGGCCCGCGGATAGCTGTCGTTGATGAACATCACTCCGTGGCCAATGAAGACGTTGTCTTCAATGGTCACGCCTTCGCAAATAAAAGTGTGGCTTGAGATTTTGCAGCGTTTGCCCACGATTGCATTTTTCTGGATCTCCACGAACGCGCCGATTTTGCTTTCATCGCCGACTTCGCATCCGTAGAGGTTGATGAACTTGGAAAGCTTGACGTCCTTGCCCAGCTTGACGTCGGGAGAGATGCAAACGTAGGGGTTCATAAATAAATCAATGCTCCGCGCTGGCGTAGAGACTCGGAGGCGGCTTCCAGCATGCGTACCACGCGCAATCCGGCTCGGCCGTCATTGATCGGAACTTCGTTTTTCAGAATGCACTCTGTGAAATATGCGAGTTCCCGGTGAAGCGCCTCGACCTGTTCGATCTGCGGCGCCCACATATCGCCGGTGCGGTAATTGACCAGCAGGTTGTACACACCCTCGGTGCTGCTGACGCTGACACCTTTGTCATAGATTTTGATTTTCTCGTCGGCCTCGAGATCGTTCCACACCAGCATTTTCTTTTCACCACCAATGAGTGTGGTGCGCACCTTCACCGGCGACAGCCAATTCACGTTGATGTGGGCAATGATTTTGCCGGGGAAGTACAGCGTGAGAAACGCGACATCTTCGTGCCCGTTCAGATGGGTTTGTCCGGTCGCCGAAATCGCCTCGGGAGTCTTCTGGATCAGGTGGTCGATGATCGAGAGATCGTGCGGAGCAAGGTCCCAGACCACGTTCACGTCATGCTGAAACAGCCCGAGATTCACCCGCGTGGAATCGTAGTAATAAAGCTCGCCGAGCGATCCATCCTGCAACAGCTGCTTGATCTTATTCACTGCGGCGGTAAATAAGAACGTGTGGTCGACCATGATTTTCAGATTCTTCCGGTCGGCCAACTCGATCAGTTCCTCGGCTTGCGCGGCATTGCTGGTGAACGGCTTTTCGACAAAAACGTGCTTTCCGTTCTCGAGAGCTGCCTTGGCCAGTTCATAGTGAGTCCAGACGGGGGTCACCACGGCAATAGCATCGATTTCGGAAGAAAATAGCAACTCTGCGGCGTCAGCGGTTATCAGGACGTCGGGATATGCTTTCGCTGCTTTCCGTCTGGCCGCCGGGCTCTTGTCGCATACTGCGACCAGTTCAGTTTCGTCCAAGCGCTCCAGGTTTCGAGCCACGTTCGGCCCCCAGTAGCCGTAGCCTATGACTCCGAACCTGAGGACGGCTTCACTTCGTGATTCTTGCAGCGGCTTTACAATCAGCGGTTTGGTTAAAAACGTCGCCATTTTAGAAACCTCAATTGGGGGAGAGGTGGGTTGGAATAATAGGGAACTATTTACCGTGCGCCTTCCCCAAGCAGAACTGCCCCGGGCGTGCGCGCGAGAATCTTCAAGTCCATCCACGGCGACCAGGTGCGCGCATATTGCAGGTCGAGGCGAACCATGTCATCGAATTTCACGCGGCTGCGTCCGCAGACCTGCCAAAGCCCGGTGAGCCCCGATTTGGCTTCGAGCAGCCGGCGGCGATGCCAGATGTCGTAGGCTTCTACTTCGTAAGGGATGGGCGGGCGCGGCCCTACCAACGACATTTCTCCCTTTAGCACGTTGATGAACTGGGGCAGTTCATCCAGGCTGGTTCTACGCAGGAACGCTCCGACGCGACTGATCCGGGCATCATTGGTCAGCTTGTAGACGCCGTCATTACTTCCACTCAAAGGCCGTTTGCCGGCTTTTCCAGCGATCAGTTGGGTAACGTATTCGCGGTGGACTGCGGCATCGTTGTTCACGTACATGGAACGAAATTTCAAGAACACAAAGGGTTTGCCATACTGGCCCAGGCGGCGCTGCCGGAAGAAAACCGGCCCCGGAGAGGTCACTTTCACGGCGAGAGCAATAATCAGAAAAAGAGGAGAGAGCAATAGCAGCGCGAGCAAGCTGCCTAGAAGATCCATCGCCCGCTTCATGAAGCGGAACCATTTTCTGGTGCCTTCCCGTTGGGACAAGTCGGGATACAGGGTGGGATTGCTTGGCCGCTGGCCGTCTTCGCCGTTGTGATCGTTATCCCAGTCTTCCGGGAAAACGTGATACGAGAAGCTGAGGCGATTGAATTGTTCGGCCGGCAAATCGGCGCGCAAGGTCTCACTCACTCTGGCGAGAATCGTAGCCGGAATGGAGTTGCTGTCCTCGACAGCAAGTTCGGTGAAAACGACTCCGCCCACACTGTCATTCTCGTACCATCCCGCGATGTCAGTTTCGCGGATGAAACCACACAGTGTAGAGAGTATTTTGCGCGGCAATCGTCCGCTCGTATCGTGCGAGAAAGGATCGCCCATGCGTAACAGCAGCAGCATGAACGGCTTCCGCGAACGCTCGCTGCGCTTTCGCTCAAGGGTGATCGTCTGCCGAAAAGCTTCGGCAGTTAGGATGCTCTGGTTTTGCGGGAGTGAACTTACAGAGATCGGAACTACAGTTGCGCCATGGCCAGTATGGCTTGAATTCACGACTGACTCCGCTTCTGCTGCTTGGGGGGAGAGTCAAGCGAACTGATGATTGTTAAGGATTTGAGGGAAGAAGAAGTGAAAGAACACGACTGCTGTCATGGCCCGCTTACTTGGACCGGTCAGCTGGGGCATACCGTTGATAATAATCGCTGTGTGCTGCGTTTAAGCTGGCGTTGACCAATGCTCCCAACAGCTTCGATTTTTCCAGCGTTTCGAGACCACGCTGCAATTGTTGTTTTTCGGTCACACCTTTTCGCGTGACCAGCAAGATTCCGTCCGCCTGGCGACACCAGACGCTGGTGTCGGCCAGGGGCAGCACCGGAGGAGAATCAATGACAATCCAGTCAAACCATGCCGCGAGCCGCTCCATCAGGGGCGACAATTTCCCCGATTGCATCAGTTCCAGAGGGTTTTCTGGCGTGGATCCTGCTGGCAGGATCCATAGTCCCAAATCTTCCAGGCGGTAGAGGTTGATGTCGCTGGTCTCGCCAGAAAGTGTCTCGCACAGGCCTGGAATCTCCCCTAAACCAAATTGTCCGAGCATGGTCGGCCGCCGCAGGTCTCCATCCAGGAGCAAAACCTTTTGGGGTTTTCTCCGAGCTAGAGTGCAGGCCAAGTTGGCCGCCACCGTACTTTTGCCCTCCTGCGGAACCGTGCTGGTGATGAGAATCTTTTTCAGCGGACGAGTCTGGCGAAGCTGCCGCAGGCGCACGGCAAGAAAACGGAACTTTTCCGCGCCCAGACTTTGCTTTTTGCCCGCCGCAACCAGATGGCTCTGCTGCCGGATAGAGCTGTTCAACACTGGACAACGCTGTAGTTCGTCGAGTGAAGGTGACAGGTCCTCAAAAGGCGGCGCGGCTTGGGGGGCCTGGTTGCCATGCGGGGCGGCGTCGCGAATCTTCTGCTCGGCCGCCTGCAGCAATTCGGTGGCTACGGTAAAGGTCGAGAGGTGCTGCCCCGAGGTTTCCGATTGCGATCTTTGCAAGGCGTCAAATATGCGGCTCATCGTTTTAGCCTCTTTGTTCCGTAATCCGTTCCGCGAGTCGCACTCGCTTCGCTGTCCTTCAGTTCCTCTCGCCTTTGTTCGGCTTGCAGGCGCGCGTATAGAGCGAGCATAGTCTGGGCGGCTTTCGCCAGGTCGAGCTCGGTGGTTGCTTTCCCTGCCTTGCCCGGGCTGGTTTGCACGCCCAGCCTGAAATCGCGGGCGATATCGTCGATTATGTCAGGACTCACGCTTGGCATGTGCCTGCCATAAGCGGCGATCAAAGCGTTCTCGCAGACCGTGTTAATGAGTCTGGGTAATCCCTGGGAATGTTGATACACGGCAGCGATGGTTTCCGGCGGAAATAATACCGAGGGGCAGGGACTCCCCGCCAACTTCAGGCGCCGGTGAATATAGCCCTCGGTTTCGGCTGAATTCAGCGGTTCCAGATGGGAGCGGAGAGCAACTCTTTGTTTCAACTGGCGCAAATCCGGAGAATCAAGCTTTTCATCCAGTTCGGGTTGCCCGACCAGAAGAATCTGCAGCAGCTTTCCCTCAGCGGTTTCAAGATTGGTCAACAGTCTGATCTCTTCCAAAATCTCCGCGGAAAGATGATGAGCTTCATCGACCACGATCACGGTCGTTAAATGGTTGTGGCTGCGGGCAATTACGTAGCGTGAAATCTCCAGCAGAAGTTCAGCTTTATTTCTCCCCGTGGCGGGGATTCCCAGATCCCCGGCAACGTACTGCAGGAACTCGAGAGGGGATAAAAGGCCATTGAACAAATAGGCGTAGGCGACATCCCCACTCTGCTTGAGAGATTGCAACAGGCAGCGAAGCAGAAGGGTCTTGCCCGTGCCCACCTCCCCGGTTAGGACCACAAATCCTTTGTGCCCGCGGACTCCGCAATAAAGAGCCGCCAAGGCTTCATTATGCCTTCCTGTAGAAAACAGGAACGAAGGATCGGGAGTGATCTCGAAGGGATTGCGCTTGAGACTGTAAAAAGCTTTGTACATGTAAGTCGCTACCCGCGAAAATAACTGATGGCAGAACCGAGCAGAATCGTGACAGATACGAAAATTGCCGTAGCCCATCCCAGCCACCAGCGGCGCCGGGTTGTTTGCTCCTCAGTGGCTGCCGCAAGAACGGGGATTTCCGAGATCACCGGAACCGGCAGTAACTTCTGCAATTCTTTTTCGTCGTAAATTCGGTCATCGATCACTTCGAAGGCCCCGGCAACCAAAAGCCCCAGGGCCAAGCCAATGCCGAGGCCGAGGCCGCAGAACTTCAGGCGATTGGGGAAGTCGGGCTTCACGGGTAGGCTGGGCGCATCGATCACGCGGAAGCGCTCCCCTTGCTGAAGCAGTTCCATGCTGGTGGCCATCGCTGACTCATTTTTCTTCTTCAGCAGGTCGTCATAATTGGCCTTTGACTGCTCGTAGCCGCGAGTCAAGTCGGAGAGTTGCTGCTCCCGTACCGGCTCCTGATTCAAGCGCGCCTGATAATCGGTTACTTTCGCCTTCAAATCCGCAATCCCGCGCTCGCGATTGGCAACCTCGACGCGGTTGGCCTGAAGCTGGCTTTGCAACTGCATCATGGGCGACGAGGGATCTTTCAGGTCTGCAGTTTCCGAACTAGCGGACGCATTGGGATCGCCCTTCTGCGCGCTATTCGTTTTCGCTTTCAGGCTGGCCAGCATCTGGTCTCGCAATTTTTCCCTCTTTACGATCTCTTCTTTGACCTTGCGCACGTCAGGATGGCGATCGGTGTAATGGGCACTGAGATCGGCCAGCTGAGCGCGGAGTTTTTCCAACTCCCCGTCAATTGCGGGTAGCCCTTGCGGCGTTCCGTTCCCAGTTTTCTGCGCTCCTTGCAGAGAGCTGTATTGGTCCGCCAGGGTCTCTAGGTAGACGCGTTGTTGTTTCGCCGCGTTCAGCGCGTCTTCTTCCGTCTGCAACTGGGCCTGAATGCCAGCCAGAATTTGCAGGTTGCTTCCCAGTTGTGCGGGTAGCTCTCCGACGTGCTGCCCTTTAAACTCGCGAATCTTTTCTTCCTGGTCCGCCAGGGTCCGGCGTGCGGTTTCGAGTTGGCTCTCGAGAAATGTGGTGGTGTCTTCGGACTGTTGCTGACGCACTTGCAGATTTTCGTTGATGAACAGATTAGTCAATTCGCTGGTCACCTTCTGCGCCACGTGCGGATCGCGCGAAGAATAGGCGACATTGAAGGCGGTGATCTGATTGCGCGAATCCCGCACCAGGTCAATGCTGATGTCTTTGCGCATGGCTTCGACCTTGTCGTCGGGCGAGGGCTGCGAGTGCCCGCCCCCGTACAGATTGTATTGATCGATGATGTGCAACAGGCGGGTCCGGCTAAGAATCTGTTGCGTGATGCTCTGCATGCGTTCCTGCAAATCGTCGCTTACGTTGGGGGTGACGTAATCCTTGGGCATGGTGGGTTCCTCCACCAGAATGAGCGTGCTCGACAGATAGCGCGGGGGAAGCAGCCAGCTTATGCCCCAGACGATCACCCAGCCCAGAAAAAACGGAATCACGAAATGGAGATGGCGGCGGCGAACCATGCCTAGGTAATGCGACAGGTCGAAGGCTTCTGAATTTTTCTCGTCGAGATCGTCAACCATATTATCTTCCCAGAGGTCGTGAAAATTCGTAGGACACGGAAATAAATTCGCGGTTCGTGTCAGGAGTCTGCGAGATGACTGGCACGTTGCTGTAATCCTGGTGCAGCCGCGTGTAACCCAATTGCACCGTCACGTGCTGGCGAAACTGCTGTTCCAGAATTGGCGTTGCTGAAAGCGTGTGGCCATTGTCGTTTGGCACTGCCGAGGTTAAAAGGTCATTCTGGGCGTAGCCGCCTGTTAAAGAGGCTCGCAGCGTGCGCGTAAGCTGTTGCCGGATCGATAGGCTGGCATTATCCAGCCGCACCGCTCCGGGCAGGCCACCGCCGTTCGAGATGATGTGCGAGTAACTCATGGCCAAAGTAGTGACGCGCCGCTGCCAGCTCAAGCTGGCACCGGCAGCCGGGTTCCAGCTTCGGGACGCCGCCGATAAAACGGCAGTGCTGCCGGAAAGCTGCGGACCGGCATTCGCATATTGAGGTCCGCCAAAGAAGGAAATGGAAAATCTCGAGTTTGGATAAAGCGTGTAAAAGAAGAGAACAGCCTGAGTCTGCGTCTCGTTCTCACCGCCCGTTGGATACGACAGCAAGCGTTGGTATTGGTAGGTGACGCCGAGGTAATGCATCGGCGAGACCCGAAGCGAGTAAAAGACCTCACCGGCCTGCGAACTCGTATCAAAAAGTCCGGGAACCTCAGCCTCATTGGGATAGTGCAGATTGGTAAAGATTCCACTGGCGCCGACCATGGCGTTCGCGGCAATTTGGGCTACAATGCCCACGTTTCCGGAATTGCTGAGGCGGTCGGCAATGGGCGGAATTACGGAGAAATTGGCCACTGCGGCGCCACCGGAGACGCCCTCGGCCGAGGCCAAATCCGGCTGGTTGAATACATTGGAACTTTTCTGAAAGAGATCGCGCGCGCTGAAGGTCACATGCGGGCTCAGACGGTATGCGAAATCGATAGATGCATTCTGATCCTGCTCGTTGCGGGAGCTGGTGCGCTGATAGAAGGTGAAGCCGGGCGCGTAATTTACGAGAGTGTGCATGCGCGGCGTAGTCTCATCCAGCGCCACCGTGGGAAATACCGAGTAAGCGATATCGCTCACCGGTTCACCGTTTACCGAGCCCAGTGCATTGTTGGTGTATGCGGATGTGAACGCTAATCCGCCACGCAGATAATTCGAGCGCTCTTCCGAAGTGAACAGGGTGGGGAACACCTGACCGCTCACCGGTGGCGGAATCAGCATTGGATCGGGGTTGGCAGCCAGCCCAGTCAGGGCCGGAACCTGCGGGGCCGGTACAGGCATGGAAGGGGTGTTATCCTGCGCCCAAAGCAAACCGGAAGACAGCAGAAACAACCCAACACCAACCTGTTCGAATAGTTTCATGCTCACGGAATAATTGGCGAACAAGCTCAACGGAGATACTCAGGGAACAACGATTGTGTCATGCGGCTGCAGCTTAATATTCTGGCCGGGATTCTGTCCCTTCACCACTTCCTTGTAGTTGAAAGGAATCCGGGTCTGGCTGCCGTCGGCATTCTGCCGCAGAACGTAAATGGATTTCTGCTTGGCGAAATCACGGAAGCCACCGGCCAGCGCAATCGCGTCCAGCACCGTAGGCGAATTCGCGATCACGTAAGATCCCGGTCGTGCCACTTGTCCCAGAATGTTGAATTTCTGGCTGTTGACCTGCTGGACCATGACCGTAACTTCCGGCTCCGAAATATAACTCTTCAGCTTGCTGGCAATATCTTTTTCCAGCTTCAAGGGGGTTAGTCCGGCTGCCTGCACTTCCCCGACCAGCGGCAGCGAGATCTTTCCATCCGACCGCACCGGAACAGGATTCCGGGAAATATCTGGCTCTTTCCATACGTTGATGGCCAGCACGTCGTCGTTCCCGATTACAAAGCTGTCGTCGTGCGGCTTCGACGCCGTCGGAGCGTCCACCTTTTGAGCCGGTTCGGCAACCGGAACTGTGGCCGCATGAGCGGGTTTGGCATTCTATCCCGGAGCTGTGGCCGCGCTTCCCGCCCCGGCCTGTGCCCAGAGGCTGCTCTGTACAAGCAAACACATTGAGGCTGCGACCCGTCCGGCCTTCCAGAAACTCTTGCCTGTCTTGGTCATGGCAGCTCCTTCGCGCTTCCCGCCCATGCTGCTATTCAACTTGCTTTTCCGTTTCCTTTGGTCTGCGCATCGGCCAACCTGGTTGCCGTGAAGGACGAAAAGTAGGGCTCCGAAGCGCTCATGTGGTACTGATCTATCTTGTACAGCATTGTGCGATAGCTTACCCCCAACAGTCGGGCGGCTGCCTTCCGGTTCCAACCAGTTCTCTCCAGGGCCGCTGCGATTGCGGTCCTCTCGGTTTCCCACTTAACGCTCTGGATCAGCGATTTCAGCGATTTCAGCGATCTCGGCATGGACGCGCCCCCGTTGGCTTCGACTTCTTCAGGTTCGTGCGCGCTCACTGCGAACTTGAGGGTCTGCCGATATGACTCGTTGCCGTTGCTCGGAGTATTTGCTTCCACCCCGCTCAGCGTGAGTTCCTTGTCGCCCGCCACCAGGTA
>PLUI01000211.1 GCA_003164855.1 Acidobacteriaceae bacterium
CTGTCATCCTGAGCGGAGTTGTCGGTCGCGAAGCGAACGACAACGCAGTCGAAGGACCCCTGAGAAGCCGGAACTATCGATACCGTATCAGGGAGTTCTCCCGGACAGTCGAGGGCGTTGGTGGAAACTCCTTCCGGAGTTCGTGGCACTGCCGGCGGGTATGGGGTCCTTCGACTGCGCGGCTGCTTNNGCTCAGGATGACAGGAGTGTGGGAGTTTCGAGCAGGCGGAGCAGCACTTCCTCGACGCTGCTGGAGCCGGTGGCTTGGAGTTGCTTTCGGATTCTGGCCTCCGAGGATGCGTCGCGGATTTCGATGGTCATCGTTGACTCCTCGGGTTTAAGGGTACGGGAAAGCGTGGGGTGAATGAATAAAATCCGCAGAGGGATGGGACCGTGGAATCCCACGCTTCGCGAAAGCGCGAGGCACCACCCGCGAAGCAAACGTCAGCTCGCAAAAAAGGGATTGCCTACGTCCGAGGACGGGGCTATTGTTTCTGCGGAGCGGCGAAGCAAGTGGATATACCTACAGAAGTTAAGCCTGATCTGCACCGCACCTTGCTTGGCCCCCTCGGGCTGGCGAATGATATCTTTGGGGCCTTGCTACCCGGCTGCATTTTTACCATTCTTCTCTTGCTGAAGGGTCGATTGGCGACCACTTTGCTGTCCTATTCGTTCCTGGGTTACAAGACAAAGGTGGTGTGTGGACTTCTGGCTTCTTATGTCTTTGGCAAGGTGTCTCTCAGCGTCGTCACTCTGATTGAGGAGCTAGCGAGAGCGACAATTAACAAGAGGGCAATAGCGAAGGCCAAAAAAGAAAACAAGGGGAAGGAGTCGACCGCCTTGCAGTTGCTCGCGCGACTGTTTACGGAGGCACCCGATCAGATTAGGTCCTTCGTCATCGGGATAGCTGGAGGCCCATTTATGCTCGGGAAATCCCGCGCATACGAATACTATGCTGCGTATAACGCAGATTCACTCTTCCATCTTTCTAGTGGTTTGATCTTCATCGTCGCGGCGGCGATCCCCGGAGATGGGAGCTTTCGTTGGCTGGAAGGAGCAATTGGGATAATTCTCCTTGCTCGCGGTCTACGGTCCTCGTGGACGAGGGTGAGCTTCGTGGCTGGGCTCATGGGGATGATGGCCGGGGACGCTCTNNGTTACAAAGGGGCTTACTGTGGCGCTCGGGGTCTTTAACCGATTGGGCCAGCCTCTTCCGTCAGCGATGCCGGCGGCCGCAATAGAGAAGGAGAACTCCGGTGCGTCGGCGAAGGTCGGTGCGGAAGAACCCACGGCGCAAGCTAGTAGCTAGCCCTCGGCGCAGGTCAGGCAGTGATCCGATGCGTTGCTCATCATGCACGCATCAGAGCCGCCCGGTCCATCTGGAGTTCGAAATGCCCGCAACTTCCTCCCTTCCCACCGCATCTAAACCTTGACAACATTCCACTCAGGTCTTAGCATGGGCCTGTTGGCAATCATAAGCACATTGATTACAAAGCACTTATTTGATTCAAAAGTAAGGTAGAGGAGAAACAATATGGCCAAGATTATTGGGATTGACCTTGGAACCACCAATTCTTGCGTGGCGGTGATGGAGGGCGGCGAGCCTAAAGTGATTGCCAATGAAGAAGGAGGGCGGACTACTCCGTCCGTGGTTGGGTTTACCAAGACTGGGGAGCGGTTGGTGGGGCAGGTGGCGAAGCGGCAGGCTATCACCAATCCGGAGAACACGGTTTATTCGATCAAGCGCTTTATGGGGCGGCGCTTTGACGAAGTGACGGAAGAGATCAAGATGGTGCCCTATAAGGTCGTGAAGTCGGGCGACCACGTGGCGGTGGTGGCGCAGGGCAAGGAGTACACGCCTCCGCAGATTTCGGCGCTGATTTTGCAGAAGCTGAAGAAGGCGGCGGAAGACTACCTGGGCGAGAAAGTGACCGAGGCGGTGATCACCGTGCCCGCCTACTTTAACGATGCCCAGCGGCAGGCTACGAAAGATGCCGGGCAGATTGCCGGCCTGGAGGTGAAGCGCATTATCAATGAGCCGACGGCGGCGGCGCTGGCGTACGGGCTTGACAAAACTAAGGACGAGATGATCGCCGTGTACGACTTTGGCGGCGGAACTTTTGACATTTCGATCCTGGAAGTGGGCGAGGGCGTGATTGAGGTGAAGGCCACCAACGGCGACACGCACCTGGGCGGCGACAATCTGGATCAGCGGATCGTCGATTGGCTGATCGATGAGTTCAAGAAGGATGAAGGGCTCGACCTGCGCGGCAAGGGCAACGAGATGGCGTTGCAGCGTCTGCGCGACGCGGCTGAGCGGGCGAAGATTGAGCTTTCAACCACGATGGAGACGGAGATCAACCTGCCGTTCATCACGGCGGACGCCGGCGGTCCGAAGCATCTGGTGAAGAAGCTGACGCGCGCCAAGCTCGAAGGGATGGTGGAAGACATCATTCAGCGCTCGGTGGGTCCGTGCAAGCAGTGCATGAAAGATGCGGGCGTGGATGCCAGCAAGATCAATGAAGTGGTGCTGGTNNAAGGAAGGCCACAAGGGAGTGAATCCCGATGAAGTGGTCGCGATTGGGGCGGCGATTCAGGGTGGCGTACTTGGCGGCGAGGTGAAAGACCTGCTGCTGCTGGACGTAACTCCGCTGTCTTTGTCGATCGAGACGCTGGGCGGCGTGGCGACTCCGATGATCCCGCGCAACACGACGATTCCGACTAAAAAGACGGAAACGTTTTCGACGGCGGCGGATAATCAGACGTCGGTTGAAGTGCATGTGCTGCAGGGCGAGCGTCCCATGGCGGCGCAGAATAGGACTCTGGGCAAATTCCATCTGACCGGGATTCCGACCGCTCCGCGCGGCGTGCCGCAGATTGAAGTGACGTTCGACATTGACGCCAACGGCATCCTGAACGTGACCGCGAAAGATACGGCTACGCAAAAGGACCAGAAGATTACGATTACGTCGTCTTCGGGACTGTCGAAGGAAGAAGTCGAGCGCATGGCGAAGGAAGCCGATGCGCATGCGGCCGAGGACAAGGCGCAGCGAGAGGCGATCGAGGCCAAGAATCAGCTCGACAGCATGGTTTACAACGTCGAGAAGATGCTGCGGGAGTCGGGAGACAAGATCTCGGGCTCGGACCGAGGCGATGTGGAGAACGCCGTGGCTGACGCCAAGAAGGCGCTGGAGTCGAACGACAAGGCGCAGATGGACAAGGCACGCGAGACTCTGACCAAAGCTTCGCACAAGCTGGCCGAAGAGATGTACAAGGCAGCGCAGGCGACTCCGGGAGCGGGCGCGGCTCCTGGTTCTCCGACGGATGGAGCGGGCGCGAACGGCAGCGGCGGTCAGAAGAAAGATGAAGGCGTGATCGACGCTGAGTACGTGGATGTGGAAGATAAGAAATAAGGCTGTCAGCTCTCAGCCGTCAGCTTTCAGCTAAAACCGTGGCGCGGGCATTATTGCCCGCGTCGACGTTTGCAGCGACATTCAGAGTCTTGGAGAGAACGCGATAATGGATTTTCAAGTACACGATCAGACTTATTTTCTCGGCCTCGCCGAAGACGAGAGGCGATGGCTGTTCTTTGTCTCTACGCCAACTGGCATGCAGCCGATTCCAATCTACGCGGACGCGCCGGAGTCGGAGGCCCTGTTCGTGTTACAAGAAGAGAAGCACAGGATGCCGAGCTAGACTGTCATCCTGAGCGGAGTGGATGCTTCGCGAAGCGAAGCACCCACGGAGTCGAAGGACCCCTTGCCAGCATGCGGTAGAGAGAGACGTGGCAAGGAGTTCCCACGATCCTTTGGTGCGCAGTGAGAACTCCTTGACGCGCTCGTTTTAGTATTAACAGTTGCGGGGTCTTTCGACTGCGTTGCCGCTCGCTTCGCGAACGGCAACTTCGCTCAAGATGACAGGTTCATGGAGTTGTTGTGAAGGATCACGAATATTTCGTTTATATCGTGTGCAGCCGCTCTGGAACACTGTACATCGGGATGACGAACAGCATTTACCGCCGGGCATTGGAACACAAGCGAGGAGAGGTCGAAGGGTTTGCCGGCAAGTATCATTGCGACCGGCTGGTATATTACGAGAGCTTTGACGATGTTCATAAAGCCATTGGGCGCGAAAAGCAATTGAAGGGATGGATTCGGGCGAAGAAAGTTGCTTTGATCGAGTCGAAGAATTCGCGGTGGGAAGATATGGCGGAGACCTGGGGAGCGCAGATGGCGTTCGCAGGGGAGTCGATCAAGGGTCGATGAGAGAACTTCTTGACGAGCCGTTGTCGGGATTCACAGACTGCGTTTCCCTTCGCTTCGCGAACGGAAACTTCGCTCAGGATGACAGACTGTTCTAATGGCAACCACCACAAAAAAAGATTATTACGAAATTCTCGGCGTGAAGAAGTCCGCGTCGGCGGATGAGATTCGCAAAGCCTTCCGCAAGCTGGCGCGCAAGTACCATCCTGACGTCAATCCTGGGGACAAGTCCGCCGAGGAGAAGTTCAAGACTCTCTCTGAGGCAAACGATGTTCTCAGCGATCCCAAGAAACGCAAGATCTACGATCAGGTCGGATTCTATTCAGACAACATCGATCCCGCCACGGCCGAGGCGTATGCCCGCGGCGGCGGTGCGGGGGGATTTGCCGGAGGCGCGCCGGGGGGATCTCCTGGCGGTGCAGGCGGTCAAGGCGTCCCTTTCGACTTCGGAGGCTTCGACTTTTCCGATCTGGCGGACGGCGCAAGCCGTGGCCGAAGAACCGGCGGCAGCGGCGGATTCAAGGATATCTTCTCAGGAATCTTCGGCGGCGGACGCGCGCAAGCTGCGGATGATGGTCCAGAGCCCGGCAGCGACCTGGAATACCAGGTAAACGTGCCGTTCTGGACGGCCATCCGGGGCGGCGTCATGCGGCTCAACATTACGCGCCAGGACGTTTGCAGCACTTGCCACGGACAGGGTTACATCGAAGCGCCGGGGAAATGCTCCGAGTGTAACGGAACGGGCCAGATTACACAGACCGGCGGGCGCATGAAGTTCAACGTGGCCTGCCCGCACTGCCAGGGGACGGGCAAGAATATTTCTACCTGCCCCACCTGCCATGGGGAGGGAACAGTTAGCCGCAGCGAGCCGTTGGAAGTGCGCATCAAGGCGGGGACGCGCGATGGCCAGCGCATCCGGCTGGCGGGCAAAGGCAATGCCGGCGCTCACGGCGGCGTGGCGGGCGATCTCTACGTCATTATCCGGATCGGCGAGCATCCTGTCTTCCGGCGCGATGGCGATGACATCTACCTGACCGTGCCGGTGAGCGCAACCGAGGCCGCGCTGGGCGCCAAGATCGAAGTGCCAACCATCGACGGGCGGGCGCTCCTGAAGATTCCTCCAGGAACGCAATCGGGACAGAAGCTGCGTCTGCGTGAGAAGGGCGTGCCTTCGGCTACGAAGGATGGAGTGCGCGGGGATGAGATTGTCGAGATCACGGTAACCGTGCCCATGCCGCGGGACGAGCGGACGAAGGAATTGCTGCGAGAGCTGGCGAAGCTGAATCCGGAGGATCCGAGGGAAGAGCTGTGGAAGAAAGTTTAGGTCAGGCGGCGGAGACGGGCCATTCAGTTAGCGGTTTGGCCACGCCAATAACTTGGCCGATCACCTCTGCCTCTTCTGGCGATCTCCTGACACGCATCGGCGCAGGCGACAACGGGTGTGGCTGGAGGACTAGGTTACCCTCGTCAAATGCACACCAACAGCATGTAAATCCTTGGTTCGTCTCGACAAGGTAAATGGGGCGCTCATATTCGCTTCGCCACCCTCTGTCTACTACCTGCCTCCGCGACCCGTCAACCTGAATGAACGACCCCGGGGGTAGAAGCGGGTACATCGTGAAATCCTCAGATCCAATAAGTGCATAGGATACTTGAGAGTCTGGGGCGCTTTGCGCAAGAAGGAATAAGGCCAGAGGTCCCCCATGCTTTACTACATCTCGAATCGCGGGAACATTCTGGGCGGCTATGCCATCTGGCATCGTCATCAGGTGGGATTTTGGCGGCGACGTAAGGGAACTGTCGCGGAGGAAGGCACCTAGGTCCAGGCCGAAGGAGGCGAGTATTTCTTGCATATCCACGCGATAAATAACGGCTAGCGAATAAAGCCTATAGATACTCGGTAGGACCGAATGCATTTCGATGTCCGTCATCCTCCTCGCTGAGATCTCGTACTCTTTCTTTCCGTGCTTGGATGCTATCTGGCCGCTTGATGTCTCTACATCTTGCAATGTCAAACCGAGACGCTCACGTAGCGAGCGTAGCCGTCGTCCAGCTTCCTGAAGACCTGTCTCCTCCAAAAATCGAGGGTCAACGCTGATCGGCGCAGTATTAAGAAGGTCTTCCTCCGGAATCCGCTCCGGCGGTTGTCTATTTTCCTCACTCTGGGCAGCCGTTGCCAGCGCAGATTCAGAGCTGATAGCGATGGACCCGTCCCTCAGCCCCTCGAAGAGCTCTCGAATCACCGAGGAGAACGTGTGCACCGGTCTCGTGAAACGCGTCATTTTATCGCTTGGGTTTTCCGGCTACGCTGTGCGCCAGAATTCCGTGCGCGCTGTAGCGTGTGTTGCTCGTGGAACAAATCGTGAAACACCTCGCGTAGCATTTCTGCGGCATCTTTGGCTGTGTCCGCGCGGCTCAAAGGAGCCTCCAATAGCCTGATGGCGACGCTCTCCTTCCGAGTCCTTCTGGCGCAGTCCATTGCCGGCCAGAATAGAGCACTAGCCAGCGTACCCAGCGCCGCAATCGCTAGCTCGTGGCGCCAGAGGCCAACGGCGATAATCGCGATCCCCAAAACCACGAACACAATAGCGAACGCGTAGAGCAATCTCTCGCCAGACCGGTTCTCCGACACAGCCTGATCGATCACCTCTTGTGCCGTCCGCGGCGTGGAATCTCCTACCATTTCTCAGTCCCTCGTCGGGTTTGCGGGGTCCCAGAGCGAGAACGGGATTAGTGTACTACCATGTGGAAAGAACCGAAACGTGGCCGATCCTCGGGAGCGAACGCAGTTACCTCCGCACCTGACCTCCCTGGCAAAACTTTTTGTAGAATTTTTCAATATTTTTCTTGCATCTGTGGAAATTTGCCGTAATCTCACAAATGCGAACTAACTCCGCCGGAATGCCCGGGAATCGCAGTTACTCGGGAGCCTCGAGACGCAAGTCAAGGGAGACGAGGTGGCAAGAGTGAGTCGCTTGAGGAGGAAGACATCGAAATTGGCAACAGCTAGCGCCCCGCGTCAACAAACCGACAATCCCCAGCCTCTCGCCGCCGTCCCCCACCGGAACCCGATCGCCCCAAACCCGATCGTTCCAAGAAAGTTCGTCCGCCTCACGCTGTGGCCTTTGGTCGCCGCCACCTTCTTTATGGTGTCGGGCGGAACCTATGGCACGGAAGACATTGTGCACGGCGCCGGCTACGGACGCGCGATCCTGATTCTGCTGCTCACCCCCCTACTCTGGAGCCTGCCGACGGCCTTCATGATCGGCGAGCTTTCTAGCGCGCTTCCTTACGAGGGCGGCTACTACGCCTGGGTGCGCCGCGCTATGGGAAATTTCTGGGGATTTCAAGAGGCATGGCTCTCGCTGGTGGCGTCCATTTTCGACATGGCGATTTATCCCACGCTGTTCGTGGCCTACCTGACCCGGATGTTCCCGTGGTTCCAGGAAAACAGCCGCGGATGGTGGGTTGCGCTGGCGGTAGTGATCGCCTGCGCGTTGCTGAACATTGCCGGCGTCAAAGTAGTATCGCTCACGTCGCTGTGGCTGTTCTTCGCTCTGTCAGCGCCCTTTGTGGCGATCGTGCTGATAGCTCCTTTCAAAATAGGAGCGCTGGCGAACGCTGTAACCAAGCCGACCACCTCTACCGTGGATATTCTCGGCGGCCTGCTCATCTGCATGTGGAACTACATGGGCTGGGATAACGCTTCGACCATCGCCACGGAAGTGGAACGGCCGCAGCGGACCTATCCGCGGGCCATGCTGGTGGCGGTCGCGATCGTAGCCTTGAGCTACGTGCTTCCCTTCGCCGCCATGTGGATGACCGGCCTGAAAGCCACCGCATGGGAGACTGGCTCCTGGGCGGACATCGCCGGGTTGCTGGGCGGTCCGCTGCTGCGCGTCGGCGTGGTTCTCGGAGGAATCATCAGCGCCTTTGGCATGTTCAACGCCTTGGTAATGAGCTATTCGCGTCTTCCGCTGGCGATGGCGCAGGATGGCATGCTGCCTGGCATCTTTGCCAAGCTGCAAAAGAAATCGCGCGCGCCCTGGGTTGCGATTGTCGCGCTGGCCATGGGATGGGCGATGTGTCTAGGCTTGGGCTTTGCCCGGCTGGTGACGCTCGACATCCTGCTCTACGGTTTCAGCCTGATGCTGGAATTCATAGCGCTGGCCGTATTGCGCTTCCGCGAGCCGGACTTGGCGCGTCCCTTCCGCGTTCCCGGCGGATTGTTTGGCGCAATCGCCATCGGCATCCCGCCCATGCTGTTGCTCGGCTTTTCCATCATCCGCAGCGAGCATGAACAGGTGTGGAACATGAGCTCGTTCGCCTTTGGCATGATTCTGATCGCGGCGGGCGTTGTGGCGTACGCGGTCAATCATTTGTTAAAGCCACACGGATGGGCTCCGGCTGAACAGAAACCCGAACCGGCGGCGTAACCAAGGGAACTTAGCCACGGATTTGCGCGGATTAACACGGATTTGGATTTCTTGATCCGTGGGAATCTGTGACGATCCGTGGCTGACTTGTTTTTGTTGTAAATTGGTGACGGCGGAAGTTCCGAACGGTTGTCAGTCCATGACCAAGCGTAAATCCAAAGGCGCGTACATGATCTCGGCNNGTGGCCGAGATGTATGGCATCCATCCTCAGACGTTGCGCCTTTACGAGCGCGAGGGCCTGCTCAAGCCATCGCGGACCGAGGGCAACACCCGCCTTTACACGGACGAAGATCTGCAGCGGCTGGAGTTCATCCTGTCGCTGGCGCGCGACCTGGGTGTGAACATCAGCGGCATGGCAATCATTCTGCAAATGCGGGAGCGCATGGAAGAGATGCAGCGCCAGATTCAGGAGTTCGTGCAGTACATCCAAGAAGAAGTATTGACCCGCGCCCACGCTGCTGCTGATCCGGCGAAGGGCGCGATCGTGCCAGTACGGAGATCGATATTAGCCCCGACAATTCAGCCCCCGAAGAAGCGGTAAGGGGAGAGCAGTCAGCATTCAGCAGTCAGCAATTGGCAATTAGCAGTTGGCCAATTGCTAATTGCCAATTGCTCCCTTCGCGTATCATATGAAGTTCTCCGCCACCGTTCTGGCTGAGTGCTGAATGCTTCCCTTCAAGCTGATCTACAGCGACGCCTACTACCTGCCCATCGGCGAGCACGTCTTCCCGGCAGAGAAATACCGCCGTATCCGCGACCGCCTGCTGGCTAGCGGTGTCGCCGAAGCGAAAGACTTTCTCGAACCTAAACCGGCTGACGATCAGGACATTTTGCTGGTTCACACCCAAGAGTATGTGCACAAGCTGAAAACCGGCACGCTCAGCCCGCGCGAAGAGATGGAACTAGAGGTTCCCTTTTCTCTTGAACTGGTTAAGGCGTTCTGGCTGGCGGCGGGGGGATCGATTCTCGCCGCGCAGCACGCCTTAGCCGAACGCGTCTCCGTCAATATTGGCGGTGGATTTCATCATGCCTTCCCCGATCACGGCGAAGGCTTCTGCATGATCCACGACGTGGCCGTCGCCATCCGCCGACTGCAGCGCGACGGCAAGATTCGCACCGCGATGACAGTGGATTGCGACGTTCACCAAGGCAATGGCACGGCGGTGATTTTTGCCGCAAAGCGCGCGCCCGGCGATCCGCTGCCCTCCGCTTCGGGTTCGCCATTAACCACGCAGGGAGTCCGCCGCAAGAATGCGAACGCAGGCGATGTCTTCACGATCTCGCTGCATCAGCACAACAACTATCCCATGTGGAAGCCGCCGTCTTCCATCGACGTGGACTTGCCCGATTGTATTGGAGACGACGATTACCTGGCTTGGCTCGACAACGCGCTCAGCTCCGGACTGCGGCAGTCCCAGCCCGATCTGCTGTGCTACCTCGCCGGCGCCGACCCGTATAAAGAAGATCAACTCGGCGGCCTGTCTCTGACCATCGAGGGATTGAAAAAACGCGACGAACTCGTCTTCCGTGTGGCGCAGGCTCGGAACATCCCAGTGATGGTGACCTTCGCCGGAGGCTATGCCCAGAACGTAGAAGACACCGTCACCATTCACTGCAACACCGTGGTCGCGGCCAAAGAAGTGTTCGCCGCGGATAAGTGAAGCCGGGAGGCAAGTCCCCCACAAGATATACTCGATGAAATGATCGTCAGTCCGTCGGAAATTTCGCACAATGAGCTTTACGGAATTTTGCTCAACTCTGTCGCGCCGCGCCCGATTGCGTGGGTCTCCACGATAAGCCCATCGGGACAGCATAATCTTGCGCCCTTCTCTTTCTTTAATGTGGTTTGCGTCGACCCGCCGTTGCTGGCGTTTGCGCCCGGACTTCGGCGTCCCAAGCAGCCTGAAAGCGGTCGCGGCGAAGCGAAAGACACGTTGCGAAACATCCGCGAAACGCGGGAATTCGTGGTCAACATTGTTACCTACGAGCTCCGCGAAGCGATGAATTTGACGAGCGGCGAATACGACGCGTCGGTGAACGAATTCGAGGTGGCGAAGCTTACTCCGGACCCATCGAAAATCGTCCGCCCACCGCGAGTCGCCGAATCTCCCGTGAGCTTTGAGTGCAAGCTGCATCAGATTCTCGACTTCTCTCCCGCACCCACCAGCGGCAGCCTGGTGATCGGCGAGATTGTTTCGATTCACATGAACGACCGGCATATTACAGATGGCAAGCTAGACCGGAATTCACTCGACCTGATCGGACGCATGGGCGGCCTGCAGTACACGAGGACGATGCAGAGATTTGAGATGGTTAGGCCGAAGTTAGGGTAGGTCCGATCCTTCGCTGCTAAAATAGTTACGTATCCTATGTTCGAGAATCTCCAAGAAAAGCTTCANNTCCCTTCGCGGCCAGGCCCGGCTGAGCGAGGAAAACATTGCCGAGGCGTTGCGCGAAATCCGGCTGGCGCTGCTCGAAGCCGACGTCAACTTCAAAGTGGTCAAAGAGCTGATCGACCGCATCCAGGCCAAAGCCGTGGGCCAGGAAGTGCTCACCGCGCTTTCTCCGGGCGAGCAAGTCATCAAGATCGTGCGCGACGAGCTGGTCGAGACTCTCGGCAAGGACACCGCGCGCATGAAGTTTGCTTCGCAGCCGCCCACGGTTGTGCTCATGGCCGGATTGCAGGGTTCCGGCAAAACCACCACTTCGGGGAAGCTCGCGAACTGGTTCAAGACCGGCGGGCATCGTCCGCTGCTGGTTTCGGTGGACGTGTACCGTCCGGCGGCGCGCGAGCAGTTGAAAATTGTGGCGCAAGCGGTCAAGGCTCAGATTTACGAAGGTGAAGTGGGCGAGGCGAACACGCCCGCTCAGCTCACACAAGCAGTGGAGCGGCTGGTGAAAGAAGCGCGCCGCGAAGCTATCGTTTCCGGCTGCGACGTCCTGATCGTCGACACCGCCGGCCGCCTGCACATCGACGATGAACTCATGAACGAGATGCAGTCGCTGAAGAAGCTGCTGAATCCCTCGGAGATTCTGTTCGTCGCCGACGCCATGACCGGACAGGACGCGGTGCGTTCCGCCGACGAGTTCCACAAGAAGCTTTCGCTCACCGGCGTGATCCTTACCAAGATGGATGGCGATGCCCGCGGCGGCGCGGCGCTTTCCATTCGGCAGGTTACGGGACAACCCATCAAGTTCATCGGCGTAGGTGAGAAGTACGACGCGCTGGAACCGTTTCATCCCGACCGCATCGTGTCGCGCATTCTCGGCATGGGAGACATCCTCTCCCTGATCGAGCGCGCCGAATCGCAGATCGACAAGAAAAAAGCGCAGGAGATGGCCACCAAAGCCCTCACCGGCGACGGCTTTTCGCTGGAAGATTTTCGCGACCAGCTGCGGCAAGTAAAGAAGATGGGCTCGATCAAGAGCCTGATCGGCATGATGCCCAGCATCGGACCGTTTGCCGGCCTGCAGAAGGCCGCCGACAGCGTGGACGAAAAACAAATCAACCGCGTCGAAGCCATCATCAATTCGATGACGACGCATGAGCGCAATCACCACGAAGTGATCAACGGCAGCCGCCGCAAACGCATCTCCCGCGGCTCCGGCACCACCGTGCAGGAAGTGAATAACCTGCTTCGCCAATACGCGCAGATGAAAAAAATGTTCAAGCAGATGGGCAAGCCCAGCTTCGCGCGCAGAATGGCGGGGATGAAGTTGCCGGGAATGTAGAACCGGGCTCCGGGCTCCGGGCTCCGGGCTTCAGCTTGATTGCTCGCCTACCACAGTCTTGGATTTTGCCGGAGCCCGATAGCCGAAGCCAGAAGCCCGCCTTATGAAATGGCGCTCTCTCGAAGAATCAAGCCCGGAAGCTGACATTCGCCCCCTGCGCGAAATCTTCGCCGAACGCAAGGAGCTCATCGCGAAATACGTACCCGCGGAGACGCAGGCGATTCACGCTCGTGCCATCACAGGGTTAAAGCAACAACGCGTAGCCGCGAATATTCTGCCAGTCGGCTCAAAGATTCCAGAATTTCGAATGCAAGATCACGACGGCAAGACCGTTTCTTCCTCCGACCTGCTCTCGAAAGGACGCCTCGTGCTCTGCTTCATCCGCGGCCGCTGGTGCCCGTTTTGCGTTGGTCAGATGGAAGCCATGAATCTCGTACTGCCGGAGATCGAACGGTCGGGCGCTACACTCGCAGCCATTTCTCCACAAACCGTGCAGCAATCGTTCTTCATGCGCGACCAGCACAAGCTGCGTTTCCCGCTGCTCTCCGATGCTGGAAATAACGTGGCGCGGCAGTTCGGCCTCACCTACCGCGTCCCCGATGAACAGCGAGCAGTCTATCAACGCGCCTTCGTCAACCTGCCTTTCGTGAATGGAGACGCCAGTTGGGAGCTACCCATCCCCGCGACCTGCATCATCGATCGCGACTGCACGGTGCTCTACGCTTCCGCGAACGAAGATTACACGGAGCGCCCCGAGCCAGAGGAGATCGTGCGGTTTCTAGCCAATCAATCAGGCGCATGAGGCAACCCGGGCGGGGCGCCCGCTCCACACCTCAGCTTTCGGTACACTTGAAACATGCGCGAATTGCAGAACTGGCAACTGACAGCTGGCCGCTGGCCACTGCCCTTATGAACTATATCTACGGCATCAACGCCGTCACCGAGGCGCTCAAGGCCCGCGGACGGGCTTTCCAGTGGGTGGGCATGGCGAAGGAGCGGCACGACATCCGCTTGCAGCGCATGATCGAGGAGTGCCGCAAGCTGGGCGTGCCGGTGCGTTTCCTCACGCGTGTGGAACTCGACCGCATGGCCGGCAACGCCGCGCACCAGGGAGTCGTGGCCGTCACTTCGGCGAAACAATATAGCGATCTCGATGACGTGGTTGGCGCCAAGCGTGGCCGCTATTCTCTGGTCATCGTGCTCGACGGTGTGGAAGACCCGCATAATCTCGGCGCGGTTTTGCGCACGGCCGACGCCGCTGGCGCCGATGGCGTCGTGATTCCCGAGCGCCGCGCCACGGCCGTCACCGGTACCGTCACAAAAGCTTCAGCCGGAGCCAGCGAGCACTTGCCGATTGCGCGGGTGACGAACATCGCCCGCACGGTGGAAGAATTGAAGGAGCGTAATATCTGGACCGTCGGTCTCGACGAGCGCGGCCAGCAGACTTACGACGCCCTCGATTACAACATGGATTGCGCGCTGATTCTCGGCGCGGAGGGCAAGGGATTGCACGATCTGGTAAAGAAGAAATGCGANNCCGATGCTGGGAAAAGTGCCTTCGTTGAACGTATCGGTCGCGGGAGCGGTTGTGATGTATGAAATTGTGCGGCAGCGGCGCGCAAAAGACCGCGATCAGAATAAACCGGCATCCGCAGGCGTTAAATCGGGTGTTCAATGAAGTTGCGGAGTCTTGTTCTTTGCTTCCTCTGTGTTCTCCTCGCCTCAGTGGTGAACGCCTTTGCTCTCGACCGCGAAGCTTTTACTTTTGCCAAGTACGATTTGAATGTCCGCATTGAACCCGAACAGCAACGGCTAGGGGTTCGCGGCACCATCACTCTCCGGAACGATTCGCCGACGCCGCAGAAGATTGCCGTGCTGCAGATTTCGTCTTCCCTAAGCTGGAGTTCGATCAAGGCTGGCGGCAAACCGCTCCAGTTTGTTTTGCAACCTTATACTTCCGATATCGACCACACCGGCGCGCTCTCTGAGGCCATTGTGACTTTGCCGGAGACAGTCCCGCCCAAGGGTACCGTCGATTTAGAGATCGCCTACGAGGGCGTGATCGTGCTCGACGCCACGCGGCTGACGCGCATCGGCGCACCGGAAGCGCAGGCGAACAGTTCCGACTGGGACCAGATCAGTCCGAAATTCACCGCCGCGCGCGGACTGGGATACGTGGCTTGGTATCCCATCGCAACCGAGGCGGCGGACCTTTCGGAAGGCAAAAATCTATTCGAAGTTCTGGGCCGATGGCGAACGCGAGAAATCGCCTCCACCATGCACTTGCAGTTTGCCATCCCTAGTGGCGAAGACGAACCTCCGGAGTTTCTGGTGAATGCGACGACCTGCCCGATAGCGCACGAAGTCCAACACCTGTTCGCGGCAGATTGCACGTACCGTTTGCTGGGAACACTCGCCCCCACGTTTGTCATCGCCGATTATGAGATCGTGGAACGCGCGGGTATCGCGGTCCACTTCCTGCATGGCCACGACGCATCTGCGAACAATTACGCTGACGCGGCGGAAAAGGTGATCCCCCTAATCACCGAATGGTTTGGGGCTGCACGAAACAAAGCGGAAACCGCCGATTTGATCGACCCGAATTCGGCGCCCTACGAGAGCGGCTCTCTCTTACTGACGCCGCTCACCAGCGCCGATCCCAAGCTGGCGGGCCTCACAGCTGCCCACCAGCTTACCCACGCCGCTTTTTTCTCCCCGCGTCCCTGGATCAACGAGGGCCTCGCTCACTTCGCGCAGGCGCTGTATCTGGAACAACAACGTGGACGCCAGGCTGCGCTGGATTACATTGGACTGCACAGTTCGGCGTTCGCCGCTGCTGACCAACAAAGAGAGAAGCAGCCTGCCGCGCCGCCATCGGAAGACGAAGTGAATCGATCTTTAGTGAATACAACCGACGAGGAGCTTTACCGCAGCAAAGCGATGTGCGTGTGGTGGATGCTGCGCGGCATGCTCGGCGATCAAGCTCTGAAGAAGGCTTTCGCCTCCTACCATCCGGAAGACGATAAGGAACCGTCCTACATGCCGCGATTGATCCAGGCACAGACGCAGCGCGATCTGGAATGGTTCTTCGACGACTGGGTTTATCGCGATCGCGGCCTTCCGGATTTCAAAGTTGCGTCCGCTTTCACACGCAAGACGCTGCCTGATGGTTACATGCTGACGATCACAGTAGAGAACATGGGTTCGGCTGGCGCGGAGGTTCCGCTCACAGTAAAGTTCGATGGCGGAGAAATCACCAAACGCCTGGTGGTGCGCGGCAAAAGCAATGGCGTAATTCGCGTGGAGGTTCCGAAACCGCCGGAAGAAATCGTGGTCAACGACGGCAGCGTGCCCGAAAGCGACACGACAAACAACACATTCAAGATCGAGGCGGCCGACGCTTCGAAGTAGTTTTGCGGAGGGCTCTTGGCGTACATCCAGTTTTTAGGCGCAGCCGGCACCGTCACCGGTTCAAAACACCTGATCAATACTTCGGAAAATTCGTTTGGCAAAGACGGCCTTCAAATTCTGGTGGACTGCGGACTGTTCCAGGGACAAAAAGAGTGGCGCGAGCGTAACTGGCGCGATACGCCAGTCCCCGCGAAAGAAATCGACGCCGTCATACTCACCCACGCGCACCTCGACCATTGCGGGTGGATTCCACGCCTGGTGAAAGAAGGCTTCCGCGGACCGATTTACGCGACGCCCCCCACCATTGATTTGTGCGGCATTATCCTTCCCGACTCCGGGCACCTTCAGGAAGAAGATGCCGCATATTACAACAAGACGAAAAAGTCGAAGCACACCCCCGCGCTCCCGCTCTACACCTCACAAGAAGCGTTGCGCTCGTTGCAGTGCTTCAAGCCGGCGAACGTAGGCGAAACGGTTGCGCTCTCCTCCGCACTCTCTTTTCGCTTTGTCAATGCCGCTCACATCCTGGGGTCGTGCATGGCCGAGATCTCGCTCACCGTCGGCGGGCAACCCAGGCGACTGCTGTTTACCGGCGACATTGGCCGAGTGCGAGATGATCGCGTAGCCCCGGGAAAAGTCGTGCATTCCGGGCCCACCGAGGGCGAGACTGCCGACATCGTGGTCATGGAGTCGACGTACGGCAACCGGCTTCATCCCAAAGAAGATCCCCTGCCCGAACTGGCTGCGCTCATCACGGCAACAGCAAAGCGCGGTGGCAGCGTCGTCGTACCCGCCTTCGCCATCGAACGCACGCAGAAATTCATCTTCATCCTCAAACATTTGATGGAGTCAGGCCAGATTCCGCGAATTCCAGTTTTCGGCGACAGTCCCATGGCGATCAAGGCAGTCGAGATCTTCCTCAAGCACGACGAAGAATATAGCGACGACACGCGCAGCATGATCAAGAGATACGGCTCGCCGATCGACTGGCCGGGATTCACCTTCGCGTCCACGGCGGAAGAGTCGAAAAAAATCAACGCGGTCCTGACGCCTTCGATCATCATCTCTTCCAGCGGCATGGTGACCGGCGGGCGCATACTGCATCATCTGGCGCAGCGCTTGCCGGACCCGAAGAACTTGGTCTTGTTCATCGGTTTTCAAGCGCCGGGCACGCGTGGATTCACCATCAAGAGCAAAGCTCCCGAGGTGAAAATCTTTGGCGAGCTAGTTCCCATCCGCGCGCAGATTGCTGCGCTGGAGCAGTTCAGCGACCATGCCGATCCTCCCGAACTTCTGCAATGGCTGCGCACTTTCCGCAACCGGCCAGAAATGACTTATCTCGTTCACGGAGAGCCCGACGCTTCCAGCCAGTTGCGTGATCTGATGAAGAAGGAACTTGGCTGGAACGTGGACGTCGCCAAGTATCTGGAGAAAGTCGAGGTGCGGTAGGCGTGAGCAATGGCGGCGTACTTAGTCGGGTCAGCTGTGCGCTGTGGTCAACCTCGCCAGCTGATCCAGCTTTGCGGCCGCCGCTCCGGAATCGATCGATTGTGTGGCCAAAGGGATCGCCTCCGCCAGGTGATTGGCGCGTCCCGCCGCTACCAGCGCGGCGGCGGAGTTCAGCAGAACTACATCGCGCCGCGGAGATTTCTTTCCGCCTAACACTTCACGAATAATGGCTGCATTTTCCGCCGCGTCCCCTCCGGAGATGTCTTCGAGCGTGGCTCGCTTCATGCCGAACTCTTCCGGATCAACTTCGTAAGTCCGCACGGATCCGTCGCGAGCTTCGGCCACGCGGGTTGGCCCGGTGATCGTGATCTCGTCGAGCCCGTCGAGTCCGTGAACCACGAGCACGCGACGCAGGCCCAACATGCTGAGCGCTTCGGCTAACTTCTCGACCATCTCGAGGGCGTACACACCCACGACCTGTCCCGAAGCATGCGCCGGATTGGTGAGCGGGCCGAGGAGGTTGAACATGGTGCGCAGCCGCAACTCCCGCCGCACCTTCTGCACCTGCTTCATGGAAGAGTGCAGATCGGGCGCGTACAGAAAACAGATTCCGATTTCTCGCAGGCACTGGGCCGCGCGCTCCGGAGACAACTGGATGTTTACGCCCAAGGCTTCCATCACGTCCGCCGAACCGCACTTCGAGCTGATGCTGCGATTGCCGTGCTTGGCTACGCGTACGCCCGCCCCGGCAGTCACGAAAGCTGTGGCCGTGGAAATGTTGAAGGTCCCGCTGGCGTCGCCGCCGGTGCCGCTGGTGTCAACGAGACTGGTCTGGTCGAGAAATGACTCCGCTAGCGCGTCGCGGCCCGTGCCGCTCAAGTCGAGAGCCCCCGATGCCGAAGCGGTTGTCCCAGCAAACGAAATCGGTAATGGCGTGGCTGCAGCGCGGATCGCTTCGGCGAAGCCGACGATCTCTTCGACCGTCTCACCCTTCATGCGCAGCGCCACCAGCAGCGCCGAGATCTGCGCGTCGGTGCAATTTCCCGCGAGCACTTCCGCCATCACTTCCCGCGCTTCCGCGCGCGCCAGCGATTGGCTCTGGTTCGCGATGCGATGGAGGGCGTCAAGGATCATGCGTCCGTAGACCATGGTTGCGCACTAGCGTAGCACTTTTCCGGCCCCATTCTGGAATGGAATGAGGCCGATTTCAAATGACTATCCTTCTGTCCGTTTGTCCTAATGCGTCCCCCCACGATTCTTAGCTGACGAGCATCGTTAGGAAAATCCACGGGTACCAGGGAAAAGGAATTCTTGCAAAGTATGTTTTGGCCTTACGGCGCTCTCGACAAGGCGATAATTTTCATGATAGATTAATGCATTGATTAATCAATTGATTGGAGATTTTTTATGGAACGCCGCGTTGACGCCCATGTCGCCCGCACCCAGTTCGGACAGATTATGAACCGCGCCGTCGAGAACAACGAGCGTTTTGTAGTCGACCGGCGGGGAGAACCCGCAGTGGTCATCATGAGTGTCGAGGATTTCATCAAGACCGTAGCCCCGCCGCCAAAGTGGCTTGAGAAAGCCTGGGCAAGTGCAAAGCAGCGTGGCCTCAACAAACTCACTCCGCAGGAAATCGACGCCGAGATTAAGGCGTACAGGCGCGAGAAGAAAAAATGATTCGGGCCGTCATCGATACGAATGTCCTCGTATCGGCCCTGATCTCACCTTCCGGCAATGAAGACCTGCTGCTCCTTTCCGTCAAGCAAGGGCTGGTGCGGCCTTGCTTTTCTCACGCCGTGCTGAAGGAATATTCGGAGGTACTGGCGCGGCCCAGATTTGCTTTTTCCCCGGCGGAGATCACGGCACTCATCGACCTTCTGCGGCGCCAAGGCGACCTTTTGCACTCTGCGCCGCTTTTCGGCATTTCTCCCGACCCCAAGGATGACGAGTTCATCGCCTGCGCCCTAACGACACAGGCGGATTTCGTAGTTACGGGCAATAAGAAAGATTTCCCGAAGAACCAACTGGGAGCCACTCAGGTCGTGAGCGCCGGAGAACTTTTGAATCTGATAACCCTCGAACTATAGCGGGTCCGCACGACACCAGCCGTGGGTTTGCCCTAATCCGTTCCCCTTCTATAAAATCAAAGGTTTGCTGCCCTCAGTCGATAGCCGCAAGCAGGTTCCTTCCGATTCTTAGCTAACGAACGACGAGCGCTTATGAAAATCCATGAGTATCAGGGAAAAGGGATTCTTAAGAAGTATGGTGTGACCGTGCCGCGCGGGACGATGGCGACCTCGCGCGAAGAAGCCGACTCCGCCGCCAAAGAATTGTTCAGCGCCGGAGCCACTGGCGTGGTGGTCAAGGCGCAAATTCACGCCGGCGGCCGCGGCAAAGGTGGAGGCGTGAAGATCGCCAAGTCTGCCAATGAAGCGGGAGAAATCGCTGAAAAGATGCTCGGCATGAAGTTGATCACGCATCAGACTGGCCCCGAAGGCCGCATCGTGCGGCGGCTGCTGATCGAAGAAACTCTGCCCATCGAAAAGGAATTGTATCTGGGAATTCTGGTCGACCGCGCGGAAGGCAAGCCTGTCTTCATGGCCTCGGCCGCGGGTGGCATGGAGATTGAGCAGGTGGCTGCGGAAAATCCCGAGGCCATCCTGAAACAGCACATCGATCCCGGCATGGGCCTGGAAGCCTTCCAGGCGCGTAAGATGGCGTTCAACCTTGGGCTGAATGCCAGGCAGATCAATCCCGCAGTGCAATTTCTCTCGAACCTGTACAAGGCGTTTCTTGACACCGACGCATCGCTGGTCGAGATTAATCCCTTTATCACCACCACCGATGGCCGCCTCTTCGCGCTCGATGCCAAGTTGACCTTCGACGACAACGCGCTCTTCCGCCATCCCGACATTCGCGAACTGCGCGATATCACGGAGGAAGATCCGCTCGAGGTCGAGGCCTCAAAGTACAGCCTGAATTACATCAAGCTCGATGGCAGTGTAGGCTGCATGGTGAACGGCGCCGGACTGGCCATGGCCACCATGGATATCATTAAATACGCCGGCGGCATGCCCGCGAACTTTCTCGATGTAGGCGGCGGGGCCAACGCCGAGCAGGTCGCGCACGCGTTCGAAATTCTTCTCAGCGATAAGAGCGTCAAAGCGGTGCTGATCAATATTTTTGGCGGCATTTTACGTGTCGATACTCTGGCCACAGGAGTAGTCGAAGCAGCCCGGAGAACGAACATCAAGCTTCCTGTGGTGCTGCGCCTGGAAGGCACAAACGTGGATGAGGGCAAGAAGATCCTGAAGGATTCCGGCCTCAACTTCGTAGTCACTGACACGATGAAAGAGGCGGCAGACAAAGTTGTCGCGGCCGCGCGCGGAGTTTAGCTGGCTACACATTGTCATCCCGAGCGAAGCGAGGGACCTTGGTGTTTGCGTAGGGCGACATATGGGCAACGCAAGTAAGAAGTGGATCTGAGGAATCATTTTTATGGCAATCCTGGTGAATGAGAAAACCCGATTGATCGTGCAGGGCCTGACCGGACGCGAAGGCACCTTCCACGCCAAAGCCTGCGCGGCTTACGGAACGCAGGTGGTCGGCGGAGTAACGCCGGGCAAGGGCGGAACCACGCACGAAGGCTGGCCCATTTTCAACACCGTGCAGGAAGCCGTCGAAAAAACTGGCGCCGACACAACCGTGATTTTCGTTCCTCCGCCGTTCGCGGCTGACGCTATCATGGAAGCGGCCGACGCCGAACTCGACCTCATCGTCTGTATCACCGAGGGCATTCCCACCCTCGACATGGTTAAGGCCTGGGAGTTCTTGCAGAACCGCCGCTCGCGCCTGATCGGACCAAACTGCCCCGGCATCATTTCCCCGGGCAAATGCAAAATCGGAATTATGCCGGGTTCGATCCATAAAGAAGGCTCAATCGGAATCGTATCGCGCTCCGGCACGCTCACTTATGAAGCCGTGCATCAGCTCACGCAGCGCGGCATCGGACAATCCACCGCCATCGGCATTGGCGGCGATCCGATTATCGGAACCAACTTTGTGGATGCGCTTGACCTCTTTAATCGCGATCCCGAAACCGAAGCTGTGATCATGATTGGTGAAATCGGTGGCGACGCCGAGGAAACCGCGGCGGAATTTGTGAAGACGAAAATGAAAAAGCCGGTTGTCGGCTTCATCGCGGGACAAACCGCACCCCCCGGACGCCGCATGGGCCATGCCGGAGCCATCATCTCCGGCGGTAAAGGAACGGCCGCGGAGAAAATCAAAGCTATGGAAGCTGCCGGCATTCGCGTGGCAAAATCTCCCGCAGCGATCGGCGAAACGCTCGTGGCGGCGCTGGGAGTGAAAGTCTAGTACCGAGTACCAAGTACCGAGAAAAAACGAAGACGCCAATTACTAAGGACTAACCTACCAACTATGAAAACTCTGCAACGCACTCTTACCCTCGTGAAACCTGACGCCGTTGCCAAGAGCGCGGTCGGCGACATCATCGAACAATTCGAGAAGAATGGCTTCCGCATTCTTGCCATGAAGATGCTGGAAATATCCAAGCATCAGGCGGAGCAGTTTTACGCCGTGCATGCCGGCCGGCCATTCTACGGTTCGCTCACCGATTTTATGTCCAGCGGACCCATCGTGGCTCTGGCTCTGGAAAAAGAAAACGCCATTGCCGATCTGCGCAAGCTGATGGGCGCCACCAACCCGGCCAGCGCCGAGGAAGGCACCATCCGCAAAAAGTGGGCCTCGAGCATTGAACACAATGCCATTCACGGCTCCGATGCCGAAGACACCGCCCGCTTCGAGTTGAGCTTCTTCTTCGCCGGCTACGAACTGGCGCAATAAGCCACGGATTTCCACGGATTCTCGCGGATAAAACCGGGATGCGCTTAGTGGTTTCACTGGCAACTGGTGTTCTATGCCGATGGTCCAAATCACGATGCTCCAGGGGCGCACTGCCGAGCAGAAGCGCAAGATTGCGAAACGTGTCACCGATGCGCTGGTCGAGGAAGCCGGAGCACGCCGCGAAGGCATCATTGTGGCTTTTCATGAAGTGTCGAAGGAAAGTTACGCGTCGGGCGGCGAGTTGATGATTGACAAAGCTAAGTGACTTAGCCCTGCGGTAAAAATTGGTGGTGCCGATGCACCATCTTCCTGAAAGACGCGGGCGGGCGCCCGCTCCACACTAGCTATCCCAGCGGTTCGTACAGGTGACCTTCGACGCGGTCTGCGACCTTCGGCAACTCTTTGCGGGCGTGTTGCAGGAAGTGAGGCGAGGTGCGATGGGCTTCGAGCGCGGCGTCGTCCTTATACTGCTCGTAAATGAAGAAGCGCCGCGGCTCGGTCTTATGCCGGTGGACCTGATACATCAGGCAGCCGGGCTCCTTGCGGGATTCTTCCGTCAACTTCGCAAAAATCGGGACAACATCACCGTCGTGCCCAGCCTTCGCCATCCAAGTTACCGCCAAAACCACCATCGTTGCGCTCCTTACTTAGTAAGCCGTCTGAGTGCCGAGAAAAATGGCAATCAATTCAAGACTTTCCGGGATGAAGCTGCCTGCAACTCCTTCTCGAATTCGTCCATAAGAATGGTGTGATCCCGATCCGGACCGGTTGAGACCATACCGATCCTCGCCCCGGTTTCTTTTTCCACGAAAGCCAGATATTCTCGGGCCAGCTTGGGTAACTGGTCGAACTTAGTAATACCCTGCGTAGAACTCCGCCAGCCCGGCATCTTCTGGTAAACGCACTCCAGTTTATCGTAACCACTGGCCTGCGCCGGGATTTCCATCGTCTTCTTTCCATCCACGATGTAGCTCACGCAAATCGGAATCTCCGCCAGCTCGTCGAGCACATCCAGCTTGGTCACCACCAGCCAGGAGATGCCGTTAATCATGCCAGCGTATCGCAACAGCGGCAAGTCAAGCCAGCCGGTGCGCCGCGGACGTCCTGTAACTGCCCCAAACTCATTGCCCCGCTTGCGTAGCTGCTCGCCTAAGTCGCCTTTCTCCTCGCTGGGAAACGGACCTTCACCAACCCGCGTGCAATAAGCCTTGGTGAGTCCAATCACCGACTCGATCGCATTCGGGGCCACTCCGGTGCCGGTCGCGGCGCCTCCTGAAGTCGCGCTGGAAGAAGTTACGAAAGGGTAAGTTCCGTGATCGATGTCGAGCATCGTCCCCTGCGCGCCTTCAAACAGAATCGATTCGCCCCCAGCCAGTGCCTGATTCAGCAGCACCGCCGTATCGCACACAAACGGAGCGATCTTCTCGGCTGCCGCGGCATATTCCGTATACATTTTGTCAGCGTCGAGCGGCTCGGAATTGAACAGCGCGTGCGCGATCATATTCTTCTCGCGTACTGCGTTTTCGATGTGCTTCTTCAGCAGTTTCAGATCGAGCAAATCCGCTACTCGCAGCCCGCGGCGTCCCATCTTATCCTCGTAAGCGGGACCAATTCCCCGCGAGGTAGTGCCGATCTTCACTCGTCCCGGCGCGTTCTCCGCCGCCAATTCGATCATGCGATGGTAGGGTAGAATGACCTGGGCGCGGTTCGAGACAAAAAGATTGCCATCCACTTTCACGCAGGCCGCGCGCAACGAGGCGACCTCTTTGAGGAAAGCCAGCGGAGCAATCACTACGCCGTTGCCGACGACGCTGGTGCACTCGGGCCGCAGAACGCCCCCGGGCACCAACTGCAGCACGAATTTTTTCCCGTTGATAATGACCGTGTGTCCGGCGTTGTGGCCACCGGCGTAGCGAGCCACCACCGAAAAAGTCTGCGTGAGTACATCGACAATCTTGCCCTTGCCCTCGTCGCCCCACTG
>PLUI01000094.1 GCA_003164855.1 Acidobacteriaceae bacterium
CGATGAAGTCGCCTTCCTGCACTTTGACGATCCAAGCAATCATTAACTGCTCGCCCGGCGTGGTCTTGGACGCGAGAGCCTTCGCCTGTTCGCGCGCCGCGGTCACTTCCTTGGGATCGCTGCTGTTAAAAGCGATCCACGCCCAAGCCACCGCTAGATTGGGATCCTCTTTTACCGCAGCGCGCCAATCGTCGTTACAGCGCTCGAGATACAGGTTCTCATAATCCTGCATGCCCTTCTCGTAGAGCGCGCGAGCTTGCGCGGAAGAGGTGGTTATGGGCATCGAAGCCGAAGCCGACTGCTTAAGGTGGTGGGCATAAACCGGCGCAGCAAAACACACGCCAAGAATAAGGGCAATCGAGATGGAGCGACGCATCAAAGTCTCCGCAACAAACGCTTTGGGGGAAGAAGATGAGAGCAGCGTAACATCGCGGTAACCATGCAATGTAGTGACGAAAGACGTAGGACGGCTGGGGAAAACAAAAGCCCCCGCCGCGAGCGGCAGGGGCCTGAACTGAATAACTACCTAGAACGTGAACTTGGCAGCGAGCTGAATGCCGCGCGGTCCGCCGCCTCCGAGGAATGGGTTGCCGATGCCCACGTCGCCCGTGGCGGTGATGGGATAGCCTGCCGTGCCAGTTTCGAGCGTGTTAGCACCGTTCAAGGCAAAGCCGTTGAAGCCCGGGTCTGCGATGAACGCGGGTAAGAACGGATTCGCGAAGTTGGGATGGTTAATGATATTGAAGAAGTCGGCCCGCAGTTGCAAGTTCACGCGTTCCGTGATGGCTGTGTTCTTGTAGACCGCCAGATCCCATTGCTTGTATGTAGGACCATGCAACGAATCGCGGCCTTCATTGCCAAAGTGACGAGTTCCCGGCACGCAATCAGACGCGAGACCGTTTGCGGTGCCGCCGTCCGTAGCTGCGCTGACCGTGCAGGGGATCGCGAAAGCATTGAGATTAACAAAATCGGCAGGGTTATTCTCATGGTATGTTACCGGTCCTACTACGTCCGGGCGGTCATCTCCTTCGCCGCTTCCGCTGAAGTCATCCTCGAAGTTATAGTTCATCTGGAAAGGCTGCCCGCTCTGGAGCGTAACTGTGCTGTCAAAGCCCCAACCATTCTTTAAGCGCTGCATGCTGCCACCGCTGTTTGGCACCTTGTAGCCAAAGAGCCAGGTAAACCTTTGCGGCAGGTTGAAGTTTGAAGGGCCGTATTCCAGGTACGGACGAGTGCTGTCGTTCGGCTGGGCGGCGTTTGGTTCGAAGTCCTCGCCGTCGCTGGAGTTGTCGAGCGATTTCGACCAAACGTAGTTGGCGATAGAAGTGAATCCGTGCCAGCCCGTAATGCGCAAGCTTCCCTGCAGTGAATTGTAGTTCGACTTGCCGGTTGAGTTCTCCTGCATAATGTAAAACGAGCCGTAAGGATTGGCACCGTAGTTACGCGGGACCGAATAGTCGTTGATGCATCCACAGCCTAGGTCCGCAGCCGTTACCTGCGCTTGGCTGGGCTGACTAAGGTCGAAGAATCTCCACAGCCGGTGGCCCTGCGAGCCCACATAGCTCAACTGAACCATGGTGTGGCTGTTGACCTGTTGTTGAACATTCAGGTTGTAATTCTCCATGTACGGCATTTTGATGTTGCGGTCGAAAGCGAACGTGTCGCACTCGAAGTTGCAGGCGCTTTCATCTCCAAAGAGCGGCGCATCCGCCGCTATGGTTCCGGTGACACCTGCCGAATAGATGGGATTCGGACCAATTGGGTTATAGGCCGGGCCGGGATCAAAGTACGGCGGGTAGGGCAGATGTCCGAGCGCCATGTCCTGCGAGAAAGCATCGTAGAACATTCCCCATCCCGCGCGAAGCACCGTTTTGCCCTTGCCGCTTATATCCCAAGCCACGCTGGCGCGCGGGGCGAAATCTTTATGATCAGGATTGTACAAGCTGCTTAAGCCGGGCTGCCCGACCTGGGTAAGAGTAAACGTATCTCCAACAGGATCGAGATTCGTTATGTTGCTCAACAGATTGTTCTTTTCTCCGATCACCCCGAAGAAGTCGTAGCGCAGACCATAGTTGAACGTCAGATGCGTGGTCGCGCGAAAGCTGTCTTGGACGTAAAATCCGTAGCTATTTTCGTGGGTATGGCGAACCGTATTGCCCGCATACTGGAAGCCCCCGTCGACGTCCCCAGCCAGAAAGTCCTGCAGCGGAGTGCCGAGTGTGCTGCCGTCAAATTCCAGCTTGCCGCGAAAGTATTTGTCGAAAAATTGCTGAATGCTGGTGCGGTAGAAATCGACGCCAAACTTCACATCGTGTTTATTGAGTTTCCACGAAAAATTATCGATCAGCTGATTGTTGGTATCGAAGCGGTGACGTGGATCGCTGGAACTGGCGCCAAGCTGGGCGAAGCTGCTGCCCAGCGTGATGATCGGCATGCCTTCGCCCACAATCCCGCTGCCGGTGTTCAGACCGATCGAACTGGGGGAGAAATTCTGATCCTGCGGAAAGAAACCTTCAGCGAAGCGGTTCCAGCCATAACGCAGTTCGTTCACCTTATTTGCGCCTATGGTGTGCACGTAAGACAATGCCACCAACTGCACTCGGGTTGGTGTAAACGTATTGAAGCCGGGAAGCTGGCCGCCGCTGGCGGTTAAGGCCAACGGAAACGACTGCACGCTGTCGCCGAAGAAATAGCGGCCGGTAAGAATGTTGTTGGGATTGAAGTTCTCGTCAATCTTGGCGATGAAACTGGTGAGCTTGTTGAGCGAAGGTGAGATCACGGAACTGTTAGGTCCGTTGGGGCATCCGGAATTCTCGCTGCCAACTAGGCCACCACCGAAAGTGCCCGGAATATTCGGCGTCGGCCAGGGATTGCGAGCCAGCAATGCGGCGATAACTGGATTTGTCGCGCCACCATCAGCTGCGATTTGCGCCGGATCGGGCACGCATGCAAGCGTTACAACGCCCACCCCCTCCTGCTGGCCTTCGTAGTCGGCAAAGAAAAAGGTTTTATCTTTGACGATAGGGCCACCTAACGAAGCGCCGAACTGGTTGTTGTGAAACAAGGCTTTCGGCTGACTCGCGATATTGAAATAGTTGCGCGCGTCCAGCGCATCGTTGCGGAAATATTCTGCGGCAGTGCCGTGCCACTGATCCGTGCCGCTCTTGCTGACGATATTGACCACCGCACCCGCATTGCGGCCGTATTCCGGCGCGAAGTTGGAAATAACGTTGACCTCGGCTACGGCGTCGATGGGCAGAATCGCGGACGGGGTTCCAAACACACCGGCCTGATTGATCGCCGGATCGTTGCGGTACCCGTCGTTCATATCAGTACCGTCGAGCAAGTAATTGTTGGACCGGCCCCGGGCGCCATTCATGCTGAATTCGCCGTACGAACCTGGAGAATCGGAAATCTGATCCGGCGAACCGGCCACGCCGGGATTCAAGAAGATTAGCTTGGTATAGTCGCGGCCGTTAACTGGCAGATCCTCGACAGTTTGCGCCGTAAGCACGCCGCCCAATGTATTCGTCGTGGTTTCTACCAACGGCAGTTGGTCGGCGGAAACTTCCACCTTGGTCGACACCTGGCCGGTCTTCATGGCTGCGTCTACGCGACGCTCCCCCGCTATATCCACAGTGACCCCGGTGGTTTCGAAGGTCTGAAAGCCCGCCAGAACCACCGTTACCGTGTACGTGCCGATCGGCAACTCCGGCAGAGCGTAGCTGCCATCCGCGCTGGTTTCGGTGGTGCGCTCGAGTCCCGTGCCGANNGAGGTTCTTCACCGTCACTTTGGCGCCGGCGACTACTGCGCCTGAGGGGTCGGTCACGGTGCCCAGAATTGTGCCGCGGAAAGTCTGCGCCGAAAGAGTAACTGCCGCCAGCAGCACAAACACCAGGATGATGCGCGCTCTCATAGATTCTCCTTGAAGCTGATCGTTTCGGGGGAGTCCGTCCGGTACCAGACCTGGTTTCAGGCCCTTAAAGCGGGTGCTTGCAATTCCTTGCACACGAATAACATGCAGCGCCCCCTCCGCACAGAGAACATTATCCAAACCGCATCCCTACAGTCAACCACTGAGTTCCGATCCAAGCGATAGATTTTACAAATAGGGTACTCCAAAGTAACTAGGTGCCAGGCAGGATTCAGGCCTTAGTGGACGAGAGCGGCGGCGAAACGAATAGGAAGGATTCGGAGCTAGAAGCTGATGGCTAAACCGCCGCGCACGGAACGGGCCGATTGAACAAAGTAGACGGTTTGGCCGTCCTGACCCATTACCGGCACATAGCCTTGCGCCAGCAGGTTGCGCAAGTCAATCACCGCCTCCATGTGAGCCGGAAGGAAGCCCAGGGTGGGAATGGGCTGTCGAATAAAAAGGTTCAGAAATGGATCGCTCTGTCCCGGCGAGCCGTTGAACATATCCACCGGAGTCAACGCCGAACCACTCACCCAGCGGTAGGACGCAATCCAGCGGGTATGCGTGCGATGCACCGTTCCGCTCAGCTTGGCAGCCATGGCCTCACGGCGTTGGGTCGTGATCCACTGCAAGGCATCCTGGATCGGGACGCCAGGCCTGGACAGATCAAGCACGCCGCCGTAGGCGAAATCCAGCGTGGCAGTAAGATCGGAATAAAGTTTTCGCTCAAGCACTACGCGCAGTCCGCGCGCGTCCAACGTATTGCCGGTGTAAGTGAAGCTCCCTGAGTAAACGTCGGGCAGCAACTCACCGCCAGCCGCGGTCACTTGGCCGGTGCCGAGCAATGCTGTATTGTCCACGCCATCGCTGAACAGCGCGATTTGCATGTTGTTCTTGCCAACGCGTCGGGAGACATTCACCTCTTGGTGATGGGCGCGCTCAAGCTTGGTGCAGAAGTTAGCCAGGCTGATACGCGGATCAGCTTCGCTGGAATCCGCGGATGACGCCGAATCGAAATCTTCCTCCCGATGGTTGGGCAAGGCGGTCGCGTAGTCGTAACCGACTACCATGTTCGGGGAAACGTGTAGATTAGCCGAGCCATAGGGCCGGAACGCCGTCACACGCCCGAGAAATTGGATGGACTGCAGTTCACTGCCGAACTTTACCTCGAGCACGTCGTCAACCGCGAAATCGTCGGCCCCGGAGAGCGCCACCGACTGGAGCGAAGCATTGTGCACGTTCGGATCGGAGGGGGCGAAACGCCGGACGGCAACCCCCATGGACGGCCCCGATCCGTCGGGCAGCGCATGCGAATAAGATGCCCGTAAAACCGCGGCGGGAAGGCCATCTCCATAACCGACATTTCCCTTCAGCCCCACCCGGTCTACGGAAAAAATGTTTCGCTCCAGGGAGAAGCCGGTACTCATGTCCGATCCGGTGCCATACCCGCCGGCCGCCGAACCGCCCAGAAATGACAAACTCCCCCTCATGTCGCTGCCCTGCTTTCCTTCGGCCGAGTTCGGATCGTCGAACACCCGCAGTACGGGACGATTCGCCACCGAACGCAGGGTCCATTTCCAATCGTCATCATCGGTGCCGCCACGCAGCGGCCCCACACGCATGGCATTCAGCAGAGTGTTCAGAGTGATATTCAGGTGAGTGCTGGCGCCGGGATGCAATCCAACTTTGTCGCGCCACGCCGGTAAGAACGATGCGGCAGAAACCTTAACAGTGTAGAGCCCTGGCAGCAGGTCCTTGGCCGAGTAAAACCCGGCTCCGTCGGTAAATACGGTCAGTGTGCGCGCAGCGGTTCCTATAATTTCCACCACCGCGCCCATCTGCGGCGTTCCCGATCCATCGCGCACATATCCTGAGATCGCCCCTGGCCGGTCCGCAGCCCACGCAGGAAGCGACAACGCGACAATCACCGCCCAAGTTCCGACCTGGCGAAGCTTCATCCCACCTCCGGGGAATCAAACAATAAAGTTACTCAACAGCAAACGTCGCTGAAGGATCAACCGTCTGTTTGGAGATGTTGTCGTTCACTTTGATTTCGATCCGATATACGCCCGGCTGCAGGTTTGCCGACGCAATCGATTTCTGCAGCGTTACCTGTTCGCCAACGTTACCCATCGTCTCGGTCGATTCCATTTTCTGCACCACAGGTTTGTTGGTCGCTATGTTGACGATGTCAAACTCGAACGTGGCCGAAGGTCTGTGCGTTTTCTCGTCGACGCCCAGATTATAGACCTGCATCCAGAAGTTTACCTTCTGGTCGCGGCTGCGCTTAAAGAGCGCGGGCTTGCCATCCGCCGGCGCCACGCGGGGCCGAACCTTGGTCACGCCAATCACGAAGCTGCCCGTGCTTACATCCTTCGTCGGCACAGCCTCCATCTGATCAGCCACAATCAGCGATGAGGTCGACAGCTTGTCGTCGGAGTACTCCGGAACCACGATACCCCGGCTCCACAGCCCTTTACGGTCGCCGTTGACATCCTTGACCGCAATCTCAATTTTATAACGTCCCGGCCGCAGCGGAAGTGCCTTCCAGTAGACCGAGGAGTTTTCCGCGGTACGCGGCAGCAATTCCGCCGGAACATCGACCTGGGCTGTGTCTTCAAAAGTCTGCACCACGCGCCCGGTCAGAGTGCTTACCCGGCCAAAAATATTCACTGTGCCGCGCTGCACTCCATCCTTGTTGGCGAACGTTATGTCGCGGTACTTCATCTGGATCGTGATCGGCACCAGCACGGTGTCCCCGGTCACTTTCACAAAGTCGGAGCGCACATCGAACGGCATCAGGTTGGTGATCAGCTTGGTATTGACGATTTCTTCCAGATCCTTAAATTTGATCGGCGGCGGCGCCTGCAACTTTGCGTACTGCTCCAACCGGTCAAACTCTTTCGTCTGCAGGTCCGAGCTCATCGGCCCAGCGCCCAGTTGCTCCAGACCGCTTGTATTAAAACGGCTCGCCTTGGTGGACATGCCCATTTGCTCGTAGAGCGTCAACCCCGCGTTCGGCGTGTATTTCAGAGCATCCTTCTCCGACCGGTCGATCGTCATGTGATAGTCGCCGCACATGCAAGTATCGACGAACTCTATGATCACTTCCTGGCCAATGCCTTCGAGATAGCGGTAGCGCCAGGTTTCGAACGGGAAGGTAGACGTTTCGCCGCCACCTTCTTCCATGGGCCGCTCATACGATCCGCCGGAGGGATGCGCATCAATTTCGTCGGCCGGACCATACATGATGTACATGCGCCCGCGGTCGCTCTTCCAGCCGGGAATGCCGGCGGCAAAATGCTCGTTGGCATAGGCAATGCGCCGGTAGTGCTCTTCTTTGTATTCGTTTTCTTCGGTGTCGGGGGTGGGGTCGCGGCGCTGCCAGAAAGCTTCTATGAAGTTGTCGCGCTCTTCGTCGTTCGAGAGCTGCTTGAAGGCTGCTCTTTCCTCGTCGGTGATAATCCAGACTACATCCTCGTTCAGCCACTTCTTGTAAGTCTTGCTGAGCTCGATTTTGAGAGCGCTCTTCTGCTGCTTTTTTTGTTTCTCATTCGGCTTGCGATGCAGCGGATCGATTTCATCGCCAGGCTGCGCCTGCGCGGGTTGCGCCTGCGCGTCGGTCGCGGTCGTGCCAGACCCAGACCCAGACGATGCTCCGCTGGGTGACGCCGCACTGGAAGTTGGCGGGTTCGAAGCCGCCGGTTTGTCACTCTGCGCTCGCGCCGGGACGCCTAAACCACAAGCGACCGCCAATATAACCAGAGACGAAAGATAAAAATAACGTGAACCAACCCGAACCATGAGAGGGACTCCTGCGACGGCACAACTTCGACCACCCATTTTAGGCTCTCAATTGAGTGAAAGCAAGGTTAAGTCACATTAAAAGAATGGATTCCGCACCCGAACCCGATCTATCTGCTGGATGCGGCGTTGCCCGCCCGGCGTTGCCCGGCGGCCCGAATATTCGCTTTGATCGTTACCACTCTGGCAGCCTCAGCCGTTTCAGTGCAAAACCCCGTCACTCCCACGCTATAATGGCAGGTTCTCGGGTCCAGTACCCTCGGTTCTTGGTTTCCCAGGCAGGTCTCAGTAAGCGTCTCTGACGGAACTTTCCTGTTGGCGGGATCGTATCAGAAGACGTGTCCGTCAAGTCGATGAACCTGACTGGGGCGAACTGTAAACCGAAGGCAAGAAACGCCAAACCCGGGCAGCGACGGAGACAATGAAACCCTGGAAAAAAATCGCGATCGGCGCCGGCGCGGTGGTGCTGTTGGCCATCATCGTCGGGATCACGGTGCATCAGAGCGGCAAGAACGTAGTCACGGTGCAGACTGGAAAAGTCCAGCGCCAGGACTTGTCGTCGGTGGTGAGCGCTTCGGGAGAAATTAAGCCGAAGACTTACGTCAACATCGGCGCCAATGCCTACGGAAAGATCACCCACCTGTACGTTAAGGAAGGGGATCACGTAAAGAAGGGTCAATTGCTGGCGCAACTGGAAAACGTGCAGTCCACGGCAGACGTGAGCGCCAATCAGGCCTCGGTGCAGGCTGCGGAAACTGATGCGATCGCTGCCGAAGCGGCGCTCAACACGTCCGACGCCGACCTGTTGCGCGCCCAAGCCGACTATGCGCGGAATAAGCTGGACTGGGGTCGCGCGCAAAATCTTTTCAAGGATGGGCTGATCTCGAAATCGGATTTCGACAGCCGCCAGAACGCGTGGGCGACGGCAGATTCCGGGTTGGTGCAAGCCAAAGATCGCGTCGCTCAAGCCAAGGCTCAGAAAGATTCCGCCGACCGGCATGTAGCCCAGGCGCGCGCCAATCTTACCCGTGTTGCCGACGTGCTGCTGAAGACCACGTACGCAGCTCCCTACGATGGCGTCATTACGAGTTTGCCGGTGCGGGAAGGCGAATCGGTGGTCATCGGCATTCAGAATGCGCTAGGCAGCATACTGATGACGCTGGCCGACATGTCGGTAATCACCGCCGAAGTAAAAGTGGATGAGACCGACATCGTCAATGTGCACTTGGGTCAGCCCGCCGAAGTGTCCATCGACGCCATTCCCAAGAAAGTTTTCCACGGGACGGTCTCCGAAATTGGAGATAATGCCATCGTCCGCTCCACTGGCGTGGCAACCTCCCAGCAAACCACTGCCAGCGAAGAAGCCAAAGATTTCAAGGTGGTGGTTACGGTGACCGATCCTCCGCAGGATCTGCGTCCCGGCCTCTCGACCACCGCCAAGATCACCACCGCTTCCCGCAGCAGCGTGCTTGCGATCCCGATTCAAGCACTCTCGGTCCGCACTACGGCGCAGTTGGAGCAGGAGAAGTCAACTCCTGGCTCCGTGCATGCGGCTGCACCCTCGCCTAAAGAGACGGCACCCAGGAATGGCAATAGTAAAGATCCGAAGCAGGACGTGCAGGGTGTCTTCGTCATTCGCAACAAGAAGGCCGAGTTCGTCCCCATCACTACCGGCATCACAGGTACCAGCGACATTGAAGTGCTGGATGGATTGAAGGACGGAGACGAAGTGATTACCGGCAGTTACAAGGTTTTGCGCACGCTCCGTTCTGGCAGTAGCGTCAAGATCGATAACTCCGTTCCCAAGAAGGAAGACGAATCGTCATGACGTTCCACGGCTTCATCCGTCAAACGGAGAAGCCGGTGACACAGAACAAGCTTCAAACGGCAGTCTGAAACGGCAAGTTTCACAGTGCCGACAGCACACGGAGCCCAGGGAATCGAATTCGACTTCATTCATGGAGAACTCAGTGGTACCGGAGCAGGAGAAAAACATGGCTACCGCCGAAGTAATCAGTATGCCCCCAACCGCCGTCGCAACCTCGCCGCAATCCTGCATGATCGCGGCCCTGGATCTTTGGAAGACCTACGATATGGGGTCGGAGCAGCAGGTCCATGCCTTGCGCGGCGTTAACCTGCGCATCGAGCGTGGTGAGTACGTGGCCATCATGGGGCCCTCCGGTTCCGGCAAGTCAACCCTGATGAACCTGATCGGCTGCCTGGACACGCCCACCAAAGGCGAATACTGGCTCAACAGCCAGCTGGTCAGCGAGCTTGACGACGATGAACTGGCCCGGATCCGCAACAAAGAAATTGGTTTCGTATTTCAGACCTTCAACCTGCTGGCTCGCGCCACCGCCCTGCACAATGTTGAACTACCGTTGATCTACGCGGGCGTGCCAACCGACGAGCGCATCGAGCGCGCCAAAGCTTCATTGACGGCCGTCGGCATGGGATCCCGCATGACCCACAAGCCGAACGAACTTTCCGGCGGCCAGCGGCAGCGTGTCGCCGTCGCCCGCGCCCTGGTGAATAAGCCCTCCATCATCCTGGCCGACGAACCCACCGGCAACCTGGATTCGCAAACCGGAAGCGAAATTATGGCGCTTTTCGATACCCTCCACAGGGAAGGAAATACCATTGTGCTGGTCACCCACGAGCATGACATCGCCGAATACGCTCACCGTGTGGTCAACATCAAGGATGGGGTGGTCGAGCGCGACGAGAAAAAGAGATAAATCTCACTGCCCTTGGAATGCCCGGCCGGAAGGCTGGGCATCTCGCTTCTTGGGCCTTTCCGAAACGGCGCTTTGCGGCTAACTCCAACTGGCGCCGGATTTTGCCGAATCCTGCATCGCCGCACCGGCAATTTCTCTCTGTTCCGCGCTCGTCGCCGGCGCCACCGCGACTTGGTCCCGTCCACCTCGCTTGGCCTCATACAGCGCAGCATCGGCCGCAGCCATTAACTCCTTTGGTGACATTCCGTTGGCCGGGAACGTGGCCACGCCTATGGAAAGCGTGACCATGCCCAGGGATTTGCCCTGATGCATAATGGTCAATTCCCTCATATTCGACCGCAACCGCTCGCCGCGAGTTCGCGACCCCTCGAGATCGGCTGTGGGCAGAATCACCACAAATTCTTCCCCGCCAAAACGGCACACAAAATCCTCGGCCCGCACATTCTTAAGCAAGAACGCCGCAGTCTCTCGCAGCACCGCGTCGCCCGCATCGTGGCCGTAAGTGTCATTGAAGCGCTTGAAGTGATCCAGATCGAGCATCAGAATTCCCATCGATAGCCCAGCTCGCCCCGCTCGCCGCGTCTCTCGATCCAACACCTCCTCTAAGTACCGCCGGTTATAGAGGCCGGTCAAGGAATCGCGAACGGACTGTGTGCGCAACGCCTCCCGCAGCCTGATGTTCGCGATCGACAATCCAACTTGTCCCGCAAACGTCGTCTTAAACGAAAGCTCTGAGGCTTCCATTTGCGGCGCCTCGTCCGTCGACTGAAAGTGCAATATCCCCAGGGTTTCGCCTTGGGCCAGAATCGGAACGCATAAATACGTGTTGTTTACCCCCGCGGCGTGCCCGCAGGGCGCGGTCGTATCCCCCGCCACCACCAGATGCGGATGCCCCGTTCGCAGCGCCCAACACCCCATCGGCTCAAATTCCGTCAACGGAAGTTGACACTCGGTCCATGATCCGATCACTTCCGCCAGGCTTCGTCCGGTATTCAGCAGCGCTACCGCTCCCCGGGCAGCGGGAAATATCTTGGGCGCGAAACCCAAAGCGGCTGCGAATACTTCTTCCCTACTGATGCAGCTCTGCAAAAGTTCGCCCATCTTTGCCAGCATCGTCGCCCGCTCCGAACGCTTCTTTAGTTCACCCATCATTCTCTCGTTCTGCTGATCGAGTTCGTTGCGAGCAAAATCTTTTTCTAACATCTCCTCCTGCAGGCGTGTGTTGACGTCCGCCAGCTGAGTCGTCCGTTCCAGAATCTGCTCTTCCAGAAGCTGCTGGTTCTGTTTTTGATTTTCAATGTCCGTACACGTGCCAAACCATTTGACAATTTTCCCCTCAACGTCTCGTATAGGCTTCGCCCGCCCTAGAAACCATCGGTAGGTTCCATCTTTTCCTTGCAAGCGATATTGCACATCGTAGGGATCTCCGGTACGCAGCGCATTCGCCCACTTCGCCGTGCACACGCCTAAGTCATCGGGATGAACAATCGCCGTCCACCGTGTGCCCCGCAATTGCTCGAGCGTCAGACCCGTGTAATCGAAGCACTGCTGGTTGAAGTAGTCGTCCAACCCATTCGGGTCGGCGGTCCAGATGATCTCCGGAACCGCGTCCGCCATCGTCTTGAAATACAACTCGCGTTCCCGTACCAGGTTCAGATCGCCTCTCCGCGAGTCGATAAACCTGTCGAAGAAGGACGATGCAATGACCCCCGCCAGTACCAACAAAACGGTCGCACTGATAGCTACGGTCCCAATCGTGGAAATCCCGATCGCACCCCTTAGATCAATCGCAACTGCGGAAGGGTGAAAGCTTGCGGCCCGTATCCCGGTATAGTGCATCAGCGCAATCGCACCACCCATCACCAGCGCACCGATAATTTTGTGCCAGCTCAAACGCTGCACATCCCGCAGCCGGAAGGCCAGTTGTAACGCGACGAATGAGAACGCGATCGCCAGTACGACCGACAGAACAACGAGTCTGATGTCGTAGGAAATCACAGCACAGCGCATGGCGGCCATGCCGATGTAGTGCGTCGCCGCGATCCCACCGCCCATCACTACGCTGGCGACAAGCGCTTGCCCTACGTCCATCTCTGCCCGGCTGACCACAAATAGAGCGACTGCGGAAGCAGCGATTGCCGCCAACAGTGATACCGCTACCGTGGGCAGGTAATAGAAGATCGGTATCGGCATGGTTAAGGCCAGCATGCCGACATAGTGCATCGCCCAGATTCCCAGACCCATGGCCACGGCGCCACAGCCTAACCAGGCCGTCCGCACTCGGCCGTGCGTTGAGGCGACGCGGCCCGCCAAATCCAATGCCGCATAGGACGAAGACATCGCCAGCACGACGGAAAGCGCCACCAACCCGTAGTCGTAGCTCCCCTTTATTGCCGTGACTGAGTTCATCTTGTATTCATGCTGCTGATGGGACTCGACCCGCGCCGTGGCGAAGATCCGCGCCTGCCGGGCCCCAGACTGGACTCTCCCGGCATGCCTAGCCATCAAGGCTCTACGCTATACATCGGCGGGATTTGCGGTTTCCGTGTTAGAAACCGCTTAAGGACTGCCACAAACGTAATTCTCCGTTTCATGGCAAACGAAAAGGCCTCAGCGAGAGGCCTGGCAGGATAGCGTTAAGATTTATTGTGCGATTTGCGCTGATGGTTACCGCATATCAGCCGTATCGGCGGGCCGCGTAGGACCGGCCAGGAAGAAATTGTGATCGTAGAGATCGCGGTACATGTGGCCTGCAATCTCAGCCGCCTTGGGCCCAAACGTAGGCCGTCCGCCCTGCAGAAAAACCACCACCACTACCCGCCCACTGCTGGTGTTGGCGTAAGAGGCGAACCAGCCAAAGCGCGTACCGGCATGGGAGCAGGTCCCGGTTTTGCCCAGGATCTCTTCTTCGTTAAAATTCAGTCCCAGCCTGCGGGCCGTCCCATACTGCACCGCTCCCGCCATGCCCACCGAAATCTCCGGAATCGCCGGAGCGATGTCCAGTTGCCGTTTAATGCGTGGCTGGAAATTCGTGACCTCTTCCGGCGTGGTCGGGTGCTGCAGGTAGTAAAGCGTGCCTCCGTTCGCGATGGCGGAAACCATTGCGCCCAACTGCAGCGGCGTCATGGACACGCCCTCACCAAAGGAACACATCTTGCCCACGCCTCCCAGTTTTTCGGGAATCACTTCGTCGGGATACGTACCCAGTTGTTCCCCCGGAATGTCATACCCAGCCAACTCGCCCAAGCCGTACTGGTGGGCGTAGTAAGCGACTTTTTCGAATCCCAATTCGCGCCCCAGCGCTTCGAAATAGGCGTTATTGGAATGCGCCAGAGCCTCTGTGAGATTCATCCGGCTGCGGCCCCCCAGCGAGACCTCGGTTTCCTTCGAGATCAAACCCTCGCTCAGCGCCGCCAGCGCCACGGAAAGCTTAATGGTCGAGCAGGGTTGCGCACCGCTTGAGAGCGCCAGCTTCTGATTCACCATGGCCAGCACTCGACCGCTGGTCGGCTCAATCGCCACCACGGTGCCATTCATATTTCCCAAGGCATCGATCGCGGCCTGGCGTACCACCGGATCTTCGCCGTCTGTGATGTCGCCGCCAGTGAGGCCCTCGGCGTATGAACTCATGAAAAAGCGCTCGTGATACGTATGGTGCCGGGAGCTGACGGAGGTCGTGCCAGCAGCCGAGGTCCGCGTCAGGCTCGCGCCGGAGCTCGGCACACGCCGTGCGGCCACATGCCCGGTCGTGGTGTGCCCGGTCGTAGTGCGGCTGCTCGCCAAATGCCGCATCCGGCGCTTCGTGTGCTGGCTCTCGCTCACCTTCTGAGTCGATTTCGGCTTGCTGCCATTTAACGTGCGCGGGTTGACGTGCGCCGCCCACATCGCCGGCGCCAACACGATCCCACTTACGATCACCATCAGACGAAGGCAGCGCATTCCAGACTTGGACATCTTCTATCCGTTCCCCTGTTTACAGAAATTCGTCTTCTAAAAAACTCACCTACTACAGGCACCTAACTACTAAGGTTCAAACCCCGGATTTCCCATCTGTTTCGCTGCACGAAGTCTGCCAGCAGCCGGGATGAACCGGGAAATCCCCCATCTTCGCGATAGTACGAGAGTTACGTGGTTTCAGGCAATAGCAAAGTTTTTCTTTGAGAAAACACTAATCTCGATATAACCCATTATGGGACAAGGACTTAAATGGGAATTACTTCCGTTCAACTGTCCTCAGTAACCGTTACCCGTTACTGAAAAGATGCGGCACTCTGCTGCAAAGTTTTTCCTCTTTTAGCAGTGGCCGGTCGCCAGTGGTCACAGGTTTTTACTGATCACTGATCACTGCTTACATGACTTCGCCTCGCTTGCGCAGAAATGCCGGGACATCCAAATCTTCCTGCTCGAAGTTCGCCACCATCGCGTGGCGCATGCTATCCAGTGAAATCACTTCGGCGCCCATATTCGCCGTCCCCACTGGCGAGGACTCTTCCATCCTCGGCTCCGGCATCATGCGCTCCGGCATCGGTTCGGCAAACGACGATGCGGATTGCGCCGGCTCAACCGCCTCGGGAAAGTCCATCGCGCGTCCATGCGATGCGGCAAACGAGTGAACCTCCGGCAGCCGCTGCACCCGCGGAACCTCGCGAAATCCCGTGGCAATCACTGTGATCTTCACCGCATCCTTCATCTTCTCGTCCAGCACCGCGCCAAAGATAATGTTCGCGTCTTCATGCGCCGCGCTCTGAATAATCGTGCAGGCCTGCTGCACCTCAGCCAGCTTCAGCGACGCCGAGCCTGTGATGTTGATCAGAATTCCCCGCGCTCCATCGATTGCGCCCGCCTCCAGCAGCGGAGATGCGATCGCCCGCTGCGCTGCTTCTATCGTGCGTTTGGTCCCGCTCGCGGTTGCCGTGCCCATCACCGCATAACCCATGCGCGCCATGATCGTCTTCACATCGGCAAAGTCGCGATTGATGATTCCGGGAATCGTGATGATGTCGGAGATCCCCTGCACACCCTGCCGCAGAATGTCGTCCGCCACCCGGAACGATTCGAAAAATCCCGCATCCTCGGCCACCGCCAGCAGCTTTTCGTTCGGGATCACGATCGTCGTGTCCACCGATTCCATCAGCTCCGCAATGCCGCGGTCCGCCTGCGTCATTCGCCGTCGCCCTTCAAACGAGAACGGCTTGGTCACCACAGCGACCGTGAGCGCTCCCATCTCGCTGGCCAGCGACGCGATAATCGGCGCTGCGCCCGTGCCCGTCCCACCGCCCAAGCCAGTGGTCACAAACACCATGTCCGCGCCCTCCAGCGCCTCGATAATCTTGTCCGAGTCCTCCAGCGCCGCCTTGCGTCCCACCTCTGGATTCGCGCCCGCACCCAGCCCGTTCGTGAGCTTTACGCCCAGCTGCAGCTTCACCGGCGCGCGCGAAAGCCGTAGCGCCTGCAAGTCGGTGTTGGCCACGATGAACTCGATGCCCTCCACGCCCGCATCGATCATGCGGTTCACCGCATTGCCACCACCGCCGCCCACGCCAATCACCTTGATCTTGGCATCGTTAAGAGATTCTTCGTTAAAGCTGATGCGAATGCTCGAATCGTTTGTCATATTTTCCACCTAAGTTCTATATATTTAAATTCTCCCCTTAGCTCCAAGGGAAGCCGAGATTTTTCCTCATGGCCGTTTCGATCTAGCGAGCGTTTCTAACCCGCGTGTAATGTCGTATTCGTAATTCATCTCGTTAAGAGCAGTTACCAAGTCGCGCGCCACTTGAGACGCCTGAGTTAAATCAATGTCCAAAGGTATGCTCACTTGGATTCGTTCCCAGTTCCTGCCCGTTCGCTCTCCCCCCAACTCTAGGGTTATTCCTTCGCGCTTGTAGACGATGGAAACGCCTTCTCGCACCATCGTCTTAATCTCCACCGAAAAAATATGACTGCTATACTTCTGGCGACGAAACCCTAGCGCTCTCAGCCAAGCCTTCATCCCACCAGCATTGCCTTCAATCTCGATCCCCAGCGATCCCCCTGAAACCCCCGAGCCACCCGCGCCCGCTGCCCGTAGTTCACCATCCCAATCACGGTCGCGAACTCCGGCTCAGCCAGAGTGGATGGCATCTTCGCCAGCGGCGTAGGCCACGACAGCCGCACCGGCCGCCGCAACACGGATTCCGCCACGTCAAAGATTCCCGGCAGCCGCGACCCTCCCCCGCTCAGCACAATGCCCGCGAGACATGCGTCAAACATTCCGCTCTGCCGCAAGGCTTCGCGCATCATCTCAAAAAGTTCGCGCGCCCGGGGCTCCAAAATCTCCGCCACCAGTCGCTGCGGCAGCAGCCGCGACGGCCGGTCGCCCACCGACGGCACCTCCACTTCATTTCCTTCCGGAATCAAAGTGACAATCGCATTGCCGAAAATCTTTTTGATCTTTTCCGCCTCCGCGAGCGGCGTGCACATGCCCATCGACAAGTCACTGGTAAAGTGGTCGCCGCCCACCGGAATTACTCCCGTGTAAGCCACCGCGCCCTGCAGGAAAACAACCAGTTCCGTCGATCCCGCCCCGACGTCCGCCAGGCAAACTCCCAACTCCCGTTCGTCAGCCCGCAGCACGGAATCAGCCGCCGCCAGCGGTTCAAACACGGTGTCATCCACATGCACCCCGGCGCGGTTCACCGCCGTAATCACGTTCTGGGTCGCGCTCGCCGCCGCCGTCACCAGGTGAACCCGCACCTCCAGCCGTGCCGCCATCATGCCCAGCGGATCGTGTACCCCCGCCTGATCGTCCAAAATAAATTCCTGCGGCAGCAGATGCAGCACCTCGCGCCCATCCGGCAACGGAATCGCCCGCGCCCGTTCCACAGCCTGCTTGATCTCATCGCGCCCAATCTCGTGGGGACGCGTCCCCAGGCTGATGCCGCCATGGCTGTTCACCCCGCGCACATGCGCTCCCCCGATGCCGACGATGGCATGCTCCACCGCCGCCCCCGCCACATCCTCGGCCGCTTCCACCGCCTTCTGAACCGCCGCCACCGCCTTGTCCAGTTCCACAATCACGCCCTTGCGCGATCCCCGCGACTCCGCCACGCCGTGCCCGCGATACCGCAGGCCGCCGTCGGTGACTTCCACCATGAGCGCGCACGTCTTGGCACTCCCCACATCAATCGCCGTCAGAACATTTCGCTGCTGATTCGTCATCTTTTAACATTCCCTGATGAAACTCCCGTATAAATTCACCTGCACCTGTCTACCTCAAGCTCTCAATCGCTCGGCTCCGCGCTGGCCTGACTCTTCGCAATCGCCGGACTCGGCTTCTGCCCGCCTGGATGGCTAGCAGGCTTAGCCGTCGCGTGGACTGGAATCTTCTTACGCTCGTTCGCTCGACGCGCGGCCACTGGCGCTACCCGTTGTTTTTCGCCTTTGCCCGCCCCAGTTTTCTCAGCGGACGCTGCCTTCTTTTCGCCCGCACTCGTGTTTGGCTGGAGGGTCGTGGATTTATTTGCCTTCGCCTTATTCCCGATTTTCTTCGGTGACGCAGCCGCCGGTTTCGCATCGAGTTTCTTCGCCGTCAACTCGAATGCCGGCTTCGGCACCGGACGCTCATTCGGCCCAACCCGCGTCAGCAAAGACACCGGCTTCACTCCCGCCGCAGCCGCGGCTTTCGCCATGCCCGGATTCAACGGCGCCTGCTTCGCCGTCCGCTCCGTATCCGGATTCACAATGATCTGGTTGTCGTAGCGCAGATCCACCGACTCCAGCTTTTGAAATTGCTGCCGCCAAGCCTGCGCGTGCGTCACATAAATTTTGTAACGCCGCAGATAATCCGACGATCCCAGATGCACCAGCACATCGCCCGCCGGATCATTCACCCGCACCTTCACATCCTCCAGATCGGTCAGATCCACTTCGCTCAGGTCCTGGGAATAGCGCGCCCCGCCCGAATCCAGCGCCCGCACCATCTCCGCATAAGTCTTCATCCGCGGCGCGCGCGTCGAAAGCGGCTCGCCTGGATTCATTCCCAGAATCACCGGGAAGGAATATTTGTGTTTCGGGGTTAACTCCATGAGCGTCCCACCCGCATCGATCAACGCCATGCGCGGCCCCACCCGCGCGAATGCCACGGGCGTTCGCTCATGAATTTCAACTTGCAGCCGGTTGGGAACAAAGCGCATCACGCTGGCTGATTCCACCCAGGGAATTTGCTCCAATTGCGCCTTCTGCTGCCCCAGCGGAATGAAAAAGATGTTTCGCCCTATGTCGGCGCCCATCACTTCCATGATTTGCGCCTTGGTCACGCTCTGCATTCCCGTGACTTCAATGTTGTCGCTCGATTCCACCCGGAAGCGCCACGAATGCTCGCCGTAGTGGTACAGTGCCGCAGCGCCCAGCACAGCCACGCACACCACGGCCGCAGCCGCTACGCCCCACAGCAACCGATTTGCAGTTTTTTTCGGAAGAGAACTTCGGCGGGCGGAGACTCGCTTTTGCCCGCGCAGAAATGGAGATTCTTCATCCACCTCCAGGTCGACCAGGCGCGCGTCGTCCATCTCCTCGCGCGCAGCTCCAGCGCTGGCTGGGTACAACTCCTCCTGCAAGATGGTGGGTCCCAATTTCCGCGCCATCAGTAGGGTCAGTTGTCGCTTATGAATCGCTGAGCACTCAAACTATAACTTCATTTCGGGGATTAGAGATAGACAAAATGTTGGTTCTTTTGCACAGGTGGGAATCGGATTGGACATCATCGAGGAGGATCATGTAGAGACAGCCGCCTCGGCTGTCCGTCCTGGGCGAAGCCCGGCAGCCTCCGCCGGAATTTCGCCGTCGGTCATTTCGATCCGTGTCAAGGGACAAATGCGCACTTGCTTGTAACTACAAAACGAGTTACATTTGAAAAGCAGCGGAAATGAAGTACGAATGGGATCACGCGAAAAACCGGAAGAACTTCGCCTAGCATGGCCTCAGCTTCGAGGATGCCGACCAAGTTTTTTCTGGCCCCTGCGTCACCTTCGAAGACGACCGTTTTGCTTACGGGGAAGAACGGCTGATCACGTTGGGCTTGCTGGCCGGGCGTCTGGTCGTAATAGCCCATGCGCCGCGCGATGAGGGAACGCGCATCATTTCCATGAGGAAGGGAAACCCACGTGAACAAAAAATCTATCAAAAGCGACTTGGCGCGGATTGATCGAATGAAGAACGCCGATATCGACTATTCGGACATCCCCGCGCTGGACAAGACCTTCCTCAAGAAGGCAACCACGGCCTGGCCCCCGGAGAAAAAACAATTGACGATCCGCCTCGATGCGGACGTGCTCGATTGGCTCAAAGCCCATGGCAAGGGCTACCAGACGCGAATCAACCGCATTCTGCGCGTAGTGATGGAGAGCCAGCCAAGGCAGCCAGCTTAAACGCAAAGTAAAGATAGTCCAGTCGAGCCTGGGTCTCGCAAAGGGAGAAGAGACCCGGGGCACCAGGCTTTTGAGACCTAGCCACGTACGACATCATCAGCGCAAGGAAAGCGAACAGAAAAGAAAAGCGGGCGCGGCTGGTATTCCGCGTCCGCCTTTCCAGGAGGAAGAAACTAATCTACATGCATCGCCGGAATTGAAATCCGAACCTCAGGTTGCGGAACACTCACGCGCGGAATATCAACCCGCAACCGCGGACAAACCACCGAAATCCCTCCCACATTAAACGCCGCCGGCGCAAAACGCACCCGGGCTACGTGCGCCTCAATCCGCGCCCGCTCCGCCTCCATTCGTGCCATTTGCGCTTCTTCTCGCGCGGACATCGCTTCAAAGCCGGCGAACCCTGCCTGGGCGCGGGCAACTTTAGTCTGGACGCGCGCCAAAGACGTAGCCAAACGGCACGAAGCAGTCTCGTCACGCGCGGCAGCCGTCTCAGCTTTTGCCACGAACCAGTCCGCCCGGCCCACAGCCAGAGCCAGCACACCTTCCGTCCGCTCGCTAACCCGGGCCACCACCTGATTCACCGCGCGATGCGCCCAAGCCGCGCCGCCGTCGTGATAAAACCCGTTTAACCCCAGCGCCAGCACCCCAGCCGCCAACCATCCCCACCCTTGCGTAGTTTTCATCTCAATATTCCCGTCTGCAGATTGGACGAACCCCGCCCCAATCCGTTAGCAATGGAAGATACGCAGATAACAGGAAAAAGGTTCTGCAATCTGGCTGTTTTCATTTACCATCACTCTTCCGTATCCATATGAGCATACACATTCTCATGTGCTCTATTCTCCGCATTGGCGATTCCGCGCCCACAATCCGAAAATTAGCTCCCTGCTCCGACAACTCGCTCCTTCAGCTTCTCCAAAATCGTCGGCCCCAATTGCGAAACGCTCCCCGCTCCCAGCGTCAGAATCATGTCCCCATCCTGCGCACCCGCCGCGACCGCACTAACAGCACTCGCGAACGAACTCACGTACTGCGCGTTCCGCCCGCCCTTCTCGCGGATGGTCCCCGCCAGCGCTTCCCCGCTGATCCCCTCAATCGGCTTTTCGCTCGCCGCATAAATGTCGAGCACAAACAGCGAGTCGGCATCGCCAAACGCCGTGCTGAACTCCTCCATCAGGTCGCGCGTTCGCGTGTACCGGTGCGGCTGAAACACCACATGCACCTTGCCAAAGCCGCATGATCGCGCCGCCGCCAGCGTCGCCCTGATCTCCGTAGGATGGTGCCCGTAATCGTCAATCACGCTCACGCCCGCCACCCGCCCGCGCAACTGAAATCGCCGGTCAACTCCGCGGAACTGGTCAAGCCCCGCACGGATCGCCTCCACGCTAACATCCAGCCCCACACCCACCGCAATCGCCGCGGTCGCATTCAGAATGTTATGCACTCCCGGCACGTGCAGCGTAAACTCGCCCAAATCCTTCTTGCGATAACTCACCTGAAACCGGCTCAAAGGCCGCGAATCGCCGACACCCGTCCCCGCGCTAGAGCCGGTTCCGTCCAGCTTGATCAGAAAATCCGACCCGCGCTTCGTTCCGTAAGTCACAGTTCGCCGCTGCGCCTGCGGCAGTAGCCGCCGCAGCATGGGATCGTCGTTACACACCACCACCATCCCATAGAACGGCACCCGGTCCATGAACTCCAGAAACGTCTTTTTCACGTCCCGCATGTTGCGGTAACAATCCATGTGCTCGCGGTCGATATTGGTCACGACCGATAGAATCGGCGACAACTTCAGAAACGACCGGTCGCTCTCGTCCGCCTCGGCCACCAGATACTGCGACTTCCCCAACCGCGCATTCGACCCCATCGCATCCACGCGCCCGCCGACTACCACCGTAGGATCGAGCCCGCCCCCCGCCAGCACCGCCGCCACCATGGAAGTCGTAGTCGTCTTGCCGTGCATCCCCGCGATCGCGATACCATACTTCAGCCGCATCAACTCCGCCAGCATCTCCGCCCGCTGAATCACCGGCACATGCAGCTTGTGCGCCTCAACAACTTCAGGATTCTCCCCCGCGATTGCCGAACTCGTCACCACGACTTCCGCCCCGGAAATATTTTCCGCGCGATGCCCCTCAAACACCGCAGCACCCAGCCCAGCCAGCCGCTGCGTGACTGCGGAACTCTTCAGGTCCGATCCCGAAACCTTGTAGCCGAGATTCAGCAACACCTCGGCAATCCCGCTCATGCCGATCCCGCCAATCCCCACGAAATGTATCTGCTGAATCTTGGCAAACATAAGTCAACTTCTCCGCCACCGATCTTCACGGATTCACACGGATAAAACCCTGAGACTCAAATAAATAAAACCTAAAAAAGAAGTATCCGTGAAATCCGCGCAAATCCGTGGCTAATTCGGTTCGACCCCCGCCACCCGCGCCGCCATCGCCGCAATATCCCGCGCCGCATTGGGATGCGCCAACCCCCGCGCCGCCTCGCTCATCTCGGTCAATCGCCGCGCATCGCAAAGCAAAGCCGCAATCGTCTCCGCCAGCCAGACTCCCTCCAGCTTCGACTCCTCCACCACCACCGCCGCACCCTCGCGCGCCAGCGCCTCCGCATTCACTCTCTGATGATCGTCTGCCGCCCGCGGAAACGGCACGAATATCGCAGGCTTCCCTGCCGCCGTAATCTCCGCCACTGTACTCGCACCCGACCGGCACACCACCAGATCCGCCCGCGCAAATGCCGCCGGCATATCTTCAATAAACTTGAAAACCTCCGCCAACTCACCCAGAGACTGATACGCCGCCAGCGCGTCATTATAGTCACGCTCGCCCGTCTGATGAATGATGTGAATCCCCGGCGCCTGCCGCTGCAACTCCGGCAAGCACCGGATCATCGCCTCATTGATCGCGTGTGCTCCCTGGCTTCCACCGAACACCAGCAAAGTCGGCGTCCCACCGCGCTTCTTATTGCTTAGGACCGGAATTTCAAAGAACGCCTGCCGCACCGGCACGCCCGTTACTTCCGCGTGACGAAAATATTTTGCCGTATCCTCAAAATGCACTGCCGCACCAGATACAAACCGCGCCACCACGCGGTTCGCAAATCCCGGAACCACATTCGGCTCGAACGCCAGCGTCGGAATATGCTTCACCACCGCCGCCAGCATCGCCGGACCGGAAGCATATCCCCCCACGCCAATCACCACATCTGGTGCGAATTCACTCAACATCCGCCCCGCGCTCCACACCGCTCGTGGCAGGTCGAAAGCCGTCTTCGCCCGCGTCATCAGGCTCACATTCTTCAGCGCCCCCACCCGCACCAGTTGCAGCGGATACCCCGCCGCCGGCACCAGACGGTTCTCAATCCCGCGCGCCGTCCCGATAAACAGCACCTCGGCCCCATAACTTTTCTTGAGTTCGTTGGCGATGGCCAGCGCCGGGATCACATGCCCTCCCGTCCCGCCGCCCGCCAGAATGGCCCGCATGAAATGACTATAAACTGGAAACTCGGCCGCCGTCGCAACAGACGCCACCAACGATTTGCGGATTCCACCAGCCACTCACTTCTCCCACTTTGTCGCGTCCAAATTTTTGAACTGGCGATCCAAGCACGTTATGTGTCCAGGCCTTCCTTGGTAAACTGACTTGCAGTGCAAATCGGAGGTTTCCGCATGAACCGCAGAAGCTTCTTGAGAGATTCCCTGGCAGCATCCGCAATCTCGGCGCTGCCCGCTATCTTCCCTTCCCTCGCCCACTCGAGTACGACGCCAAAACGAATCTTGGTGCTCGGAGGGACCGTATTTCTTGGCCCCGCCCTCGTGGACACCGCCCTCATTGCCGGACACACGGTTACCCTGTTCAATCGCGGGATTACGAATCCCGATCTCTTTCCTCATCTTGAAAATCTCAGGGGCTTTCGCAGCCCCGATGCCAACGATCAGGATCTCACTGCACTAGCGCACCGGCACTGGGACGTTGTAGTCGATGTCTGGCCCCATGATCCGTCGATGGCCGCATCGGCAGCAGAATTACTCAGGGGCCGCGCCGGCCATTACCTCTATGTCTCATCCATCGCAGCATATGAATCCAACGACTTTGAAAAGTCCGGCGTCGATGAAACGGCTCCGCTCGAACCCTGGGCCGGAGACGCCTCGGAATATGCCCGTGGAAAGGCCGAGAGCGAACGCCGGCTCGCTGCCCTGTGTGGCGAAAAACTCACGATCGTGCGTCCCGGGCCTATCAAAGGACTTCGTGACGACACTCCCGACCTGCTCGCGTGGTTGCGGCGCGCACAAACTGGCGGGAGGCACATTGCGCCAGGCGACGGCAACTCCCCGGTCGAACTAGTGGATGTAAAGGACGTTGCGCGCTTTCTGGTGTTCGCCATTGATCAATCGATCTACGGCACTTTCAATTTGACCGGCAGACCGATGACGTTCCGCGAATTCCTCGGCAAATGCAAGGCCGCAACCCATTCCGATGCCGAATTCGTCTGGATCCCTAAAGACTTTCTTGACCAGCACCACCTTGATCCAGATTCCACGTTGCACATGCACGGCGGCAATTTTCCTTTTTGGCGCCCTCCGGGATCACTGCCGGGGGTGTATCAGGTGAACAGCGAAAAGGCATTCCAGGCGGGATGGCAAGTCAGACAGTTTGAGGAGACGGCGATGGATTGCCTTGCGTCTTACCGCTCGGGATACGGGGATTTCTCCGCGTGGCACGACTATCTGTCGCCCGAAAAGGAAAAGCAAGTTCTTGATGCCTGGGCGCACCGGTCGGCTTAGCCTGTCAATCTGGCGAGCCAACCGATCCATTGACCGCCAGCAATTCGACCTCTATTCCGCCTGCTTCGTAATATTCAGCAGCACGCCCACACATGCCAGCGTCACAAACAACGACGACCCTCCGTACGACACCAGCGGCAGCGGAATCCCTTTAGTCGGCATCATCCCGAGCACCACGCTCATGTTGATGAACGCCTGCAACACCACCATGCTCGTAATCCCCACCGCCAGATATCGCCCGAACACATCTTCAGTTCGCCACGAAGCCCGCATCCCGCGCCACAAAAAGATCGCGAACAGCGTCACCATAGCCATCGCTCCCACCAGCCCCAACTCTTCCGCCGTGACCGCGAAAATAAAATCGGTATGCGGCTCCGGCAGATAAAACAATTTCTGCTTGCCTTCCATCAGCCCCGTTCCGGTCACCCCGCCAATGCCCACCGCGATCAGCGACTGAATAATGTGGAACCCGGTCTTCTGCCGGTCGGCATACGGATTGAGAAATGCCAAAATCCTGTCCCGCCTCCAGCTCACATGAAAGATCAAAAAATAAAGCGGCACCAGAGACGCCCCAAACCCATACCCGAAATACCGCATTCGCATCCCCGCCACATACAGGATGCAGGCCGCGATCCCGGCGCAAGCAATAGCAGTCCCCAAGTCGGGTTGCAGAACAATCAACCCCAGCATCACCACTACAGGCGCCGCTGCCGGCAGCAGCGTATTGCGCCAGTCGTCCATCGTTTTGACCCGGCCCTCAAGAAAGTACGCCAGAAAGAGAATCAGCACTGGCTTGGCCAACTCCGATGGTTGAAACGAGAATCCGCCAGCGTGAATCCAGCGATGCGTATTGTGCGAGCGATCCAGAAAGAAAACGGATATCAGCAGCAGAGTCGTGATCCCCAATAACGAAAACACCAGCGCCGGAGCCTTGTAGCGCCGGTAATCCACCCGCATCGCCACCACCATCGCCACCAGGCCCGCCGCCGCCCAGATCAATTGCTTCGACAAAAATGCATACGGAGACCCAAACCGTTCCCGCGCCATCACCGCCGACGCCGAAAACACCATCACCAGCCCTACAAATACAAGCAGCATGGTGACAGTAAACAGCCAGCGATCCACACTCACCCGCTTTGCCATGGGATTTCATTTCACCACGGAGTCATGAAGACACGCAGAGCGAATCGCTGATTGTTGGTTTGATTGTTGATTGTTTTGGTTCATCCCGCTCGGATGCCATCCTGACTTATGATGATTTTGCGGCGGCTGAGGTTAATCGGTACCATCGAAACTACTTTGGAAAATCGTTGAGGAGCCAGTGCTGAAGACATGGCGCCACGCAGATCGCGTCCCGCGGATGTTGATTCTGATATCGATACTCTGCCTTGCTTCTATTCTTGTCGCAGCTGCACCCGCCCAGAACGCTCCCCCCACGTCCAGCTCAAACTCGGCTCCCCCGCCATCGCCCTATGTGGGCAACCAAGCCTGCGCCCGCTGTCATGCTTCCATTTACGAGTCCTATACGCGCACCCCCATGGCCCACGCCAGCGGCCCCGCAATAGAAAATCTCAAACCTGCAGACTTCGTCCACCCTAAATCCGGAGTGCACTATCGCATTTACACTGAAGGCGAAAAAGTCTGGCTGAGTTTCCAGCGCCCCGGCGATCCAGCGGTAAACGACAAGCGGCAATTACTTTACTTCATTGGTTCCGGCCACCGCGGCCGGAGTTATCTGTTTGCTGTGGATGATTTCTTTTTCGAGTCGCCCGTCAACTGGTACGCCGACCGCAAAGTTTGGGATATGGCTCCAGCCTACGGCAACGCGCGTGAAATCCCCATGAACTTGCCCGCCTACGCCAGTTGCCTGCAGTGCCACACCAGCGGGATGCAGCCGCCGCTCAAAGGCACGGAGAACAAATACTCGTCTCCCCTTTTCACTCAGAATGGCGTTGGCTGTGAGCGCTGCCACGGACCAGGCGCAGCTCACATCATCGATGCCGCTCGCACAAAAACTCCGTCGATAATTAATCCCATTAAGCTTCCACCGGAACGGCGAGACTCGGTTTGCATGCAGTGCCATCTTGAAGGCAATGTGGCCATCGAGCGCGCGGGCCGCCATGCCTATGAGTTCCAACCCGGCGACCTGCTCGACAATTTTGTCCGTCATTATGTTTTGGCCACTGACCGGTCTTCAGGTCTCGGCGCCAACAGCCAATTCGAGGCCCTCGCGCAAAGCACCTGCAAGAAAAAATCCGGCGACGCCATGTCCTGCATGAGCTGTCATGATCCGCACTTTTCTCCGCCCGCCGAACAGCGCGCGTCCTACTACCGCGAAAAATGCCTCGCCTGTCACGGCTCCGCATTCGGCGCCCAACACCACCCGGACCGCCACGACTGCACCGTCTGCCACATGCCGTCGTCGCTGAGCGTGGACATTTCTCACACCGAAGTCACCGATCATCGCATCCAGCGCCACCCCGAACTGTCGCCGCAACTGTTGCAGGATTCACTGTCGCAAGAATCAACCGCCCCAGATTCTTCCCCACGGCTGATTCCATTTCCATATTCCAAAGAAGCCGACGATGACCTGCGTGATCGCGCCCTGGCGTGGCAGTCGCTCGCAGCAAATGGCCCGCAGCCAGCAACTGCCCAAGCTGATCGGTTACTGCACCAGGCGGCCAGGCAATTCCCGAATGACCCGGCTGTTCTCTCGGGACTAGCCTATGTCGAGTTGAATCATGCTTCGGATGATCACGGTGCCGTGGATAATGCGCGTGATTTATATCAAAAGGCGCTGGCTCTGGATCCGACATTGATCGACGCCGCCGCCAATCTCGGCGTGATTGATGCCAGAAGCGGAGATCTGCAAAGCGCGGTCAAGTTATGGCAAGACGCATTTGAACGCGCTCCCGCCGATAGCAGCATCGGGATGAACCTGGCCCGCATATTCTGCCAGTCCGGCAAAATAAAAGACGCGCGCTCTTACGTTTTGCGCGTCCTCCGCTTCAACCCCGATCTGTCCTCGGCCAAGAAACTTTTGCAGCAACTGAATGCCAACCCACCAAGCTGCGGAAATTAAAGAGGGAAGAAATCGCCGATTCTACTCAGATAAGTCTGTCACCCCGAGCGAAACAGGTGCTTCGCGAAAACGAAGCCTTTGCGAAGTCGAAGGATCCCTTGCAATTCAGGAAGGGACAGGTTTTGCAGCGACTGGCAAACAGTATGTTGAAAACGCGGCCAGATCATGTGAACGACACCGAACTCTCGCACATGAGCGCCCAAGCCTTCTCCGTGCCTCTGTGCCTCCGTGGTAAAAATGTCTCACTCCAGACCCCCCACAATCTCCTTAAACACCTGCCCGCGCTGCTCATAATTCTTAAACTGATCGAAGCTCGCGCAAGCCGGCGCCAGCAACACCACGTCTCCCGCCTCCGCTACGGCATTCGCCTTGCGCAGCGCGTTCTCCAAAGTCTCCGCATGAACAACTTCAACGCCCCCGTCTTTCGCAGAAACGATCTGCGACTCGATCTTCCCGGCCGCCGCGCCAATCGTGTACACCCGCTTCACCCGCTGCCGCAGCAACTCGTTGAGCACCGTATAGTCGCTGCCCTTATCCTTGCCGCCGAGAATGAGGTGAATGTTCGCCGGAAACGACTCCAGCGCCTTGATCGTCGCATCCACATTCGTGGCCTTCGAGTCGTTGTAGTAATCCACGCCCCGGATCGTCGCCACATACTCCAGCCGATGCTCCACCGCCTTAAACTCGCGCACCGCCTGCCGGATATTCTCCGGCTCGCATCCCATCAGCGCCCCCGCACACACCGCCGCCAGCACGTTTTCCAAATTGTGCGCACCCTTAAGCGGGACCTCGGAAACCTGCATAATCTCGCGCTGCCCCTCTCCGTCGCGAAACAGAACATTTCCGTCACGCACCCACGCCCCTTGCTTCACTTCTTTCTGCCGGCTGAACCAGAACACGCGCGCCTGCGTCCGCCCCGCCATCGTCACGCAAGTTGGATCGTCCTCATTGAGCACTGCAAAATCTTCGCCTCTCTGATTCTCGAATATCCGCGCCTTCGCATCCACGTACGCTTCAAACGTCCGGTGCCGGTCCAGATGATCGGGCGTCACATTCAACACCACCGCAACCTTCGGACGGAAGGCCTCAATCGTCTCCAGTTGAAAACTCGAAACCTCCAGCACAATCACGCTCTCCGGCTTCGCCCGCTCCGCCAGCGAAATCGCCGGAGTGCCAATGTTCCCACCGACCAGCGTCGGCAATCCCCCCGCTGCCATAATCTCGCCGGTCAGCGTAGTAGTCGTTGTCTTCCCGTTCGATCCAGTGATGGCCACGATCGGCCCCGGCAGAAATTGCGCCGCCAGCTCAATCTCACCGATCACAGCCTCGCCCAAAGACCGCGCCTGCACCAGCATCGGCGCATCCACCGGCACGCCGGGGCTCACCACAATCAAATCCTGCCCGCGAAACGTGCGCTCGCCATGCCCGCCAGTCTCGACCGTGATTCCATGATCGAGCAGGGAGGGGATCTCGTTGCGCAGCTCATCTCCGCTCTTCGTATCGGAGACGGTAACCTGCGCCCCACGCGCCTTCAGGAAAAGTGCCGACGCGACTCCGGACTTGCCCAGTCCCACCACCAGCACGCGTTTATCTTTGAGTTCCATCAAGTTCATTTCACCACCCTTCGGCTTCGCTCCGGGCAGGCTCCGTCACCGAGACAGAGAGAAAACCAGTTATTGTTTTTGCTTCTCTGTGTCTCTGTGACTCTGTGGTGAACGCTCCTTATCTCAGCTTCAGCGTGGTCAACGCGAACAGCGCAAACACCAGCGACGCAATCCAGAAGCGCACAATAATCTTCGACTCCGACCATCCCATCAACTCGAAATGATGATGGATCGGCGCCATCTTGAATATCCTCTTTTTTCGCAGCTTATACGATCCCACCTGCAGGATCACCGACACTGCTTCGATCACGAACACTCCGCCAATAAACGGCAACAGTAGTTCCTGCTTGATGATCACCGCCACGGTGCCGATCGCCCCGCCCAGCGCCAGCGATCCCACATCTCCCATAAAAACTTCCGCCGGATGCGCGTTGTACCACAAAAATCCAATCGACGACCCGACCATCGCTCCACAGAAAATCGTCAACTCACCCACCTGCGGCATTTTCGGAATTTCCAGGTACGTGGCAAACGTCGCATGCCCGCTCACATAAGTCAGCACCGTCAACGCGCCCGCCGCAATCACCGTGCAGCCAATGGCCAGTCCATCCAGCCCGTCCGTCAGGTTCACCGCATTGCTCGATCCCACGATCACGAATGCCACGAAAGCAATGAAGGGAAGAAACGCTAGCGGCCACAGATGCGGAAATCGTTCCAGGCTTTGCACCACCAGATCGGGATGAAACTGCTTGAGGAACGGCACAATCAGCTTGGTCGAATACATTCCATAAGCCTGCATGGCGATCAGCATCGATGCAATCACAATGCTGGTCGCAACCTGCAGCCCCAACTTTGCCCGCCCGGTCAGTCCCAAATTCCGGCGGTGCACGGTTTTCGTGTAATCGTCCGTAAATCCAATCGCCGCAAACGCGCACGTGGCAAACACCGCAATCCACACGAAGCGGTTGCTCAGGTCCGCCCACAGCAGCGTCGGCACCACGATGGCGATAGCGATCAGCAGCCCGCCCATGGTTGGCGTTCCCGCTTTTTTCTGATGCGCCTTCGGACCCTCTTCCCGAATATATTGTCCAATCTGGAATTCGCGCAGCCGGCTGATCACCAGCGGACCCACAATCAGCGCAGTAAACAGCGCGGTAAGACTGGCAAACGCCGTACGAAAAGTCAGATAGCGGAAGATGCGGAACGGCGGAAAATAATGTTGCAGCTTCACGAACAACAGCCAGTAGAGCAATCAGCCTCCGTCCCGCAGCAGTCTCAATTCTTTCCGCCGCGCTGTGTCTTCCAAGTTTCCAGCGCCTTCTCCAACTGCACGCCGCGCGAAGCCTTCAGCAAAACCACGTCGCCATCCTGCGTCTCGCGCGCCAGCCACGCACCTGCTTCTTCCGGGGTTGTCACAAACTCCGCCAGAGATCCCGCTTGCTTCGCGGCTTCAACCATAGCCTTTGCCAGTCCGCGCACCCCAACTAGCAGATCGATTTTTCTTTCCGCAATATGCCGCCCCGCCCGCCGGTGCATCTCTTCGGCCGCCGGACCCAACTCCAGCATCTCTCCCGCGACCACGATACGCCGCCGGCCGGCCATCGCGGCCAGTGCATCCACCATTGCTTCCAGCGCCTTCGGATTCGAATTGTAGCAATCGTTGATTGCTGTGATGTTACCCACTTGAAGAACCTGCCCGCGTTTGTCCGCCGGAGTCAGAGTAGCCAGCGCTCCCACTGCCTCCGCGGCCTTCAACCCGCGCTCCAGCCCCACTGCCACCGCGGCTAGTGCATTTAGCACGTTATGCTCCCCCAGCAGCGGCAAGCTGGCATGTTCGCGCACGCTTCCAATCACCACGTCGAACTCCGCACCATTTGCCCCCTTCGACTGGATCTTCTCCGCGCGCACGTCCGCAGTCGCGCGCGTACCATACATCACCACCTTGCCTTTGAAGTCCCTCCCAAACTGCGAGACATATTCGTCGTCAGCATTCAACACCGCCGTTCCACCCGACGGCAGCGATTCGACCAACTCGTATTTCGCCCGCGCAATCCCCGCCAACGAATCGAAAAACTCCAGATGCACCGCCGCCACATTTGTAACCACGCCAATCTCTGGCTGCGCGATCTTCGCCAGCGCCCGAATCTCTCCCGCGTGCGACATGCCCATTTCGATCACGGCCATGTCGTGCTCCGGTTCCAGCTTCAGCAACATCAGTGGCAATCCAAAATGATTATTAAAATTCCCTTCCGACTTCAGCACCCGAAACCTCGTGCTCAATACATGCGCGATCGCTTCCTTCGTGGTCGTCTTTCCCGCCGACCCAGTCACCGCGACCAGCGGCTTGCCCCACAACCTCCGCACCGCCGTGGCCAAAGTTTGCAATGCGACCAGCGTGTCATCGACCACCAGTAATCGAGTCTCGCCCGGATATCGCCCCAACTGATCCTTCCGCACGACCGCCGCGACCGCCCCTTTTTCGAGCGCCTGCTTCACAAAGTCGTGCCCATCCAGGCGCTCGCCTTTCACCGCAAAAAAAAGCTGTCCCGGCCCCACGGTCCTCGAGTCAATGGAGTAACCCCGCACCACTTCTGCGGAAACGAACTCCCCCGTCGCTGAAATAAACTCCGCAATCCTGGCGAGCGTCAGCCTCATCCCAGCGCTCCTAATCGAGCTGCCTCGCACTCAAACCCCGCCGCCCGCAGCGCCTCGCGCGCCACTTCCAAATCATCAAACGCAGCCGCGCCCTCCCGCGTCACTTGCACCTTCTCGTGCCCCTTCCCCGCCAGCAGCACAATATCTCCCGGCTTCGCCGCGCCAATCGCCAGCGCGATCGCCTTCCGCCGGTCGACCTCCACGCTATACTTCACTCCTGTTTTCTGCAGCCCCACCACCGCATCATTCATAATCGCGAGCGGATCCTCACTTCTCGGATTATCCGACGTCAGCACCACGAAATCGCTTCCCCGCCCTGCCGCTTCGCCCATCAGCGGACGCTTCTTCCTGTCCCGATCCCCGCCGCATCCAAAGACGGTCAACACTCTTCCCTTTGCCGCAGAAACCAATTCCCGCGCCAGCGCCGTCAGATTCCGCAACGCATCGTCGGTGTGCGCATAATCCACTACCACCGTAAAGGGCTGGCCGCAATCCACCCGCTCAAACCTCCCCGGAACGCACATCAGCTTGTCGATCCCCGCCGCAATCGCCGGCGCCGCGCACCCCCTCGCATAGCACGCCCCCGCCGCCGCCAGAATGTTGTACACGTTCACTCGCCCAATCAGCGCTGAGAACACCGCGATCTTCCCCTCCGGTGTTACCAGGTCAAACCGCGTTCCCCGCGTCGTGATCTCCACTTTCTCCGCATGCAAATCGCCGCGATCCAATCCATACTTCAGCACCAGCGAACTGCGCTTCCGGCTGAACTCCGCCAGCTTCGCGCCGTACTCATCATCCACATTCGTTACCACCGCCCGCGGCGCATCCGTCCCGCAACCCTCAAACAGCACCCTCTTAGCCGCGAAATATTCTTCCATCGTCTTGTGATAATCGAGATGGTCGCGCGTCAGGTTCGTAAACACTGCCACGTCAAAGGGCACGCCGTAGACGCGCTCTTGCGCCAGCGCGTGTGACGAAACTTCCATCACCGCATCCGTCGCCCCTTGCGCCAGCGCCTCGCTGAAAATGCGATTCAGTTCCAGCGCCTCCGGCGTAGTGTGCGGCGCCGGCAAGACCTTTCCCGCCACGTGATACTCAATCGTCCCAATCAGCGCACTCTTCCGCCCAGCCGCCGTGAGAATCGATTCCACCAGAAACGCCGTCGTGCTCTT
>PLUI01000105.1:0-26410 GCA_003164855.1 Acidobacteriaceae bacterium
ACGCTGAAGGACGCGATCAACGAAGCGATGCGCGACTGGGTCACAAATGTCCGGACCACTCATTATTTGTTGGGCAGCGTGCTGGGGGCGCATCCCTATCCGACGATGGTAAGGGATTTTCATCGCGTGATTGGGCGAGAGGCGCGGGCGCAGATTTTGAAGGCTGAGGGAAAACTTCCGGCGGCAGTGATTGCGTGTGTGGGCGGAGGGTCGAACGCCATCGGAATCTTCTACGAGTTTATAAAAGATAAAAAGGTCCGCCTGATTGGAGTGGAGGCAGGCGGTCGGGGAGAAGCGCTGGGTGAACATGCGGCGCGGTTTCGTGGAGGATCGCGCGGAGTTTTGCAGGGAACTTATTCTTACGTGCTGCAGGATGCGGCGGGGCAGATTGCGACCACGCACTCGATTTCGGCGGGGCTGGATTATCCGTCGATTGGTCCGGAGCATGCGGCGCTGAGAGATGCGGGGCGAGCCGAGTATGTTCCCGCATCGGACGCCGAAGCTCTGGAGGCGACGACCTTGCTGGCGCGGACAGAAGGGATTATTCCGGCGCTCGAGTCGGCGCATGCGATCGCGGAAGTGGTGAAGCGCACGCCCAAGATGAAGAAGTCGGATGTGGTGATCGTGAATGTTTCCGGGCGCGGCGATAAGGATATTGGGATTATGCGGGAATCACTTTCGCTCGAATGAAAATTAACGGGTTTCTGGTACAGGGAGCACGGCTAGTTTCACCGATAAATCTGTCGCGCGCCGATTTTGTCTATGCCTTTATCCTTTTATAAGAAGCCTGGGCTGGTGGTATATGTAACCTGCGGCGATCCGGGCCTCGCGACCACGCACGCTGTGGTGCTGGCAGCGATTGAGGCGGGCGCGGACGTGATCGAGTTGGGCGTTCCGTTCAGCGATCCGGTGGCGGATGGTCCGGTAATTCAGCGGGCTAGCGAGCGAGCCCTGAAGCATGGGACATCGCTGGCGCAGGTGTTGACGCTGGCGGCGGAGGTACGGCAGGACGCTCAATCTACGGGTCTCGTGGTGTTTTCATATTTGAATCCGATCCTGCGGATGGGGATGGAGAAGTTCTGCACGGTTGCTCGGCATGCCGGAGTAGATGGCGTGCTGGTAACAGATTTACCGGTGGAAGAGGCGGGTGAATATCTGCAAGCGATGAAGCTGCACGACTTGGCGCCGGTGTTTCTGGCGGCGCCGACGAGTCCGGATGCGCGGCTGCAGCGGATTGCGGAGGCGTCGCAAGGCTTTGTTTACGCCGTGTCGCGCACGGGAGTGACGGGCGCGCGGCATCAGCTTGCGGACGACGCACAGAAACTTGTCCGGCGCTTGCGGCGCGTGACAAAGCTGCCTATAGCGGTTGGATTTGGAATTTCAAGCGCTGAACAATTCGCCGAAGTGGGCAAGTTCGCGGACGCGGTAGTGGTCGGCAGCGCGATTGTGGAGACGATTGAGCGGAATCGAGGGCGGGAAGCGGAGGCGGTCGGAGAATTTGTTGGGAAGCTGTCAGCTATCAGCTATCAGCCGTCAGCTAAGACATCGTAGTGCAGGCAGTTGTGCTGCAGACATGGGGTTCGAGGAAATGGCTATAGGAAATGTGTTCACCTGCAGAAGGTCGATCTTCCCGAGAGCTGATAGCTGAGAGCTGATTTTCATGGACATCGCAGATTGGCGAAAGAAAATTGATGAACTTGATGGGCGGCTGGTAGAGCTGCTGAGCGAGCGCGCGCGGGCTGCGGTTGAGATTGGGCGGCTGAAGAGAGACACGAATTTACCGATTTACGAGCCAGACCGCGAGCGAATTGTGTTCGAGAATGTTCAGCAGTTGAATCGAGGTCCGCTGCCCGGGCGCGATCTGGTGCGAATCTTTGAACGAATCATGGATGTGATGCGGAACATTCAGAAAGAAGGAATTGGTGCCAAGTCGGATCGAGTGGAAGCAGAGACCGAGCTGGATTCGGATGTGAACGATTGAGTTTCCGTTGACGCTGGATGCGAAACCGGCTAAGAGCTAGAAGCAGAGATCCTCTTATGATTGTCGCGATGCAGGAAATAGCGGATGAAACGCAGATTCAACAGGTGATTGAACACCTGGTGAAAATCGGGTTTGAGGTGCACCGTTCCACCGGAGCGCGGCAAACCGTGCTCGGTGCGGTGGGAGCGGGGATTGATTTTGANNGTGATGGCGGGGCCGTGCTCGGTGGAATCGCGGGATCAGCTTTTTGCTACGGCAGAGGCAGTCTCGAAGGCCGGTGCGCGAGTGCTGCGAGGCGGAGCATTTAAGCCGCGAAGTTCTCCTTATTCGTTTCAGGGGCATGGCGAGGATGCGCTGAAGCTGCTGCGCGAGGCGGGTGAAAAATTCAAGCTGCTGGTGATCAGCGAGGTGATGGAAATCTCGCAGATTCCGATGATGCTGCCCTATGTGGATATTCTGCAGGTGGGAGCGCGCAACATGCAGAATTTCAATCTGCTGCGCGAATTGGGAAAAGTGCGGAAGCCGGTTCTGCTGAAGCGCGGGATCGCGGCGACGCTGGAAGAGTTGTTGCTCTCCGCGGAATACATTATGGCGGGCGGCAATTACGACGTGATCCTGTGCGAGCGCGGCATTCGGACGTTTGAGACTTATACGCGCAACACCATGGATATTTCGGCGATTCCGATCATCCACAAACTATCCCATCTGCCGATGACGGCGGATCCATCGCACGGAACCGGACGACGCGACAAGGTTTCGCCGATGGCGCGCGCGTCAGTGGCGGCGGGAGCCGATGCGTTACTGATTGAAGTGCATTGCGATCCGGACAAGGCGTGGTCGGATGGAGCTCAGTCGCTGTTTCCCGAGCAATTCGTGAAGTTGATGGATGAGTTGCGGATGATTGCGCCCGCAGTGGGACGAACCATTGCTTAACGAAATTTGGTAATTGGGTAATCGGGCAATTTTGTAATTTAACTTTCCTGGGTATTGGTTTTAAATTACCCGATTACAAAATTCCTCAGTCGCCCAATTTTTTATGCCGATTCGGCAAATCACGATTATCGGGACAGGGCTGATTGGCGGCTCGTTTGCGCTGGCGCTGCGGAAGCGGCATTTTGCCGGACGCATTGTTGGTTGCGATCGGGAGTCGGCACTGAAGCGGGCGAAGATGTGTGGCGTGATCGATAACGGATCTTGCGAGCCCGCCGACGCGGTTCGTGGTAGTCAGCTGGTGGTGCTGGCCACGCCGGTCCTGGCCATTGTGGATTTGATCGGGCGCTTGGGTCCGTCGCTTCCCGTGACCACACTGCTCACCGATGTAGGAAGCACGAAGGCAGCTGTGGCAGAACGGGCATTGAGCGTGTTTGGAAAGAATGCGGGAAAGCGATTTCTGGCCGGGCATCCCATGGCCGGTAAGGAAAATAGCGGTGTCGAGTATGCGGATGCCGATTTGTTCCAGAACGCAGTTTGGTTCCTGACGCCGCTGCCGGGACAGAGTCTGCAGGAAGGATTGTTCGCCGAGTTTGTAGGATGGATTGACCAGATTGGAGCGCGGGTCGCGATGCTGCCGCCGGAGGATCATGATCGACTGTGTGCGTGGATCAGCCACGTGCCGCAGATGATTTCAACCGCGCTGGCTTCCGCGCTGGTGGAGGAATTTGGCGAAGAAGCTCCGTTGCTGCCGGCCGGTGGGCGAGCGTTGCGGGAGATGACTCGGATTTCTGCGAGCCCGTATTCGATGTGGCGCGACATTGCGATCAGCAACCGGAAAAACCTGGAGGATGCGCTGTTCAAGGTGGAGCAGCGGCTGGCGCACATCCGGGAGAATCTTGCTACAAGGCAACTGGCGGAGGAATTTGAGCAGGCGCACCGGCTGAAGAAGAGTCCGGGGAAGAAAGAGTGATTCACCGGCGGGAAGACTTTTCATTTAGAATGCGGACGCTATGAATAAGGTTGTTGCCAACGCGGATGAGGCGATTCGCGATGTGGGAGATGGTTCGGTCATCATGCTGGGCGGATTTGGGCTCTGCGGAATTCCGGAGAATCTGATTCGCGCGCTGGTGCAGAAGGGATCGAAGAATCTCACGACCATCAGCAATAACGCCGGAGTGGACGGCCTCGGCGTTGGCCTATTGCTCGCGGCAGGGCAGCTTCGGCGGCACATTGGCACTTACGTGGGAGAGAACAAACTGCTGGAGTCGATGGTGCTGACCGGAAAAATTCAGCTTGATCTGGTTCCGCAAGGAACATTTTCCGAGCGCATCCGCGCGGCGGGTGCGGGTATTCCGGCATTCTTCACTCCCACTGGTGTTGGCACCATGGTGGCCGAAGGAAAAGAGACGCGTGAATTTGATGGACGCCCTTACGTGATGGAACGTGCGCTGCATGCGGACTTCGCGTTCGTGAAAGCCTGGAAGGGCGACCGGATGGGCAATTTGGTTTACCGGAAGACGGCGCGGAATTTTAATCCCATGATGGCGACGGCTGCCAAAGTGACGATTGCGGAAGTTGAGCAGTTGGTGGAAGTGGGCGAGTTGGATGGGGATTCGATTCACACGCCCTCGGTATACGTGAAAAGGATTTTTCAGGGAGAGCTGTACGAAAAGAGAATCGAGAAGCGGACGGTGAGGAGAGCCAGTCGCTAGTGCCGAGTACCTGGCAAAGAGAACAATGCGATGAACAAGCCCGGCAAGGACATCGAGAAGCGCGAGCGGATTGTGAATCGGATTGCGCGCGAGTTGCGTGATGGATTTTATGTCAACTTGGGCATCGGCATGCCTACGCTGATCGCGAATCATGTTCCGCCGGGGATGGAAGTCATTCTTCAATCCGAGAATGGGATGCTGGGGATTGGACCCTACCCGATCGAGGGGCAGGAAGACTCTGATCTGATCAATGCGGGCAAGGAGACGGTCAGTGAAATGGCGGGGACATCATATTTTTCCAGCGCCGATTCGTTTGCGATGATCCGCGGTGGCCATGTCGATTTGAGCGTGCTGGGCGCGATGGAAGTGGACGAGGAAGGCAATCTGGCGAATTGGATGATCCCGGGGAAAATGGTGAAGGGCATGGGTGGCGCGATGGACTTGGTTGCCGGAGCCCGGCGCGTGGTGGTGGCGATGGAGCACACCACGCGGGAAGGTGCGCCGAAAATTTTGAAGAAATGCACTCTGCCGCTTACTGGCGTGAAAGTTGTGGATACGATTGTGACGGAGATGGCCTACATCCGGGTGACGGATCGAGGATTGGTGCTGGAGGAAGTAGCCCCAGGGCTGACGGCGGAAGATGTGCAACAGGCTACCGAGGCGCGGCTAGTGGTGAGTGAGAGTTTGAAGGTGATGGAGAGCTAGGGGTTGAGGTTTATACGCGTGAAGCGGAACGACTGGGCGCCAATTTATCGGTCGGGCGTAAAAAAGTTGGTCCCTTCTGTTTTTCTAATTTTTCTGGCATTACTCCCCACGTTTGCTTCCGATCAGGAGGATGCTGCTGCGGATGTTGTCTCAGCCGCATTCATGCAAGCGCGTCAGGCTGCTCACCTGTCGAAACTAAAACGAATGGGTAGGAACACATTTCGTGAAAAAGTGTGCACGCGGGATATGCGCTTTTCCTCCGGCTTGATCTTGGATGTTGTTTTCCAACCCGACGATCTGGGGCACTTGCCTGAATCGGCTCGGCGACTGGCAACGTGGCTAGATACCCGCAGGACTGCTTCTCGCTTTGGGGTTGGCGTATGCCTCTTGAACGGAAGCTCTCCTGGACAGCCGCAATATTCGGTCCTCATGGCGACGTACGAATCTCGCTGGATTAGCTTCTGGAGAATTTTCTGGGAATAGAAGCGCAACTTGGTGCAGCAGGTTGCGTGCTTCCGTGCGGGCTGGAAGGTCGGATCCACGAACCGAACCCAAGACGACTGTTGTACCCGCTTAAATCCGGAACGGAGCCGCCAGCAGTCGGAACGGTAGCGTGATGGCGAGGAACACTACTTCCAGCACACCGTGAACGGCAACGCCGACGATGCGCAATGGCAGCAGCAATAGCCAAACGAATGGGTACGCGATCAGCGCTAAGATCGCCAGCGGCCAGCAGAATACGAAAAGTATGCACCACAGGAGGAACGTGAACATGTTGAAGCCTCCTTCTTTCCTACTCTCTATTCAAATGTACGGCGAATAGAACGAAAAAGTTCCCCGCCGCTGTGCACAATCTTATTCCTAGAGCTTATTCGTAGCGCAACGCTTCCGCCGGTAAAGTCCTGCCGGCGGACCATGACGGGTAAAGCGTTGCGATGAACGAAACTCCGACTGACACCAGGACAACCCATAAGCCGTCTTTAAGGCGCGGCGCAAAGGGGACGTAATCGATGGAGTAAACCTCGGGTGAGAGCGAAATCATGTGATAGTGACCGCCCGCGTAGGAGATGGCGTACCCCAGGAATAAGCCGATCGCGGTGCCGATTACTCCAATCAGAACTCCCTGCGCGATAAATATTTTGCGCACCTGCGAGGTCCTCGTCCCCATGGAAATCAGCACCGCGATGTCCTTGGTTTTTTCCATGACCATCATAATCAGGGAAATCAAAATGTTCAGGGCGGCGACAAAGACGATCAGGCCCACCGTGATGTAGGTAACCAGTCGCTCCATGTTCAGGGCGTGAAAAAGCGCCTGGTTTTGTTCCTTCCAATTGGTAGTCATGAAACCTTTGCCGGCTGCGTCTTCCAGTTGCCGGGAAACCACATCGGCTTTGTCAATGTCGTCCACCTTGAACTCAATCACCGATATCAAATCGCCCAAACCAAACAGACGTTGCGCATCGGAGAGCCGCGTAAAGGCCCATGACGAGTCGTAGTCGAAGAAGCCGGAGTTGAAAATTCCTACCACGCGAAAGCGGCTGTATTTCGGCACCATGCCGAACGGAGTAAGTTCGCCTTGCGGGCTGGTCACCAGGACGACGGAGCCAACGGTTGCGCCCAGATTGTCTGCCATGTCTTTGCCCAGAATAATTGGCGGCATAGCGGCTACGCGTGCGTGTACGCCGGCGAGGGAATCAGGAGAATCGTCTGCGGGCGTGGAATTGCTGGCCGCCGGGTTTTTCTGAGTCTCTGGTTCTGATGAGTTCTCGGAGGGGGGAGATGTTTCTTCCAACGCAGCCGCTGAGCCTTCTTTTATTGTGTTGAGCAGGTCACCAACCTTGCGCTCGTCGGCCGGAATCATTCCTTTGAGGACGGCGCCCCGGGCGCGTGGACCGCGGGAGATGAGCACTTGCTCAAAAATTGCCGGGGCGGCGGCGACTACATGAGGCTGTTTGGAAAGGCGATCAAGCAGCACCGGCCATTCCTTGATGCCGTCGTCGGCCACGCGCAGCAGGCTGATATGCGAAGTAGAACCGATGAGGCGCTCTTGCAAATCCTGGCGAAAGCCGTTGTTGATGGCCAGCGCGACAATGAGCGAAGCCACGCCCGCGGCCACTCCGACAATCGAAATGCCGGTGATAATACCGATAAAGGCCTGCCGGCGCTTGGCGCGCAGATAACGTGTCGCGATGAAGAGTTCAAAGCGCATGAGGAGCGATCAGTCGTCAGCTCTCAACTTTCAGCCAAGTCGGATTATAACTACCGCTTCCGCGCCGTGTGCGGGTTCAAGCAAATAAAGGCTTCTAACACAGACGGCGCAGAGAGCAGCCGCGGAGGACGCAGAGTGCGCGCCACATCGTTTGGTCGGTTCACGTTGTTATCTTTGGCAGCACCGAGGGTACGGTCGATCGGTACTGGCGGTATTCTTCTCCGAACCTTTTCTCCAATTCTCTATCTTCCATAGTGATCATAATCGCACCGGTCACAATCGCGAACCCTGTCAGCGCCCAGCAGACAGCCAGGCCCGTGCCCATGCTCCAGGCCAGCATCTCACACAGATGTCCAAGATAGACCGGATGGCGTACGTGGCCGCGAATGCCTGTGGTCACGAGGCGCTGCTGGTTGCGTCCACGCAGAACTTCTGGCAGTCCGCCTAGTTGCGCCAGGGTGAAGTGGTGGTGAGACAGTTTGTAGAGCAGCAAGCCGGCGCAGAACAGTCCGGCTGCGGGGATCCACGTCCAATTCTTTTCATAAAGCAGAATGCCACGCCATGAGGCGGTCAAAGCTGCCAGCGCCACCCACATCGCGCTCCAGATCGGTAGGAGAATCCCGTATGGCGACCGTCGCCGTGCGCGCCAAAATTCCGCGCGGGGATGAATCAGCAGCCAGAACGCTGGGATCGTCGAGTACACGACGCAGGCAGCCCACCCGACGGTTCGCAATAGCGAGAGCATAAGTCGATTTCTACAGGTAAGCGGATAGCTTTTGCTTAAACGACCTTTAATCGTTATGACAGGCGCGTAACTCCGGGAAAGCCGTCGAAGCCGGTATCGAAGGTCAAAATGCGCTCGATGCTGTGCCGCTCCATGATGGCGAGATGCACGGCATCGCGCGCGGAGAGGCGAGGGTAGCCGAGGACGATCTGTTTTGCGCGTTCGACTGCGGCGCGGTCGACAGGGAGGACATCATCCACAACGCTGAGAAGCGCGTCGAATGCAAGCTGGAGATCGTGACGGCGATTGATAGCGGCGTAACGGTGCAATATCTCCTGGAGGACCTCCGCGTCCGTGACTAATCGCTGGCGTGCGCTCACCAGCCTCTCCAATAAGCGTTGCGCATCCGTCTTTTGGGGACTCGGTGAACCGACGAGATACATGGGTATGTTGGAGTCGATCAGAATCACTTGGGCTGACCGGAGGAGTACCCACGCTCAATTTCCGCTAACATGGTGTCGATGTCGGCGGTCGGCGATTCGTGCCCGGCGGCGGAGCGGATGGCCGCAAGTTTTTTCTCCACCGAACCTAGAGGTTGACGAAGACGAGCACGCTCCAATGCCTGCCGAACCCATTCAGCCAGCGACATATTTCGCGCACGAGCCGCGCGCTGGATTTCGCGGTATTCGGGGTCCTGCAGGATAACTTGAAGCCGCTTAGCCATAGTAGGAGTCTAAATGACTCATCACAATGAGTCAAGCCTAATCCCGCCGCATCAGGCGCTCGGCGCCATTTTCTCGTACCGTGGCGACGTTTTATGGCACATTAGATAATCCATGCCCGGCCCTCCCGACTCCAGAGCTGGACGCATTGCATTTACTCATCCCGACTTCGTGCTGTTTGAGATTGCGCGATTCCTGGTCGTGTCTGCGTTCGAGATGCAGGCGGTCGCAGTGGGATGGCAAGTTTATGACATCACCAAACGCGCTCTGGACCTCGGCTTGGTCGGGCTGGCGCAATTTCTTCCCGGAATTCTACTGTTCCTCGTTTCCGGCCACACCTCTGATCGGTTCGAGCGGCGCAAAGTTCTGGGCGCGTGTTATGCGGGATATGTTTTGTGCTCCGGCCTTTTATTAATTCTTGCCGTCCGCAGCACGCGCGCGGTGCTCCCGATTTATGGTGTGCTGGTTTTGCTCGGAGTGGTGCGCTCATTCAACGGCACGGCCAGCCGTTCGATTCTGCCGCAACTGGTTCCCGAAAAACATTTTTCCAACGCTGTGGCGTGGAACGCTACGGTTTTTCAGGCGGCAACCATCCTTGGACCTTCCCTAGGCGGAATCCTTTACGCGGTGTTCCGCGGGCCATCCGCGGTTTACGCGGTTGCTCTGCTGACCGCTGTGGGTGCGCTGCTCTCCATGTTCCGCATCAAGACTCGGCCCCAAGCGCGCCGGCGGGAGCCCATGACGCTGAAGACGGTGCTCGCAGGCCTGCACTTTATCTGGCGGGAGAAGCTAATCCTGGGCGCGATCTCGCTTGATTTATTTGCTGTCCTTCTGGGCGGGGCTGTGGCGCTGCTACCCGTGTACGCACGAGAGATTCTTCACACCGGGCCGTGGGGACTAGGGTTGCTGCGGACCGCTCCCGGAGTGGGGGCGGCGCTGATGGCCGTCGCACTGGCGCATCGTCCGCTGCGCGGTCGCGCCGGGCCGATGCTGCTGTGGTCAGTGGCCGGGTTTGGCATCTGCACGATGCTTTTTGGTGTCTCGACCAGCCTGGTGCTGTCGCTGGTTTCGCTGATATTTCTCGGAGCGGCCGACATGATCAGCGTGATCATCCGCGCCACGCTGGTACAACTGCGCACCCCCGATGAAATGCGGGGGCGGGTGATGGCCGTGGACATGGTTTTTATCGGCACATCGAATGAACTCGGGCAGTTCGAATCTGGACTCACGGCCCAATGGTTTGGCACCGTCCCGGCGGTGGTACTGGGAGGAGTTGGCACGTTGGTGGTGATTGCGCTCTGGGCCTGGATGTTTCCTGATTTGCGGCGCATTGGCGCTCTCCACACTTTGGGAGCGGCGCCGACGGAAGCCGATTCAGAAGCGGGTGAAGGATTAACTTGAAGCGCCGCTCCTTCAAGACATTTTACTTGCCACGAATTAAAGTCTTGGAGGCGCCCATATTCTCATACCGGTCGAAAACTCGTATGACCACTACATGCTCCGAAGACACTTCGCCATCTCTCAATGCTTCGGGCGTGGTCTTGAAATCATAATTTTCGGTTTTCGCGTCCGCGAGTTGGCCAGTGGGCTCGACATACTTCCAGTCGCCCGCATCCACCGAATATTCCGCGCGCTTGATGGGAGAAAAACCATCTACCGCGCGGAAGGTGACGCGAATCTGGCCGCCTTCCAGCGTCGCCGCAAGATCTTCGATGCGGGGCGGCGTTGTGTCCACCTCGAACCGGTGACTCTCTTTTGACGCGGTCAAAGCCTCGCCCGGTGAGTGCGAAGGCCCATCGGACGCGACCACCTTCACGGTGTAGCCGCCATCCGGCAGCAAGCTGGCATCGAAGGAATAGGCCTTATCAGCAATGTCGTCTTTAAGCAGCAGCCAACGCGTCTGGCCGTCACCGCGGTAATAGAGAGAGTAGACGAGTTGGTCGTCGTTCTCATCGTGCGCGCTCCACTTCACTCCGATGGAGTCGCGATCATGCGAACTGGGCGTGGGAACTTCGAAATGTGATCCGGGAGATGAAGCCTGCGAGTCCGATCCCAGGCTGATGCCCGTCGATTTGGGAAGTGGCTGGTACTTTACGCCAACCTGCACGGTCACGTCCTCGATCTCCGGAGCGACGTTCTTGGACAAGTAGTTCAGCGCTACGGTGTCGAGGACCGGCGCGGGCGTTCCCGCATGCAGCACAGCCTTCCACTGCGCGTAACGCGCCGGGGGGATTCCGGTCTCGTCGTTCTTGCCCAAATCGATCTTCTTCCACGTACTCCAGTTGCGGTCAGGATTATCTACGTTGCCACTGCGGGCATAAAGATCCACAGTGCCTAAGCCGCGAAATTCGGCTCGTCCCCAGCGCGAGAAAATCCTGGCGTCGAAAACGTCGCTTTCGTATGCGCCTTGTGCTTCCGGACCAGGTCCCAGCACGAACACCTTGCCAAGATTGCTGGTCGCCGCGTAGACTCCGCCTCCCGGCGCCTTGGCGAAAGCTGTCACTTGCGAAGCCGCCGCTTTGAGCAAGTCGGAAAAATCATCCAACCCGCTGATGGCAAAAATGTGGCCGCGATTGCCCGTGCCGGCAAGCACACGCCCTTGTGAATCGAAGGCCAGGGCATAGACAATGTCTTCGTGCGATGTCCAGAGCCTGGTGGGAGAACCATCGGGGGCGATGCGATAAACATCAGAGCCACCGCTGGCGCCCCCGCCCGGAAATGGAAATGGGCCAGTCATTGGGGGCGCGCTCGGCGCAGTAGTGATCGTCATGCCGGGAACCTGCGGTGCGCTGCCGCCGGCGGGCGGAGTGGAACTCATCGACAAAAGAGCCGCCGCCATACCCGAGGGATTCGCTCCGCTTCCGCCGCGCTTTTCGCCGACCGCTGCCGCGTAAATATTCCCCGCGCGATCGAGCGCCAGAGCTGTGATCTCTTTCTTGGGCGCGCTGTATAGCACGAACCCCTCGCCCGCCGGCGAGATGCGATAGATGAGCCCGCTGCCATCCGAACCAGCAATCAGATTGTCCTGTGCATCGAAAGCCAGCACGCGAATGTGGGTTTCGTCACTCTTAAAGAAAACCGAATGCTCACCTTTTCCTGTAACCCGGAAAATTTCACCATGATCGCCGGTCGCCACATACAAGTTGCCCGATTTATCCAGAGCCAGATCCCAAATATATTTCGTGCCTGGCTCAAAATAGACGGATGAACTCCACGCAGCGTCCATGCTCGGCTTAGCCGCGTCTTTGTCCTTGTCTTTGTCTTTGTCGGATGGTGATGGCTGAGGCGCATCTGTTTTAGCCGGCGTCTTGCTGCCCGGCTTGTTTTCGATTTTGTAAACCTTGCCATCGGGAGCGGTGGCCGCAAAGATTACGCCTCCGGAGCCAATCTGCAGCGCTTGCACCTGGAGTTCTTTCGGTTCGAAAATGATTGATGGTTTGCCCTCTGGGGTAATCCGATAAACCCGGGCGGGCGCGCCCGCGGCGACATACACATTGCCCGCTTCGTCGGCCGCAATGGCCCAGATATAAGTGGAAGGCGTGGCATAGAGGCTCTTGAAGGTTGGAGCCAGTTCCAAACCACCGGTGCTGCGAATTGCCACCCCTTTGGCCGTGCCCTTGGTCAGTTCGTCAAATTTTGACTGCTCCCAGGTGTGCGTGCCCTCGGCAAAAGCTGTCAAAACCAGACCGGAACCGCTCAAGTTTGGAAGGAGGAAGCCGGCAAGAAGAAAAAATAAAAGCTTTCGCACACTCTGCAATTTCAAACCTCGAAGCGTCGTTGTGGGAATACGTTCAGGTTACCACGCCCGAAGGGTCGGAAGGTGCAGAGTCAGTGCGGACCGATCCCACCCTCGGCCCCGCGCCGAGAGCCGATTTTACGTGGTATCGTAGAATTTTATGAATTCTCCGCGCCAGGACTTGCTGCGCCTCCTCGCCTATAAATCTTTCCGCCTGGGCGAGTTTAAATTGTCTTCGGGGGGCACCAGCGACTACTACATCGATTGCCGCACTACCACCCTTGACGCCAAGGGCGCTCGTCTGACCGGTGAAGTATTTTTCGACGAAATTCGGCGGCGCGGATGGAAGCCGCAAGCCATCGGCGGACTGACCATGGGCGCCGATCCCATCGTGGTAGCGGTCTCTGTGGTCAGTGGCGAACTGCAAGGCTTTCTCGTGCGCAAGGCGGAGAAGCAGCACGGGACGGGACAGCGCATTGAAGGCTTTCGCGAGAAGGGCGCGCGGGTGGTAATCGTCGACGACGTTTGCACCACCGGCGCTTCCACAGTGCAGGCGATCGACGTTGCCCGCGAATTTGGATTCCAAGTCGTCGGCGCGATGTGTCTGGTGGAGCGCGAGGAAGCTAAGGGAAGGCCGAGCGTGGAGAAGGCTGCGTCTCCGGCGCCGTTTGTCTCGATTTTTACCGCGAGCGACGTGCGCGCCGAACACATTCGGCAGACGGATGATACCCGGCCCTCAATCTTTGCCGTTGCCGCCGCGTGCGAAATTTGCGGCCGGCTAGCAGTGACGAACAATCCGCGGAATCTCTGCGCGGCGCACAAGAATTGATAGGACTTTACATTACCAAGCCATGATTCAGCCAAGCATGATTCAAACTCTCGAATGGACTGACCAGGGCGTGCGCTTCATCGACCAGACGAAGCTGCCCACCGAAGAAACCTACGTTACCTGCAAGACTCACGCACAGGTTGCCGATGTCATCCGCAACATGGTGGTGCGCGGGGCGCCCGCTATTGGCGTGGCCGCTGCCATGGGGATCGCGCTTGGTGCCAGGGATTCCAAAGCCGAGACGGTCGGCGAACTAAAGCGCGATCTCGACCAGATCTGCGACAACATGAGCAAAACCCGGCCTACGGCAGTCAATCTGTTCTGGGCCATCCGCCGCATGCAGGAGAAGTTCGAGCGCCTGCGCATTCGCCCTATTGCACAAATCAAGCAGGAGCTGGTTGAGGAATCCAAGCGCATGCACGCCGAAGATATCGCCGCTAACCAGGCCATGGGACGCCACGGCGCCACGCTAATGCCGGCCGCAGGCGGAGTACTCACGCACTGCAATGCCGGGGCGCTGGCCACGGCTGGTTACGGCACGGCGCTGGGCGTGATTCGCGCCGCCGTTGAGCAGGGCAAAAAGATTCACGTCTATGCCGACGAAACCCGTCCCTTTCTGCAGGGATCGCGCCTTACCGCCTGGGAACTGATGAAAGATGGCATCCCGACCACCGTGATCTCCGACAACATGGCGGGCGCCATGATGAAGCAGGGCAAGATTGCAGCCATCGTCGTAGGCGCGGACCGCATCGCGGCCAACGGCGACGTCGCCAACAAGATCGGAACCTATACCGTTGCTGTGCTGGCCAAAGAGAATGGCATCCCGTTTTATGTGGCCGCGCCGGTTTCAACCGTCGACCTCGCGTGCCCTGACGGCGACAATATCCCTATCGAGCAGCGCAACCCGGAGGAAGTCACTCATATCGCCGGGAGGCAGATGGTTCCGGACGGCGTGTCCATTGAAAACCCTGCTTTCGACGTAACTCCAGCTAAGTACGTGGCTGCCATCATTACCGAGCGGGGCATCGCCCGCGAGCCCTACCAGGAGTCTCTGCAACGGCTGGCTGGCGCCGAGGTCAAGGTCGGGGTCTAGTGTGAGCAACGGCTACTGACCACTCCCTTCCGGGACTCGGCATAGTGACTCGTGACGCCGGTCACATCACAGCCCCACAGCGGCGAGTACAGTTTCTGGTAGGTGCCCTCGCAAAACGCGAGATTCGTGGCAACGCGGCTGCATCTAATGTCACTATGCCTATATGGTTCGAACGTGCCATGTGGACTGCAAGCCTGATGTGAGAAGATGGCCGGTCCTACTGTTCCCGCCGTGGCCGCACTAAGGGCAGAACCGGATGGACCGATGCGGGGGCAAAGTGCATCTAAGCAAGCAACTGGCGGAAGCTCATTTGTCGGAACAAGAACCGCTGCTTCGGGTTCAAGGATTGAAGAAGGTTTTCCGGTCCGGCGAATCGGACCTGGTGCTCTTTGAGAATTTGTCGTTTGAGGTGAAGCGAGGCGAAATGCTCGCGATCGTCGGCGAGTCCGGAGCGGGGAAGAGTACCTTGTTGCACATCCTCAGCGCTCTTGATCACGCTTCTGCGGGTGACGTATACTGCGCGGAATTGAAGCTGAATTCTTTGTCAGGGGACGAAGCAGCCGAGTTCCGGAATCGCGACGCCGGCTTTGTGTGGCAGTTTCATTATCTGCTGCCGGAATTCACGGCGGCGGAGAATGTGGCGATGCCTTTATTAGTGCGGGGGCGTAGCTGGGCCGAGGCAGCGCCGGAAGCTTCACGCTGGCTGCGTCAGGTCGGCTTAGAGCAACGCGGGCATCACCGCTCGGGAGAGCTTTCGGGCGGCGAGCAACAGCGGGTAGCTCTGGCGCGGGCGCTCATCACTGGTCCCAAACTGTTGCTGGCGGATGAACCAACCGGGGATCTGGATGGGCAGACGGCGGAAGCGGTTTTCGAATTGATTGCGCGACTCCATCGCGAGCACCAACTCACCTCACTCATTGCAACTCATAACTTGTCGTTTGCGAGGCGCTGTCATCGGGTGTTGCGGCTGCAGGGTGGGCGCGTGGAAGAGATCAGGCCGGAATCGTTGCCGTCGTGACTATTGATTACTGGGAAAGTGATCAACGAGAAAGTGAGCAGTCCGAAGTGAGCAGTCCGAAGTGAAAGATTAGTAAGACAAAGTGCAAGAAATTGAACTAATCAGTAAACGAAGGAGATTTCAACAGGTTCCTTCAGTAACATTATAAAAACGTTTGAGTACTTGGGTTTGGGGGCCGTTTGATTGCATAATAAGGTGGACACGGAAACCAGCATGCAAGCGGCAAGCTTTAACGGGCCAGGATATAGGTAAGCGTCGAGCAGGCCAGCAAGCCTTCTCGGCCGGAAGCTTCAGGGGGAAGGGCATTATGTTTGAACGTTATACGGAGAAAGCCAGGCGCGTAATCTTCTTTGCGCGCTACGAAGCAAGCCAGTTCGGGTCTCCTTATATTGAGACCGAGCACCTGCTGCTGGGGCTCCTGCGTGAAGATAAGGCCCTGACCAATCGATTCCTGCGATCACACGCCTCGGTTGAGTCCATCCGCAAGCAGATCGAGGGGCATACCACGATCCGGGAAAAGGTTTCGACTTCCGTGGATCTCCCGCTCAGCAATGAGTGCAAGCGCGTGTTGGCTTATGCCGCGGAAGAGGCTGAGCGCCTCTCGCACCGGCACATCGGTACCGAGCATCTTTTGTTAGGATTGCTGCGGGAAGAAAAGTGCTTTGCCGCGGAAATTCTGCACGAGCGTGGGCTGCGCCTATCGACCATCCGGGAAGAGCTCGCGCGCACCAGCCAGGAGAAGGCTGCGCCGCAGCGGCAGCGTGAGTCTTCGCTATTGAGCGAGTTTTCCCGCGATCTTACCCAGGCGGCGATGGACAGCCAGCTGGATCCGCTGGTCGGGCGCGACGGAGAACTGGAGCGTGTGGTTCAGATTCTGTGCCGCCGCACCAAGAACAATCCGGTATTGATCGGCGAGCCGGGAGTGGGCAAGACCGCAATTGTGGAAGGACTGGCGCAGCGGATTGCCGACGGCGAAGTTCCATCGTTCCTGGCGGACAAGCGAATTCTGGCGCTCGATCTCTCTTTGATCGTTGCCGGAACAAAATATCGCGGTCAGTTCGAAGAGCGGCTGAAGACCATCATGAAAGAGCTGATGGAGTCGCAAAATTCGATCATCTTCATCGACGAGTTGCACACTCTGGTGGGCGCGGGATCGGCGGAGGGTTCGCTTGATGCGGCCAACATTCTGAAGCCGGCACTGTCGCGCGGCGAGATTCAGTGCATCGGTGCAACCACGCCGGGCGAGTATCGCAAGTCAATCGAGAAGGATCGGTCGCTCGAGCGGCGTTTCCAGGCTGTCAAAGTTCCTCCGCCGAACGAAGCGGACGCGATCAAGGTGCTGTTCGGCATCAAGGACCGGTACGAAAAGTTCCACGCCGTTACGTATACGGACGATGCCATTAACTTCGCGGTCTCCCATTCGAACCGTTACATCCCAGACCGCTTCCTTCCTGATAAGGCGATCGATCTGGTCGATGAGGCCGGCGCGCGCGTGAAGCTGCGCCAGACTTCGCAACCCGAAGAAATCACCGAAGTTCAGAAGCGGATCAAGTTTATTGTGCACCGCATGGAGAACGCGATCGCCAACCATGAGTTCGAGAAGGCGCGCTTCTACTCGGACGAAGAACGCAAGGAGCGCGAGAATCTGCGCGCGCTGCGCGAAAAATATCATCTGGACGAATCCTCCACCGGCGTTGTGGGCCGCGAGGACATCGAAGATGTGGTTTCGCGCTGGACTGGCGTCCCCATTACTTCGATTAAAGAAGAAGAGACGCAGAAGCTGCTCCGCATCGAAGAAGAGCTGCACAAGCGCATCATTTCGCAGGATAAGTCGATCAGCGCGCTGGCTCGGGCGATCCGGCGTTCGCGTGCTGGATTGAAGAGTCCGAACCGGCCAATCGGCTCGTTCCTGTTCCTCGGGCCAACGGGCGTTGGCAAAACGGAAGTTGCGCGCACTCTGGCTCAGTTCATGTTCGGCACGGAGAAAGCTTTGGTCCGCTTCGACATGTCGGAGTTCATGGAGAAGCANNCGAAGCTGATCGGTTCGCCTCCGGGATACGTGGGCTACGAAGAGGGCGGCCAGCTCACCGAACGCGTGAAGCGCGCGCCGTATTCCGTGGTGCTGCTCGATGAAATCGAGAAGGCGCATCCCGATGTGTTCAACATCCTGTTGCAGGTTTTTGAAGACGGCCAGCTTACCGATGGGCTCGGCAACACGGTCGACTTCAAGAACACGATCCTTATCATGACGTCGAACATTGGAGCTCGGCACCTGCAGAAGCGCGAAGGCTTCGGCTTCCAGTCGACCAAGGACGAAATGGTTTCGACCAAGGTTGAGGAACTGGTGAAGGGCGAAGTGAAACGTACGTTCAATCCAGAATTCCTGAACCGGTTGGACGAGATCATTCTGTTCCTGGCGCTGAGCGAAGCGGATCTGATCCAGATTCTCGAGCTCATGGTCACGCAGCTCAACCAGAACCTGGCGCAGAAGGCAATCACGGTAAGCGTGGCGGATGAAGCCAAGAAGTGGATCCTCAACCAAACCTTGACGGATCGCTCCTACGGCGCTCGGCCACTGCGCAGAGCGCTGCAGAAATACATTGAAGACCCGCTGTCGGAAGCGCTGATTCAGGGCACGATTACCACGCGTCCGGCATTCATCGAGGTCTTCCTCGAAGACAATAAGCTGTTCTACCGTCCGGTGGACGCGGAGAAGACCGAAGGCGTGCTGCTGTACGAGAACAGCTAAGCTGTCCGCGTTTCAACTTTCAGCCGTTAGCGCAAGCTGACGGCTTTTGTTTTGCGACCAATTCTCCTGCCACGAATCTTGAGATAGAACGCCACTGAGTCGGAGGCGCACCATGGACAAGGTCAACATCGCCGACAAGTTCGCCAAAATTTCGGAGTACTGGAAGCCCTACATAGCCGCCGAGCTGAACGGGCAGCACGTCAAGCTCGACAAGCTAAAGGGTGAGTTTGTCTTCCATCACCACGAGAATGAAGACGAGATGTTCCTGGTGGTGAAAGGGCGCTTCCGCATGGAATTCCGCGAGCGCCAGGAATGGATCGAGGAAGGTGAATTCATCGTCGTGCCGCGCGGCGTGGAGCACCGTCCGGTCGCCGAAGAAGAATGCTGGGTTATCCTGTTTGAACCGGCTTCCACCTTGAATACCGGCAACATCGTCAACGAGCGTACGGTCGCTCAACTGGAGCGGGTATAAGAGCGCGCTGATAAGCCGTAGTAAGCTGGAGGTTGCTGCGGATTCACAAAGAGGATCATGGATCTTACTGTTTACTCTGCAACCTGGTGCCCCGATTGCCGCGAGGCGAAGCGCTTTTTGGCCAAGCACAACATTCCTTACAAAGAAGTGGACGTTGAAACCACCCCGGGCGCGGTGGATGAAATCGTCAAGCACACGGGCAAGCGCGCCATCCCTCAATTCGTGATCGATGGCGAGTGGGTGCAGCCTTATGTGCCGGGAAAAGGCTTTCTGTACGACGAAATGGCCAAGCGCCTGGGAATCGGGAAGCCCTAGCCTGGGATAAGCCTCATTCCGATTGCCCCTGGCAGCGACCGGCTGCCAATCCCCAATACACTTTCGATACTCACGTACATCATCTTCCGTACCGTGGAAAAGCCTTGCCGGACAAGGGAAGATGACCACTCCCCTCTTTTCAGCCTGGGCGCGCTTCGCAAAATGGCTGGAACGGCGGGACGTCCACATCCATGTCCGAACCATCCATGTCCGAACCAGAAATTAAGCAGGGCTCGAGCGACGTTACCGAAACCTGGCAGCAGACGATGCAGGCTGTGCTGGGGGTGGTCCTGCTGCTCGGCGCCGCGGCCATGTTCCATTACTACGCCCCTGCCACGGCAGAAAGTCCGCAGCCGGATGACCTGCAAAAGCAGGTGCATGCCCTGTCACAGCAAGTGTCGCAGCTCGAGAAAGAGCAGGCGATGCCGGCTCTCGTGCTCAGCCACTACCGGAATTCTATTGGCTATATTTACGGCGTATATCAAGTAGGATTCGCCAATCAGCCCGCGGCCATCCGGGCGCGCGTTTCCGGCACTGGATTTCTGGTAGGCGACGGATTGCTCGCGACCAACCGGCATGTGGCCGAACCATGGTACGGCGACAACGAGGCGGAAGAACTGATGCATCGTGGCGCAACCGCCATGCTGGAGAGTCTGGTCGTGTTCTTTCCGGGCTCGACGACGCCCGTCAGCCTGACGCCGGGCGCGGTTTCAAGTACGGGAGATTTGGCGGTGCTGCGCATCGAAGATAAAGCTGCGGTGCGCGGACTTGCGGTTCCGCCGCTGGCAAGAGGAATCGCTCTGCCTGGAGAATTGGTGACGGTGATCGGTTATCCCATGGGGATTGCCGGGATGGTGGCCAAGTCGCCGAGCGGAATTTACCAGCGCTTGGCGTACCGGCACAACGACATCACGGCCGCCAGCGAACTAGCCGCGCTTTCGCTGATTCGTCCTTCGACCACCTGCGGACATCTCGGCGATGTGGTTGGAGACAAGCTGATCTACGACGCACCCACGGCTCACGGCGGCAGTGGCGGCCCGGTTTTTAACTCCAACGCGGAAGTGATCGGAGTGAACTCGGCTTACATCGACGGATTCTCCGGCGGCACACTGGGTTTTTCGGTGGATGCGTTGCGGCCGCTGATCGCGGAAGCGGAGAAGCGTCCGTAGGCTCAGGATTAAGATAAAAAATTCCGCAATTACGTAACAACAGCAGCCGGGAAGCTTCGCTTCCCGGCTCCTATTTTGGCCGCGATTAGAACGCCCAGCGCAGGGAGAACTGGATCAGGCGCGGCGTTCCCGTGGTACTCACGATCTCGCCGAATGGGTCGGGGCTGGTCTGAGGGCCGCCTGCCCAAGCCAGGTATTGCTCGTAGTCCGTCACCAGCGGCGTGCCGAAATTCGGGTGATTCCACAGGTTGAAAAAATCCGCGGCAAAACGGAGATCCTGGCGCTCCGTAAGCTTGAAGTGCTTGATAAGCGAGAAATCCCAGTTCTGCTGGAAGGGGCCGCGATAGATGTTGCGGCCGAGATCTCCGAATCCGGTAGTGCAGAAGTTCGGATTGGTTGCGCATTGCGTCGGATAAAGCAGGGGCGCAGTTGTGAAAGCAGCCGGATTCAGCCATCCGCCGAGGCGCTGCGTAACGCTGCCGCGGCTCATGCCGTCGGCAATGGTTGCGCCAGAAGCCAGGTTGGCGCTCACCGGTGACGTGCCTGCTCCCAGGAAAGCGTTGCCGCCGTTGGAATCCAAAACTGAGAATGGCAGGGACGACTGCAGGCTGGTGACGCCGCTCACCGACCATCCCCCCAGCACCGCGCTCCTGAACCCCGCCGCGTGAGCGAAGAATGGGAGATCATAGACGTAGCTGAGTTTGAACACCTGCGGACGATTGAAGTCAGAGATTCCGCGCGAGGCGTTAATCGTGCTCTCATCGTTGAAAGCGGTGTTGTTGGCCGTGTTTCCCGTCGAGGTCGCGTCAATATTCTTGGAAAATGTGTACGCGGCCTGAATGTAACCGCGCTCCCAGCGCCGCGAGACTGTCGCCTGCAGCGAGTGATAAATGGAGTAGGCGTCATTGGCGAAAATTTGGTAGCCCGAATAACCGTTCAATCCCGGTGTGGGCGTGCGCGCGATAGCGTTCGAAAAAGTATTGTCGGTGATTTGATAGGTGTTGCCGCTGGTGTCGGTGACGGTGAACGGGTTCGCTGGAGTCGCGTTCACGGATTGAATGGCATCGCGAGTTTCGCGAAGATGCGTGCCCTTGGTGCCCACATAGCCAACTTCAAACACCCATTTGCGGCCCAGGTCGCGTTGGATGGTGAGATTCCATTGTTGAGTGTTGGGGACGACGAAATGTCGCGGAACTTCCAGCACAAAAAGATTTTGTGTCGAGTTTACGCCGGGTCCGCCGGTGCACGCGTAGCTGCCGTCCTGTCCGCTGGGACTATTTGGCGTAAAGCTGATGAGATGTGCCAGGCACGGCAGCCAGGCCCCCGACAACTGCCCGGCCGCAGGCACCGCGTTGGAATTAGTGGCCGGGGTCCCGGTGAAAAAATCAGACATGGTGAACCCGGGCGTCTGCCCGAAAAACACGATGGGTATGAACGGCGATTGGAAGCTGAGCTGGTCGACGGCTCCCACGTCTTCGCGAACGTAGAAGATGCCGTACCCGCCGCGCACGGTCGTGTTGTGATGACCGAAAGCGTCCCACGCAAATCCTACGCGCGGGCCGATGCCGGTGGAAACGCTGTTGTTGAACGTCGACCCGGCAGCGTTTCCAGTCAGGCCGGGAACTCCCAGCTTGTTCACGCAACTCGGATAGATAAAAGGATACTGTCCCGTCTTGGTGAGGTCCGATTCCATGTTGCCGATGTGGCAAGCGTTGTCGCTCCACGCCCCGAAGAACTCGGTGCGCAGGCCCAGATTCAAAGTCAGGTTCTGCGTGGCCTTCCAGTCATCCTGCGCGAACACGGCGGAGTTTTTCTGGCGGTAATTGTGGTTGTAGACACCGCCGCCTCCGAAGCTGAATTCCGGAGCACCCTGCAGGAAATTCGCGAAATCAGTCACGGTCGAGTCGCCAAAATAAAGTTGGCCATTGAAGACCTGCGGAAACTGTTTGTTGAGACTGACCGGCGTGAACTCCCCGCCGAACCGCCAGTTGTGTTTACCCTTAACCCAGCCCACCGTTTCTATGAAATTAAAGTTGTTCTGCGCCTGGTACTGATTGGCTTGCGGCGTCGGACCAAACTGAAAGCCAGAACTGACGAAAGTAAATTTGTAAATGTTATCCGTGAGATTGTTGGTGGGACGGCTGATACCGGCCTGGCTCGCGGTGACCGGCGGCACGTTAATGTCGCTGTTGTTGATGCGGGTAAAACCCAAGCGGAACTCATTGACCAGGGTGGGCGAGAAAACGTGAGTCTCGGTAAGGGAGAAGACCCGATCTCTTACCGGAAGCTGGTAGGGAAAGTTGAGATCTCCGCTGCTGATGCTGCCGCCCAGCGAAGCTTGCAATCCTCCCGCGCCAAACGGCACGTCCGACTGGAAGTTTTGAAAGACGAAATCAGCGGATAGCTTGTCCTGCGAGTTGCGGAACTCGCGATCCCAAGTGGCGGTGAATTGGTTATCGGTATAGACGCCGGGGATGCTGGTGGTAAACGGGACCACGGTGCCGGCAGGGGTTCCAGCGGGGGCGTTAGGTAGGGGGTATAGATAGCCATTCGCGGCCGCACCAAACTGGCTGCTCTGAAATGCGACCAGCGATGCGGCGACCGGATCGATGCTGGCGACCCCAAAAGCAGATGCCAGAGCGGCCTGGCCACCGGCTCCACGATCGGCCGCGGGAATATAGGGAATCAGTGTGCTGATGATGGTTCCCGGAGAATCGCCGCTGCGCTGCCGTGTTCCGGAGTAATTGACGAAAAAGAACCCGAGTTTCCCCCCGGTCCCGATCGGCCCGCCTACGTCCCCGCCGAATATGTTCTGCTGGATCACGGGCCTGGATTCGCCGGCCCCATTAAGAAAGTAGTCGTTGGCGTCCAGTACGGTGTTGCGAAAAAATTCGTAGCCCTCGCCGTGGAAGGTATTGGTGCCCGTCTTCAAGATAGCGTTGATATTGCCGCCGCCATTGCGTCCCTGAGTGGCGTCGTATAAGGATGTTTGCACCTTGAATTCCTGAATCACCGCGGGATTCGGCAAGGGCGTCGTGGTCAGCTCGGCGACGTTATAATCCGTAGCGCTGATGCCCTCGATCTGATAATTGTTGTTGTCTTCGCGCTGGCCGTTCACTTCAATGCGCACATTGCCGCGGCCTAGCTGCGAGGCGGCATTCAACTCCCCTTGCGCCCCGCTCGACAGCGTAAGCAACTGCTGAAAATTCTGCGTGGCTAGCGGCAGGTTCCTAATGGTGCTCGATTCAATTGCCTGCCCCGTCGTGGCATCCGTAGTGTCTACCTCCTGCACCAGCGCTTGCACTTCCACCTGCTGCTGCACCGACTGGGGCTTGAGTTTAGCGATCAGGCGTGTGGTCTCCGTGACGCGCACGACGATGCCTCGGAACGTGGATTCGGCGAATCCGGCCCCATGAACGCTAACCGTATACTCGCCCGCCGGCAGAAGCGGGGCAGTAAACGAACCGTCGGCTCCGGAGGTGACGGTTCGCTCCAGCACGCCGGTTTCCTGATCCGTGATTCGCACTTCGGCATTGGCCACAAATGCACCGCTTGGATCCTGAATTGTCCCGGTGATCGCACCGGTTGCGCCGCCTTGGGCAAGGGCCTGACCAATGAATGCGATTGTGAGAAAACTAATCCAGATCAACCTACCTTGTAGCTTCGCCATTGCTTCCCCCTGAGTTCGAAATGGAATTGTTTTTTATTGCTGCAGCGGGTGTTTGACCAGTAGACAAGCTCGACAACAACAGAAGAGTGGGCGCAGCCAGTGTGGTGCGCTCACACGCAGGAGTGGGCTGCGGGGATACGGCGCTGATCGCTTGGATTCAGCCATCGCCATCGAGGTACACGCTTCCCAAAGTGCCCTGCTTTGGGGATTGCGGAAGGATACTCAAAGAGGAGGGCGTTGGCAATACCAATCCTGATGCGGCCACCTTACTCTGTGAGTATGCACTACCGATTCTGCTTTCTCTTCCAGCGTAGAAATGCGGCGCAGGATGGTTCTAAGAACGCCCCGGACGCGTTCTGGGAAGCCAGCCAGGTTCGCGCACGTGCTCATCGTTGAATCCGCGCAGCCTGGCGGCCATTACTCCGCTTCGGCTGAGATAGCCAACGGCTTTGCCATGGTCGGCGCGATCGACCACGGGCAGGCGTCCGACATCATAGCGTAGCATTTTAGCGGCAGCTTCGGAGACAAGTTCGTCGGGATGAGTCACGATCAGATTGCTCGTGCCCGCTTCCAGAACGCCCATTGCGCCCGAAGGATCGCTGTCGAGAGCGCGCAGCAAATCGCCGCGGGTTATGATTCCGCAAAGCTTTCCGCTATCGTCGACGATCAGAAGAGCCTCGTGGCGAGCCACTGCGGGATCGTGTCGCGCAATGCGCTCCGCCAACTCTCCAACTTTTGTGCCCGCGGTCACGGTAGGCAATTCTCGATCCATTGTGTCCGTGACCTTCGTCTGGGTGAGGACGTCGGCCTCGTAATCCTGATGAACGTGCAGGCCGCGCCGCGCCAGTTTTTGCGTCATGATCGAACTCTTGGGCATCAAGAGCATGGCAATTCCATCGGCGATTACGCTGACTAGCATCAGCGGCAACACGGAGTTGTAGTCGCGCGTGATTTCGAAGGCGAAGATGATGAAAGTAAACGTGGCCCGCGAGGCGGCGCCAAACACCGCGCCCATGGCTACAAGTGCGAAGGCCGCAGGTGAAAGATGCGCGCCCGGCACGAAGTGGTTGGCCACCATGGCGAAAATCCCGCCCATGGCTGCACTCCACATAAAGCAAGGGGCCAACAATCCTCCGGAGGTCCCGGACCCGAGCGAAACCGCCAGGGCCGCAGCTTTGGCCAGCATCACAACCAGCAAGAGTTTCCAGGCGAGAGAGCCGTTGAGAATATCGCCGATCGTGTCATAGCCCACGCCCAGCACGCGGGGCACGAAGAATCCGATGATGCCCAGTCCGAGCGCGCCGATTGCCGGCCACCACACTTGGTCGAACGGAAGTTTTTCAAATTGATCTTCCACCCAGTAAAGGACCTTGCTGAAGCCCACGGCGGCGAGGCCGCAGATCAAGCCCAACACCAGATAAAAAGGCAGGCCGCGTGGAATGGAGAAGTCCATTGGGTTGACTTGGAACATCGGTCCCACACCCAGGAGTTGCATGTGGACGGCGGTAGCCAGGGTGCTCGCAATCACCAGCGGAATGAACGACCGGGACTTGAATTCAAACAGCAGCAACTCAATGGCGAGAATCACACCCGCGATGGGAGTGTTAAACGTGGCTGACATTCCGGCGGCAGCGCCGCACGCCAGCAAAACTTTGCGTTCCACAGCCGTGGTATGGAAGGCCTGGCCGACGAGCGAACCGATCGCTCCCCCAGTTTGAATGATGGGACCTTCCGCACCGAATGGACCTCCAGTACCGATCGCGATTGCCGCGGAGATGGGCTTCAGAATCGCTACTCGCGGAGCAATCCGGCTGCGATTGAACAGTACTGCTTCCATGGCCTCCGGGATGCCATGGCCTTTGATTTTCGACGTGCCGTACTTGGCCATGACGCCCACGATAAGGCCGCCGATAACCGGAGTGACGATGACCATCCAGCCCAGATGGTTATGTTGCGCGCTGACGAAGTTCGCCGACCATCGATGGAAGAAGAAAAGATTGGTGAAAAGCCCGATCAACTTATACAGAACGAAAGCCACAATGCCCGCCACCAGGCCGATTGCGGCGGACAAAAGCGAGATCAGCAGCATGCGGAAGGCTGCTGGCGGCGAATCTGCTGCCAGCAGTCCCAGCTTCGCCGTCGGGGCTAAGATCGAGTCCGCTGAAATCGGTAAGGTTCTTCGTGATTGGTCGTCCGATGTGCTCACGGGTGCTTGCTGTTTCTTACTTTGTCGAGAGAAGGCGGAGACAACGCCTGCTGAGGACCAGCATCATTGCCCTCGCGCATGACTCGCCTGAGCGCGGCCACTAACTCAGGTCCCGCACTGCGCAGTTCATCGTGATGATGCAGCGCCAGTTCGGCCAGCACTTGCTC
>PLUI01000105.1:26475-26703 GCA_003164855.1 Acidobacteriaceae bacterium
GCTTTACCACTTGCTCGCTGAAATGGAGGAAGCGCCGGATCTGATAGCGGAACTCCGCCAGTGCCTGGTAATCCGACAAAGTGAGCCTTTTCATCCCGCTGATTGTATCGTGTCCCGATCCAGCCTGCGTTCGAATTATATCGTAATACGATATACAATTGAAGCGCAAACGAATCCTGCTTTCCGCCCTGTGCTGGCCTCTTTCTCCCGCTCCATTTAGAATCCTCT
>PLUI01000219.1 GCA_003164855.1 Acidobacteriaceae bacterium
GTGCCGTCGGTGTAATCGTTGAAAAAGTAGTTGTACTGGTGCTGGGCGAATCCATAGACGCCAGCCTGAATATCATTGCGCTTGACGTTGGCATTGAGCGCTACCTGCGCTCCTCCATATTGGGCGGTCTGGGTTACGGTGGAGATGACAGGAGTGTCGTTCGGTCCGCCGTGATAGTCGGCTCCGTTGTAGTGATAGAACGGAGAAACAGTCAGCAGAGTATTGGGATCAAATGTGTGAACCCAAGAGAACGTGGCGTAGCCATCGGGCTCGACCTCGGCATCATGCAGGCCGTAACTGGGATATCCGTTGGGGCCGTTGGTGAAGGAATTGGGGTTGGGGTCGATGGGAATCTGGTAATANNGGTCTGCGGAATGGGCGTCTGCAGGCCGTACTGGCTGCGGTTGCCGTTGAGGCTGGCGTAATAAGCGGAGCGGGCGGTGTGGCTTCCGCAACTGATCTGGTCGTTGGTCTGGTAGAAATTGCCGGCGGTAATGACGAAATCGCATTCACGATCGCGCTCGAAGCCGGNNGCGTCGTAGCTGCCTCGCTGAACTTCGAGGTAATCAATATCCTTGGGGTCAATCTGCGGTCCCAGATTGGTGGCGATGTTGGTGTTGGGGATGGGAACGCCGTCGATGAGCCACTCGACCTGATGGCCACCTCGCATATGGAGCATGTCGTGCACGACGTAGGCGGCGGGGACGTAGTCGGTGATCATTTCCATGCCGTTGGTGCGGTCGGCTCCTGGAGTCTCCTGGATGTCGATGCGGTTGAGCATGACGGTAGGCGTGACGCTTTGGGTGGTGGCTTCAACGGGAATCTCTGAAACCTCGACATTCTCCCGCGTCCCCGCGACCACCAAGCCGAAATGAAGCACCGGGCTGGTGTCGGACTGGACAATCACGCCTTGTTGCATTTGCTGGAAAGACCGCGAGGAAACGGTCACGGTGTAACTCCCGATGGGAACGGAGCTGAATTCAAATTCTCCGTTGCTGTCGGAGTCCAGGGAGTGGGTCCAGTCCGAGTTTTGAGCCTTCAGGGTAACGTGTGCGCCTTGAATGGGACGGTGCTGAGAATCATGAACGACGCCGCGAACGGAACCGAAAATCGTGGCGAAGGCCGCGGCACCAAAGAAAACAATAATTGCTGTCAAACTAACGACTTGTCTCATAAAGTGTCTCCATTCTGTGCATCGGGTTAGGGCGGTTCGGCGCGATGTCGCCGACGGCGGCTTCGGGCGCGGGCAGCGATACGTCCCAGCGAAGAACGCGCACCTAGTGAGCAAACGAAATTAATTCAAGCAGGGTGACCGCTTCAGCAGGCAGGCGGAGCGCGTGAGGATTGGAGCTGGGCAGAGGCGGTGGACGGGGAGTTGGGTTGGGTTCCGGCCAGGCGCGCAGAGATGCTTTGCTGGAACGAGACCGCAAGCCGCGGCTGGGGGTGGGCCCACTGTGCGGTGGTGACGGCACGGCAGCAATCCCCGTTGCAGCAATTGGCGCCGCGAATTTCGGGTTGTCCGTTTTCTGAAGCCAGCGAATCCTGGCAGTGATGAACTCCCTTGCGGAGGCAGCAAGCATGCGGCGCAGCCGTAGCCGCGAGCGCCAGTGGGACAAGATTTCCCACGAACGCGAAGAACAACAACAATCTGGCGGTCAGGCGACGCATGCTGGGCTTACGATGCTCGAAGCTTATCAACTTACGGATGACGAAAGCAAGAACGCAGGGTGCGCACATGCTGAGCCCACGTCTCACGGGGAAGTACGGTCGGAAGGCAAAAATGGATTGGCCCACGTTATCGCATCAGCACATAGGCGCCGCCGTTGGTGAAGGCGATGACCAAGTTCATCAGGACGATCATGAGATCGTAGTGCCAGCCTGAAGCTTTTTCGCCCCAGAATCCGGTGTGCCAGACGAAAATTTTTTTCTGGATGGCGCCGAACATGATGAGGATGAGACCGAAGGCGGCGAGTTGGGTAAGGACTCCGAAGGCGACGCCCAGGCCGCCGGCGACTTCGGCGATGCCGAGGAAGATGGTGAAGGCTTTGCTCATTCCGATGCTCTTGGCGCGGGCGGTGGGATCTTTAAGGTGGGAGTAGCCGCTGGTGACGAAGATGAGAGCGACCATGAGGCGCAGGAGCAGGAGTCCGAGATCGGTGAAGCGGGCTAGCTGGGGGAACATAGGGTTTTTCCTTCGCGTGCTTCCGGTGGGCCTCCCCAGCGGCTGAAGCCGATTATTTTTTCAGCGACTGGCGGTACGACTGAAGTCGTACCCTGATACAAACCCTAAGCTTCTCATCAAACTGGAAGGCGCACATTGTCAAGAAAGACCTGGACTCCTTCAGGCTTTGCCGTGGATTTTGGCCCACCACCAGCGGACGCCGACGAACAGGAACCGCCAGTCACTAAAAAACTCGGGTGGTTTGCCTTCGAAGGCGTGGCCGATGAATTGGAATATCCATCCGATGACAAACAGTGCGAGCGCGTAGGGCCACAGGCGGTGAACAAAGATGCTGGCGAGAAAAAGTGGGAGCGAGAGCAGGATGGTCGGGATGCCCAGGGCGTGGCAAGCCCGGTTAATGGGATGCTGGTGGCTGGAGGAGTATTGCGCGATCCACTGATCGTTAGTGCGGTTGCCTAACATCGCGGAGAGGATGATACACCGGGCGGGACTTCTTTGCACGCTTTCACGGGTTGAGGCTTCCGCTGCCCGCGTGGTAGCATCCTAAGTTTTGGCAGGTATGTTGGGCTGGCCTGTATACTGCACTGTTCTTCATTCTGAATCTGGGCCTTCTCTCTTTCCACGCCTGCGTAGGAGCCTACTCGTGAAAGTTTATACCGGAGAAAACATACGTAATGTTGCGATTGTGGGGCACGGGCATGCGGGGAAAACCTCGCTGCTCTCGGCGATGCTTTATACCGCGGGAGCAACGCCGCGGTTGGGGCGGGTGGATGATGGATCGGCGACAACCGATTACGACGAGGAAGAGATCGCCCGCAAGATGTCGATTGCGGCGACGGCGGCGTATGTGGAGTGGGGCAAGACGAAGATTAATGTGATCGATACGCCGGGGTTCAATATGTTCGTCCACGAAGCGCGGATGGTACTGCCGGTGGTGGATGCGGCCATTGTGGTGGTTGACGGCGTGGCCGGGGTTGAGGTGGTGACGCAGCGGGTGTGGAAGGATTGCGACGAATACAAGACGCCGCGGCTGATTGTGGTGAATCGCATGGACCGCGACCGGGCGAATGCGGAGCGCGTGCTGGAGAGTTTGATCAACGCGTTTGGAAGGAATGTGATTCCGATCGAGCTGCCGATTGGAAGCGAGAAGAATTTGACGGGCGTAGTCGACCTGGTGCGCATGAAGGCTTACACATACGAGTTGGGCGGGAATGGCAAAGGGAAAGAGACGGAGATTCCAGCCAACATGCGGGGACAGGTGCAGGAGTCGCACGAGCAACTGGTGGAATTGGTGGCCGAGGGCGATGACCAGCTGATGGAGAAGTTCTTCGAAGCAGGAACGCTGGGGGAGGAAGACCTGATCCCGGCGCTGCACAATGCGATTCGCGAAGACAGACTTTTTCCGGTGATTTTTTCTTCGGGACTGGGCAACATTGGCGCGGACCGGGTGATGGATTTCATTGTCGATTACACTCCGGCGCCTTCGGAGCATGAGTGGGTGCAGGGCGAACCGGCGGGGTCGGGCAACGGAGACGCGCCGAAGCGGCATGAGACGGATGCGGAACCGATGTCGCTGTATGTGTTCAAGACGGTGTCGGATGCGTTTGCGGGAAGGATTTCGTACTTCAAGGTTTTTTCCGGCGTGCTGAAGAATGAAGCGACGGTGCAGAATTTTTCGCGGGGATCGAGCGAGAAGCTGTCGCATATTTCCATCATGCAGGGAAAGACGGCGGTTCCGGTGACGGAGTTGCACGCGGGAGATATTGGCGCGGTGGCGAAATTGAAAGACACGCTGACGGGCGACACGCTGGGAGACAAGGGCGCGCCGATTTTGTATCCGCGGGTGAAGCTGCCGGAGCCGGCGATCACGTTTGCGATTGAGCCGAAGAGCCGCGCGGATGAAGACAAGCTGGGGCCGGGGATCCATAAGCTGATGGAAGAAGATGCGATGCTGCGATTTTTCCGGGACGCGCAGACGCAGGAATTTCTGATTGCGGGCACGGGACAGCAGCATATCGAAGTGGTGGTGGCGAAGCTGAAGAAGCGCTACCACACGGAAGTGGTTTTGAAAGCGCCGAAGGTGCCGTACCGGGAGACGATCCGAGGCAAGGCTGACGTTCAGGGGCGGCACAAGAAACAGACGGGCGGACATGGGCAGTACGGCGATTGCAAGATCAAGATGGAACCCATGCCGCGGGGCGGGCAGTTTGAGTTTGTGAACGACATTTTTGGCGGCGCGATTCCGAAAAATTATATTCCGGCGATTGAAAAGGGAATCAAGGATGCGGCGGGGCGCGGGTATCTGGCGGGATATCCGGTGGTGGATTTTCGCGTGATTCTGTATGACGGGTCGTATCACGATGTGGATTCGAACGACATGTCGTTCCAGATGGCGGGGCGCATTGCCTTCAGAAAGGCGATGGAGCAGGCGAAGCCGACGCTGCTGGAGCCGGTGATGTCGGTCGAGATTACGGTGCCGGACGACTTTGCGGGCTCGATCATGGGCGATTTGAACAGCCGGCGGGGTCGCATCCAAGGTATGGACAATAAGGGCGGCAACACCATTGTGAAAGCGGAGGTGCCCATGGCCGAGATGCTGACTTACGGGGTGGACTTGACGTCGATGACGCAAGGGCGCGGCAGCTTCAACATGGAGATGCACCACTACGACACGGTGCCGGGGGCGCTGCAGGAAAAGATTATTGAGAAGGCGAAGGCGGAGCGGGGTGAGGTGAAGGTAGAGGAAGAGTAGACGGCGCTCAAGCCGCAGGAGGCCGGATGCCGCGTTTCTTGAAATGTGCGTCAACCATATATCGCTAGTAAGTCGTTGGCGCTCGAATACCCTGGGCCATTGCCTCGTCTGCGTCGTCGCTCTGCTTCTTGCGCTCTACGCGAGATCGCCCCATAGGTTCACTCACACTTCATCCCTGCGCTTCGCCAGCTTCGCTGCCTCTCGTCGAACGTCCAGAATGGTTTCGCCTTGAGTTCCAGCGCATGTCGGGCAGCTTCCTAAGAATGGATAAGCGCATCCGTCTTGGTGAAGTCCGTGCCTTTGGCCAGTAGCGGTTCGCCGGTCGCTTTCGCCAGGGCGTAGGAAAAGCAATCGCCGAAATTCAGCCCCGCCGGATGCCGGCCTTTTCCATACTTGCGCCACGCAGAGCGGGCGAGGTCCGCGAGCTCGGCGTCGATCGGAACAATCTTTATCTGGGCGCGGACGATAAAGAGATCGAACTCCCGGCCTGCGCCGCCACCCCTGCGGCCCTCGATCACCATGCCAGCTTCGAGAACTGTCGCGGCAGAGATGAGGCGGCTGCTCGCGGCAACAATGGCGTTACGGAAAGCGTCGCGCTCCGGCTCGTGAAAAAAGATTGCCGCCAAGGCCGAAGTGTCAATGACCATTGCTAACTTGCCTCACGACGGAAGGCCATCTTCGTCATAGCCGATAATCTCATCGGGAGTGCGGGCGTCGAGGTCGGGCATGGCGTCGACGCGCTGCAGAATGTCGTCGATTTGTGCCGCGAGCGCCTGGCTCCTGCGATTGTTATTTAGGCGCTCGAGGCGCTCCTCCAAGGCTTTCTGGATGGCACCGGTTAGGCTCTCGCCGGTTTTGGCTGCGATCTCGCGGGCCAGATGCTCTGTCTCTATGCTTTTGATACTAAGGGCCATATTCTCTCGATTATAGCATTATATATGAAAGTATAGAAGTACCTGTCCGGCGCTTTTGGACCTTGACCCGTGCAACATGGAAAGCGTCAGGAATTCTTCATCCCCTGCGCCTTCGCCAGTTTTGCCAGCCGGTCGTCAAACGTCCAGAATCGTTCAGCTTTGAGTTCCAGCGCGCAGGCGACGTGGAGGGTATCGAGGGTTCGCATCCAGAGCCTCGGACCATATTCGCGAGCCAGCTTGCTGCATACTTCAAGAGCGTCCTCCGGGATCGGCACGGACAGCCAGCGTCCGGCGGCGCGGTGTTCTTCCAGCTTGGCGCTCACCCGTTGCGCTTCCGACAACGACAGCTCTCCCCGGAAAAGGTGCTGGCCCAACACGTGTTCCCACTCGGCACTGTGAAGGGGCGTAAACCACAGGGCAGGGGCAGAAGCGATTCGCGAGCGCGCCTCACGCGAGTGATCGTCGTTTAAGTACAACGAAACGAGAAAGCTGGTGTCGAGATATATGCTCAATAACGTCCGCGCTCCCTAATTACCAGATGGGAGCCGGACAACTTACGGTCACCAAAAATCTCCTTCGCAATCGCCTCAAAGTCCGGCCAATTCCCGTGAGACTCTACCGCATTCTCCGGAACAATACGGGCAATGACTCGATCCCGCTCGCGCAGCTCGACCGTCTTTCCGGCTCGCAGCCAGGTTTTGAGCTTCTTCGTGTCGCGCAGTTGGCGCATGTTCACGGATGGCATGAATACAATGTGACACATAATGTGTCACATTGTCAAGACGCTTCCGCCGGTCCCGGTCGAAGCGCGATTTTGGAGCGCCCGGCGGCGTTGACAAAGCGTGTATAGTGTCCCGCAACGGTTTTCCCCGGGGGCTTATAATCGCGCGCTGCCCTCGGATCCGCGATGGTCTCAGGCGCGGAGAGGAGTTTCCGATGTCTACGCCGGTGCCACAATTTCCCGACGCTGCGGCAACTTCCACTACGTTTTCCTTCGGCGGCTACGCCACTGAGCCCCTTGGTTTGGCGGGCGTTAGCTTCTGGCCTCGGGTGGGGGCGCGTGTGATCGACTATGTCCTGCATTACTGCGTCACCTATGCAGCGGGGTTTCTGTTTTCGATTCTCGTGATCGCGGCCTCGGGCGGCCACCTGCCTGCGTGGGTGCTTGCGAAATTTAGACATGCGGGGCTCTTTGGGTTCGTTCCCGGTGTGCTTGGCTTTGTGATCTATAACGTGATTTGCGTAGCGATGCACGGGAGCACATTGGGGAAGCGGTTGATCTCCGCGGTAGTAGTCCAGGAAAGTGGCATCCGCTGCCGAATGGTGCCTGCCATCATTCGAGAACTCGGCTACTTTATCGACGCGCTTTTCTTTGGCTTGGTCGGCTACCTTGCTATGCAAAAGACTTATCAGGAGCAGCGGTATGGAGACCAGTGGGCGCACACGGTAGTGACTCAGCGGGCGAATGTGATTCCGGAACAGCTGCGAAGCGACAGTCGCTTTGTTTTGATTCTGATGCTGGCTATCATGACGGACGCGGCTGTGGGCATGATTGGATTGCTGATGTTGATCCGCACCTGAAGTCTAAAGCGCAGCGGCTGCCTCCACACAGTTCGTGGTAACATCCGGCGAGTGGCTACTGCCAAGAATAATCCCAACTTGAATTACAGCCCTGAGCGACTGGTGTCGGCGGCGGTGGTGGAGGACGATTCTTCGTTTGAGCTGAAGCTGCGGCCGCAGCGATTGGGCGAGTTTATTGGGCAGGCGAAGGTTAAAGAAAATCTGGCGGTGGCGATTGAGGCGGCGCGGTCGCGGGGCGAGGCCATGGATCATGTGTTGCTGTATGGGCCTCCGGGGCTGGGGAAGACGACGCTGGCTAATATTATTGCCAACGAGCTGGGCGTGCATTTTCAGCCGACGGCTGCGCCGCTGCTGCAGATCAAGGGCGACCTGACGGCGATCATTACCAACATGCAGGACAAGCAAGTCCTGTTCATCGATGAGATTCACCGGTTGCAGCCGGTGCTCGAAGAGCTGCTGTATTCGGCGCTGGAAGATTACAAGCTGGACATCATTATTGGGCAGGGGCCTTCGGCGCGCACGCATACGCTGGAAGTGAAGCCCTTTACCTTTGTCGGCGCGACCACGCGGGCGGGACTGATTTCGGCGCCGCTGCGAGCGCGATTTGGCATCGTGCTGCGGCTGGAGTTTTATACTCCGCAAGATTCCCGCGTGATCGTGGAGCGGTCGGCGGAGATCCTGGGAGTTGAGGTGGATGGTGCGGGTGCGATGGAGATTGCCGGCCGGTCGCGGGGGACGCCGCGCATCGCCAACCGGCTGCTGCGCCNNTGCGGCTGGAGTTTTATACTCCGGAGGATCTGCGGGTGATCGTGGAACGGTCGGCGGAGATTCTGGGGGTGCAGGTTGACGATGCGGGTGCGACGGAGATTGCCAGCCGGTCGCGCGGAACGCCGCGCATTGCGAACCGGCTTTTGCGGCGGGTGCGAGACTATGCGCAGGTGCGGGGGGCGGGCAGGATCGATTTACCCACGGCGCAGGCGGCGCTGCAAATGCTGGAAGTGGATCAATACGGATTCGACGAGGTCGATCGAAAGCTGCTGCTGACGATCATCGAAAAGTATCAGGGCGGCCCGGTGGGGTTGAGTACGCTGGCCGCGGTGCTGGCCGAAGAACCGGATGCGATCGAAGAAATCTATGAACCATTCCTGATGCAGATTGGATTTTTGAACCGCACGCCACGGGGGCGAGTGGCGACGCAACTGGCATACGAACATTTTGGCATTACGCCGAGCCGAAGGCAGAGTTCGTTGTTCTGAAACGTCGTTGTTCTAAAACCTCGTTGTTCTACAATGACTATAGAGCGGCGTCGATGTTAGGAGCTTCATGAAACAAGTGCGGCAAGTCACCGCGATCATTGAGCGTGAAGGTAAGGGCTACGTTGCGCTGTGTCCTGAGTTAGATGTTGCCAGCCAGGGCGATACCATTGAATCTGCGCGGAACAACCTGCAAGAGGCGGTAGAGTTATTTCTTGAAACAGCAGACCCGGCGGAAGTCGAACGGCGCGGACATTCGGAACTTTTTGTAACCAGGCTTGAGGTCGAGGTTGGGTAGGCTGCGTGTGCTGTCTGGCCGCGATGTTTGTGGCATTCTCGCTGGCGAGGGATTCGCTGAAGTGCGGCGCAGAGGCAATCATGTTGTGATGCAGAAGCGAACCAAGGATTCAACGGTCACTGTTCCTGTTCCGGACCATGACGAGCTGCGAATCGGAACTTTGATGTCGATTATTCGGCAGTCAGGACTACCACGGTCGCTCTTCGAATCCTAGAGAGACTCTGGCCCGCCAAGTACTACTTTCCCAATTTGTTCGCAAAACCTTAAAACAATCGTTTCGTGTTCTGTGAGGGGGGTTCATGGTGTATCGTTGCTGGTTTCCTCGACAAGTGTTAGCGGAGGAATTGCGAGGATTTGGGTTTGGGGCGGGGTCAGGATTTTCAAGTCGGGCGGCTGTTGAGATCCACGCTGGCAGTGGCGTTCGTGCTGCCGGCGGTGGTGCAGTGTGGGTGGAGTACGCCGCAGGCTGCAGTGGCAGTGCAGAGTCCCTCCGCGGCGCAGGTTGCGGAGCTGGCGCAGCAGGAGACTGCTGGACAAAATCAGCAGGTCACCCCGCAGAACCCGCTTCCGCCGTCGGAAGCGAATCCGTCGCCGCCGGGACAGAAACCCGCACCCTCTGTGCAGAATCCGTCTGTGCAGAATCCGTCACCCTCGGCGCAAGAGCCGGAGCCGGCCATTAAGAATCCGGAGGTGCGCGCGGCGAAGCCGGAAATTGCTCCCCCGGCATTGACCATTCCGCGACTGAGCCGCGCACCCGTGCTGGAGGACTTTCTGAGCATGGCGCCGCAGGGCGAGACTGCGCTGCAGATGGCGAGAGTCACCGGTTTTGTGCAACGCAACCCGCATGATGGCGAAGAGGTCTCCGAGAAGACCGATGCCTATGTGGGCTACGACCAGAAGAATATCTATGTGGTGTTCGTGTGTTTCGACGATCCCAAGAAAGTGCGGGCGCGGATGTCGCCGCGCGAGGATATCCAGGACGACGATGAGGTCGCAGTCCTGTTCGATACCTTTCATGACCGGCGGCGAGCCTATGAGTTTCAGACTACGCCGCTGGGCGTGCAGTGGGATGCGATCTATACCGAGGCGGCGCGGCAAGAGACCGGGGGCAACTGGGATGTCTCCTGGGACGCGGTGTGGGATTCGCGGGGCAAGGTTACCGACCGCGGCTTTGTGGTGTGGATGGCGATTCCGTTCAAGAGCCTGCGTTTTCCGGCGACCAAACAGCAGGAGTGGGGAATCATTCTGTATCGCGGGATCACCCGCAAGAACGAAGATTCGTTCTGGCCGTGGATATCCCGCAAAGTGCAAGGTCGATTGAGGTATGAGGCTACTCTTTTCGGGCTGGAAGGGATTTCGCCGGGGCGCGATATCGAACTGATTCCTTACGGCATAATGCGCGGGTTCCGCGCGCTGGACACGCGTGATCCTGAGAATCCGTTTTTTCAGAATGCGACGGCGCAGGGCCAGGCCGGGATGGACGCGAAGTTCATTATCCACGATCACTTTGTTGTGGATGTGACGGCCAATCCTGACTTCAGCCAAGTGGAATCGGAAGATCCGCAGATCACGGTGAATCAGCGCTTCGAAGTATATTTTCCGGAGAAGCGGCCGTTCTTTCTGGAGAACGAGGATTATTTCCGCACGCCGATTGACTTGTTTTTTACCCGCAACATTCAGGATCCTTCGGCGGGAATCCGGTTGACCGGAAAGGAGGGTCCGTATTCGGTGGGGGTAATGGCGAGCGATGACCGGGCGCCGGGGCTGGCCGTTCCAAACTATTGTCCTAGCTACTCTCTTGACCCCGACTGTTTGGACAATCTTTATGGCATCCGCTCGTATTTCACGATTGCGCGCGTGAGCCGGGACATTTTCAAGCAGTCGAGCGTGGGGGCGATTTATACCGACTGGGAATGTCCGGCAACTGGAGAATACAACCGCGTCGGGGGCGCCGATGCGTGGCTGAAGCTCAATACCAATTGGACGCTGCAAGGCCAGGCGGTAACCAGTTCGAGCCACCTGCTAGGGCTGAATGCCGCCAACCTGTTCTCTACATGTGAAGCGAATCAGATCCCGTTTAGCTCGGGCAATGCCGGCAATGGCAACTACTACGCCGGCCCAGCCGACACGGTCGAAGTGCTGCGCAACGGGCTACACTTTAACTACGACGGCAGCTACCAGGACATCAGTCCGGGGTTCGTGACCGTGCCAGGATTCGTGAACCGCGTGGACCTTCGCGGCGTCTACAATCTGGCCTATTACCGTTTCCGCCCGAAGAAGGGCTGGCTCTTAGCCTGGGGTCCCTCGCTGCGCCAGCGCTATGTGTTCGATCACGAAGGCAATCGGTTGGATACGTATTATGACCCTTATCTAAGGATTGAAGGAAAAGGGCAGACGCACATCTATGTGGATCCTTACGATGAGTTTCGTGAGCGTCTGAGGCCGCAGGATTTTTGTTTCCTGGGTTTTTCTTGCCAGCCCCCGATCCCCAACCGGGACTACCATGAACACAGCAGTGGTGCTTGGGTGCAAACGCAGGTTTTCCCGAAGGTGAGCGTCGGCGCGACCTATCACTGGGGAGACGGTGCGAACTTCGTGGCGTCTCCGATCACTCGGGCGCCTCTGAACCAGCCATTCCTGGCACGCCAGGACACGGCAACCGGCACGCTGACGTTCCGTCCAATAAAGCCGCTGAAGATTGAGAACACGTATCTGTTTGAACGCTTGCGAGCCTTCGATAGCACCTATCTGCTCGCCCTGGCGCAGACGCCCGGCATCGGGAAAGGTATTTTCGACAACCACATCGTGCGCAGCAAATGGAACTGGCAATTCACGCCGCAACTCTCACTCCGCGTGATTCTGCAGTACAACTCATTGCTGGCGAATACGCCGGGGAATACGGTTTATCCATACACCTACCTACCCACGGAGAAGGAGTTCAACGCCGATTTTCTGCTCACTTATTTGGTGCATCCGGGCACGGCGATTTATGTGGGTTACAACAGCGACCTGCAGAATCTGGATCGCGAGTTGATGCCAGGGCCGGAAAGTTTGGCCGGACTTTATACTGCGAGGGGCTACATGAACGACAGCCGGCAGTTTTTTGTGAAAGTGTCGTATCTGTTCCGGTTTTGAGGAGGCTGGTTTGCTGAATCCTGGGGCATTCCGGTAGAATCTAAGGATTCGTATCGAGGTCTGAACCCTATGAAAGCAGCCATTCATCCCGCTTATAACGAAGTTCGTGTGCACTGCGCGTGCGGCAATGCGTTTGTTACCCGGTCGACCCACAAGGGCGATATCAGCGTAGAAATTTGCTCGGCCTGCCATCCGTTCTTTACCGGCAAGCAGAAGCTGATGGATACCGCGGGGCGCGTGGAGCGCTTCCGCCGGAAATACGCGAAGAATGCGCCGGCTCCCGCGAAGATCGAGGCGTCGAAGAACTAACTTTTGCCACGGATTTGCGCGGATTTACCACGGATACACCTGGAATTAGTACACCTGGAATTAAGGCCCTCGCTGCAAGGCGGGGGCTTTGTTTTGCGTCTGCAAGTAGAATAGAACCGTGCGTAAAATGTGGGACAACACGGGGTCAGGCAGTGCGGACTTTATTGTTCGCCAAGGGGCGGAACTGATGGCAGTTCCCGCGCGCCTTTCCATTGGCAGCGTCGAGATCGCTCCCGCAACCGTGCTGGCCCCCATGGCCGGCGTCACTGACACGGTTTTCCGCCGGTTCATTCGGAACCTGGGCGGATGCGGGCTCATCATGACCGAGTTTACTTCGGCTGACGGAGTGCTTCGTAAGAAGGACCAGAAGGCGAAGCGCTATCTGCATTTTTATGAGGACGAGCATCCGATTTCGGCGCAGCTTTTTGGCAGCAATCCGCAGGTGATGGCCGAGGCGGCGCGCATGGTCGAAGGGCTGGGCTTCGACCTGGTGGATTTGAACCTGGGCTGTCCGGCAAAGAAAGTGGTGAAGTGCAACGGGGGCTCGGGGTTGCTGCGCGATTTGCCGGCGATTGGGAAGATTTTTGAAGCGGTGCGCGCGGTGGTGAAGATTCCGTTCACCGTGAAGTTTCGCGCGGGATGGAGCGATGACGAGATCGTGTGCGTGGAGCTGGCTCGGATGGCGGAAGCGTGCGGGCTGGCGGCGGTGGCGCTGCACGCGCGGACTCGGGAGCAGGGCTACAGCGGGCAGGCGCGATGGGAGTGGATTGCTGGCGTGAAAGATGCGGTGAAGATTCCGGTGATCGGCAACGGCGACATCCGCACGCCGGAAGATGCGTGTGCCATGGTTACGCAGACGGGATGCGATGCGGTGATGATTGGGCGCACGGCACCGTCGAATCCGTGGATCTTTCGGCAGATTGGGCAGTATTGTGCGGGGATGAGCGAGGGTCGAGCGGGCGAGTCGCCCGCTCCCACACGAGCCTACGACGAGCCCAGCGAGGCCGATCGCTACCAGATGATTCGCACCTACTTCCAGATGCTGATTGAAGAAGAACTGCCGGACGCAGTCGGGAAGATGAAGCAGTTTGCCTCGTGGTTCACGCATGGCGTGCCGGGTGGAGCGGGGCTGCGGAAGGAGATCTACGAGTCGAAGAGCGCGGTGGAGATTTTGAGTCGCGTAGAAGAATTCTTTGAAGCGAAGTTGAGCGCTCAGTACCTAGTACCTAGTACCTAGTACCTCAGAACCGGTTTTACTGGGTACTCGGGACTGGGTACTCCACTGGTTTCCTACTTTATCTGATCGAGAATCGACCCTACGATTCCTCCCACTACGCCGCCCTGCACGGTTTCCCTGGTCTCATGCGGCATGTATTCGTAGAGGGCATGCGCGAGTTTGGAGATGGGCAGCGTTTGCAGCCAGATTCTTCCGGGGCCGGTGAGGGCGGCGAGGAAGATTCCGTCGCCACCAAAGATTAAATTCTTGATGCCAGGGACGGTGGTGATGTTGAACGACACGCTGGCTTGGAATGCTCCGACGTGGCCGGGGTGTACGCGCAGAGTTTCGCCGGGCTGAAGATCGCGCATGACTAGTTCGCCGGAGAGTTCAAGCCAGAAGGTGCCTTGTCCGGAGACGCGCTGGAGTACGAATCCGCTGCCGCCGAAAATTCCCGCACCCAGCGACTGCTGGAAGCCCAGGCCGATTTGAATTTGCGGAGTTCCGCAGAGGAATCCGTGACGATGAATCAGATATTCATGTCCTGCTGAGACTTCAACCGGAACAATGTGGCCGGGAAGTTTGGTGGCGAAGGCCAGTTCACCAGCAGCGCCGATGGCGCGATACTCGGTCATGAAGATGGAGCCACCGCCAGCCACGCGCTTGAGCACGCCGAAAAGGCCTCCTCCGCCGCCGAACTGGGTGTGCGTGGTCATCTGAATGGAACTGCCCATCCAGGAGAGTTCTCCGGCTTCGGAGATGATGGACTCGTTGGGCTCGAGGGCGAACTCGAGCACGGGCATGGTGGTGCCGGTGATGCGGGATTGCATGAGAGACCTCGGAGGAAGTATACAATCCCTAACGTGTGCGTACCGCGCAGACGCGTTAAGGAACGGCTTCGGCAAGCTAAACTTCCCTCGCCACCATCTTCCCCGACTCATCCTTCTCCACATACGCCCAGGGCGTGTTAGGGTCGTGAGTGAAGATGGTCAGCCATTTCTCGGGGATTGCTTTCGCGTAGTAGTGCTTCCTGCTCTCGATGGTTTGCAGCGGGTAGAGGTCGAAGGCCATGCCCCAGGTGANNGTCGATGTGCGCGGTGGTGGGGATGAGGTCGGAGATGTAGCAGGCGGTGCGGCCTGCGCTTTCCACGATCACGGCTTGCATGTTGGCGGTGTGGCCGGGGAAAGTTTTCACGGAGATGCCGGGGACGATTTCTTCGCCGCCTTTGAGCAGGGTCATCTGGCCGCTTTGGACTAGCGGGTCGTAGTTGTCGGGGATGTAGCTGATGGAGTCGCGATCGCTGGGCTTGCGAGCGTATTGCCACTCGCCTTCCGGGGCGTAGTATTTTGCGCGTGGAAATGTGGGGACGATTTTGCCGGTTTTGTCGCGCACGGTATTCCAGCCGCAGTGGTCGAAGTGAAGATGGGTGTTGATGACGATGTCGATGTCTTTGGGGGCGATTCCGGCAGCCGCGAGATTCGTCAGCAACTGCGCGGGCTGGCCGTAGAACTTGACCATGCGCTCCGACAACTTGTTGCCCATGCCGGTTTCGACCAGGACGTTTTGTTTGCCTGTGCGGATGAGCAGCGAGTTCAGGCCGGCCTGGACGTAGTTTCTTTCGTCGGCCGCAACTTTGCGCGACCACATGATCTTGGGAATCACGCCGAAAAAGGCGCCACCGTCGAGCGGGTAAGTGCCGTCGGAGAAGATGCTGAGTTCGAAGTCGCCCAGGGTCAATTGTGGCATGGAAGTAGTGTGCCACAGGCTGGAGGGTCATTCCGAGGGAGATCGGATTGGCCAAAATCAGCGCCTAAAGGCTCACGGATAAAGCGGTTCGGGTGGTATGCCTGAAGGCATACCCTGATACGAATCGAACCGGCACGAATCGAATCTTACGCGATCGTCTAGCCGCCGGGGCCGTCGTTGGAGACGTATTGTTCGAGCGATTCCAGTTCCCGGCTGAGATCGTCGACGCGCCACTCGAGCAGATTACGGATGGAAAGAATCCCGAGCAGTTTGCCGTCGTCGTCGGCGACGGGGAGATGGCGGAAGTGGCGCTCGAGCATGGTGGTGAGCGCCTCGCCGGCGCCGGTGCGGCGGGTAGCCATCTCTACCGGCGTGGTCATGAGTTCACGGACGGAGGTGGTTTGCGGGTCGGTGCGGCTGAGGGCCATTTTGCGGAGCACGTCGCGTTCGGTGAAAATTCCGGCGACCCGGTATTCGGAGTCGACGATGGCGACCGCGCCGACGTGATGGTCGAGCATTTTGTTGATGGCGTCGGCTACGGTAGCTTCCAGCGGAACGGACGCAATTTCCCGCTCACAAAGTTCCAGCACACTCATAAAAGCCCCCTCTGGCTCGTGCTCGCCTGGAGCCAGTCCCTAAAAACAGGTCGGATTGATGAATTATGCTCGCGGCGAAGCCGATGTCAAGTGCAAATTGAAGCAAAATTGAACAATTTCTTTACTTTGGCCGAGCGGGAGCGGGAAATTGCAATCTCACCGCGTTCGCTACTGGCTTGACCCTACTGGTTTGACCCTGTCTTGAAAACTTTCCCGTCTTTCATGACGAATTGCACATTCTCCAGGGCTTTGATGTCGCGCAGCGGATCGCCGCTGACGGCAATCACGTCGGCAAAAGCGCCGGGAGCAAGCACTCCGATTTTTCCGTCCATGTCGAGCATGGTGGCGGCGCGCGAGGTTGCGCTCTGAATGGCATCCATGGGAGGCATGCCGAGATCGACCATGCGGGAAAATTCCTGCGCGATGGGCTCGGTCCAGGGAATTCCACCCATGTCGGTTCCGAAGACGATCTTTACGTTTGCCTTGAGCGCTTTCTTGAATGAAGGCTCGTGCAAGGAAACCCGCAGGCGGTCGCGCTGTCCGGCGGGAGTATCGGCCGGGGCCCAATCGTGGTAGTAGGCGCTGATGGTCGGCACATACCACGTGCCTTGCTTCAGCATCTGGGCGATGGCAGCGTCATCGAGATCGAGGCCATGCTCAATGGAATCGCAGCCGCCGTCGAGGGCACGACGCAGGCCGATTCCGCCGTAGACGTGGCAGGCGACCTTCTTGCCCCAGCCGTGAGTCTCGTCGACGATGGCGCGCAACTCCTCGACGGTTAGCGTGGGTTGGGAGACCAGTTCGCCATTTTTGCCGACCCACGAACGATGCGTCATGTAGACCTTGATCCAGTCGGCGCCATGATCGAGTTGTTCGCGCGCGGCTTTGCGGGCTTCGACTGGGCCGTCGACAATCTGTGCGCCTTTGGGCATGTCGAGTTCGGGAGCGTAGCCCTCCAGCGGATAACCGCCCGTGGTCGAGATAGCGCGGGTTGAAACGAAAAGGCGCGGGCCTGGAATATAGCCCTGGTCGATGGCCTGCTTGATGCCGACGTCGCCATAACCGGCGCCTTCGGTTTCGACGTCGCGCAGCGTGGTGAAACCTTGTTCCAACGCCCGGCGGGCGGCAACGGTGGCGCGCGCGGCGCGCAGGGCGAGCGGCGCATTCAGGATGTTGACATCGTAGCCGCCCTGCGCGGGATCTTCGCCCTGCAAGAAGATGTGGGTGTGGGAATCGATGAGGCCGGGCAGCAGGGTGGAGGCCGATAAGTCGATCACAGTGGCTCCGGTGGGAATTTTGGCGTTGGCTGCATCGGTAACACTCTCGATGCGATTACCGTGGATGATGATGACCTGGTTATGCCGCGGCTTATCGGACTTGCCATCGATTAGAGATCCAGCGCGGATGACGGTAAAAGATTCGGAGGGACGGCTGGCTTTCTGTTGCTGTTGCTGTTGCCCGCGAGCGGAAATCACGAGGGCAAGAAGCACGATCCACGCATGGGTTTTCACGGTTGGCTCCTCAAGTGTTTATGGTCCAGTTAACGATATTCCAGTTAACGATCCTTAATTAACGACCCCCAGTTAACGATCTTCAGTCAATCAAGAGATTTTGGAATTGAGGAATTCTACGCTCACTTCGACGTGACGTAAGCATCGGCCTTCGATCTCGACCAGGATTTCGGGCGAGATCAGGGCGCTCACCTGGACTATCGAGGTAGCGGGACGAATGTTGGAGAAAAATTCTCCGTGAGCTTTGCCGATCTTCTCCCACTCGGCAATGTTCGTTACATACATGCGGGTGCGCACTACATCCTGCATGGTGGCTCCGGTCTTGTGCAAGGCGCTTGCAATGTTCTTGAGAGTCTGCACGGCTTGGGCGTAGACGTCGCCGACGCCTACGATCTTTCCGTCCGGCGCGGTGGGGGTGGTGCCCGAAACGTGCACGTGAGGACCGATTCTGACTGCACGAGAGTAACCGATGATCGGTTCCCAGGGTGTGCCGCTGGAGATGTTGGATCTTTCCATGGTTGGTTGAGTTCCTCCTCGTGGATCATTACGGGTGATTCTAGCGGGCTGAGGCGGCGGAATTAGCAGCCGACGTGAGCGTGTGCCAACAAAAATCGGCGGCAAACTCAGGCGGCGATGGCGATCTCTAATAATTGACGAAAGTGATTTGCGCTATAAACAAAAGTCATTTGCTTTTGCAGCGCGGATAAGGTAACTAGTTACTTAACACTGTGGGGAGAGTGGGTTGTAAGACGGTTTAGCTTTATCTTTAGCTTTACCAAGGGGGCCAAAACTAATGATTCCGGAATCTCATCCACTGCGGCAGCTTTTCCAGGAATTGGTGGGACGCCACTATGCCGAGGAGATTGGCATTCGCGATCCGCAAGTCGTGGCCTATGTCTCACACTTGCTCACCGAGTTCTGCGAAGCCGATCAGTTGTTCAAGATTCACGATGTGGCCGACCGTCCGCTGAATGACCTGGGCGAGATGATGCTGGAATCCGACCCCATTTACGGTCCCGCGCCTTCGTTCGATCGCGAGCGCCAAGTGCGCAAACATATTGGAGACTACGCGCTGTTTTTTGCCGGGATGTTTCCCGAGAGCATCAACCATATCCGGCTGCGCCGCCATCGTCTGGAGAATTTTGTGGAATGGATGAAGGCGGGGAAAGAAAGTTATTACATCGTGTCGAAGTTCGAACACTTCGAATATGCAAAAGTGGCGCCGCTGTTCGCCCACCTTTCGCGCGAATTCGAGGGCTGCGTCTACGGTCTCAATATGGTGAAGAACGACTTGCAGGAGATGCAGCATCCCATCATGCGGCGCAGCAATGAGCTGTTGATGTAATTCCGGCAGATCTCGTATCAGACGGGTGAACGGCCCAGAGTCGCTTCCAGCGAAGCTTTCAGTTCACGATAGCGAAACGGATACCCGCTCGCAATCAGTTTGCTGGCCTCCACTTTCTGGCTTCCTAGAAGTAACTCTTCGCCCATTTCTCCGAAGGCAAGTTTCACGGCGAACGCCGGTAGCGGGAAAATTGCCGGACGCGAGAGCACACTGGCCAGGGTTTTTGCGAACTCTTCATTCCTTACGGGCTTAGGCGCGACGATGTTCACCGGTCCCTGGATGAGGTCGTTCTTCAAAATGTGATGGATCGCGCCGACCATGTCGCGTACATCGATCCAGCTCATCCATTGGCGTCCGTTGCCGGTTTTGCCGCCGAGGCCGAGTTTGAACGGGGTCAGCATGGCGCCGAGAGCGCCGCCTTTGGGGCTAAGCACAATGCCTGTCCTGAGATGTGCGGTGCGAATATCGGCCTGGACTGCGGGCGTGGTGGCTTCTTCCCAGTCCTGGCAAACCTCGGCGAGAAAGCCGGTGCCGGGCGTGCTTTCCTCGCGCAACACTTCGTCGCCGCGGTTGCCGTAGTAGCCGATGGCGGAACCGCAGACGAAAACATTTGGTTTGTCTTCGGCTTGGGCGAGAGCCGAGGCGAGATTGAACGTTCCGACTACCCGGCTGTCGCGGATCCTCGATTTCCTGGCGGCGGTCCATCGACCGAAAATGCTTTCTCCCGCAAGATGAATCACGGCGTCGAAGCCGGATACTGTCTGGGGCGGGAGCGGTACTGATGGATCCCACGAGATCTTATCGTCGCTCTGAGCTGGGCTCTGAGCTGGGCTCTGAGCTGGGCNNGGGCCCCGCACCAACCGGACGACTGAACATCCATTGGTACGGAGGGAAGGCAGGAGAGCGGCGCCAATCGGGCCGGAGACCCCGCTGACAAGAATTTTGGAATTCATGAGTACTGGTTGCCACTCTAACAGTTCGCGAAGCGGCTGAACAAATTGCGGACGGATTCGAAACCTTCGTAACGGACGAAATGGAAGAAAGCCTTATAAGCTATCCCACAAATGGCTGAGCTGCGCCAATCGGGAAAAAATAATTGGTGTAATCACTTTGTTTTAACAATCTGATGCATCGCATAATGGTAGGGGGGAATATCCTTTTAATGTTTACCAGATGGTCGCTGGCGCTCGTAGTGTGCGGAATGGCGGTGCACGGATTCTCCCAGGAGACGCAAGCCCCTCAGGCAACGCCCGTGCCTGGTCCGGAACACGAGGTGACGATCTCGGTTGGCGAGCAACCGCCCGATCCGAGAGCGCCCGCAAGCATTAGCGGGACAGTGGTTGATCCGAGCGGTGCGGTGGTAGCGGGAGCCCAGGTCAGGTTGAGCCGGGCAGATCCCCCTGGAGGAGGAGATCAATCGCCAAGGCAGGAGGTATCGGGTGGCGATGGAGAATTCGCATTTGCCAACATCGCTCCTGGAGCGTTCCAGCTCACGGTCACTGCATCGGGCTTTGCCACGCGAACATTCTCAGGCACCTTGAATCCTGGGGAAATTGAGACGCTCCCGCCGATGGCTTTNNAAACAGAAGTTCAAGCTGGCCGCGAGGACGGTGGTGGATCCGTTTACGTTCCTGGTGGTGGGAGGGACGGCGGGAGTGGAGCAGGCGCAGAATCACTTCTTCGAATATGGGCAAGGGGCGGAAGGTTATGCCAAGCGCTTCGGGGCGAACTATGCCGATACAGTTACGGGGACGTTTATTGGAGGGGCCATTCTTCCGGCGCTGCTGAAACAAGACCCGCGTTATTTCTACAAAGGAACGGGAAGCGTGCAATCACGATCTCTGTATGCCATAGCAATGTCGGTGATTTGCAAGGGCGACAATGGGCACTGGCAGCCAAATTACTCGGGGATTCTCGGAAGCCTGGCTTCGGGCGGTATTTCAAACCTTTACTATCCGGCGATCGATCGGGACAGTGCGGCGTTAACTTTCGATAACACAGCGATCGGGATTGCCTCGACTGCGATCAGCAATCTGCTGCAGGAGTTTGTTATACGGAAGCTGACGCCGAAGCTTAAGCGCGATGCGAGCCAACCCTGAAGCAGGGGTGCTATCGCGTCACTTGCAACTGTGATGGTCCTCACAGAGGCGAACAATTTCTGCCTTCATGACTTTCGACGCTCCATCCTAACGGCGAAAGCAATCGGTATGAAGAGGACTTCCGGATCGATCTAGTTGTTGCCTAGCACGGCCCACTGTTCTCCCTGCCGGAATTGATCACGCCGCTTCGTTCCCGCGGTGGTGTACCAGTTCCGCCACGCCGCCGGTTCGTTCCCCAGATGCTCGTTCGTGATCTCGCGCAGCGCCTGATAAACCCATGTCCGGGTGGTGGCGTCGAGCGAAGGATCGTCGGCCAGATCGATCAATCCGGGCACGGCCAGCATTCGCTGCTCGCGCGTGAGCATGCCGGATTTCGCCAGACTGCATCCGGCGCGCTCCCGCACTTCAAGCGATGGATCGTTGCGAAACACATCCAGGAAATCCTTGATCGTGTCATCCGTCCCCAAGTGGGCCAGACCCTCGACCGTCCAGTAGCGCGTCTTCTCCATCGGGTCATGCATATACGACCGCAAAAACTCATGAATCCGCTCCGGCTCGACGCCGCGGTTCGCCAGCATGCCGAGCACCCACGTCGCGAATGTCCGGTGACTCGGGGACTTCTCTGCTGATGCCATCAGGCGATCGGCAGTCTCCTCCGTCTTCGGCAGGTTGTCCACAGCCAGGGTGATTTCGATCGCCGCTGCGCGCACGCGCAGATCGTTCGAGTAGAGAGCCGTCATCGACAGATCATCGAACTTCTGCGTGTAATGCACCTTCCCATGCCAGCCCTCAACCATCTTGTTGATCATGTCGGTTGCGCCGTGATCGTGATTGATCGCTGCTCCCAGCAGAAATTCCATTCGCACCTGCGGAGGCTGCGTCATCACCCACTCGATGTTGTGCTCGGAAAGTTGGGAATGATCGGCGGGAACGGGGCGTCCCGGAACCGGCAGTTGCTCCCCCGAGGCGATCGGAGCGGCAGTCTGGCCCATGCCAGCCGCTGCCGGGACTGAAACGAGCACAGCGGCCGTCAAGAAAACGGACATGCTGCGCAGCCGAAAGCCCACTCGACCGAACATGCTGACCTCACGCCGGAGAATTCAGATTCCCATCGAGAGTTTAGGCGCGCCCACCTCATGCGGCAAATTACCGGCGTCACATGCCGGTTCGTGTGGGGCGGGCGCCTTCCCGTTTCTTCCCATTCAACGACAGCTAGACGTTGTCGCGCACTCACCTGCGAGCAGACTCCGTAGGTTGCTCCAGCAGTTTAGCGGGCGGGGACGCCCGCTCCACAGAGGCATCGCGGGCTATAATCCTACATGGCGAGCTTGCGCCAACAGATCGCGACTACCGCTCTTACGCTCACCAAGTTCCGCGAGCTGATGAAGCGGATTGAGGAAAACCGTCCGCAGGACGATCTGTCCATTGTCAAGAAGGCCTACGACTATTCCTTGAAACACCACGAAGGGCAGAGCCGCGCGTCAGGCGAGCCCTATCTAGTGCATCCCCTGGAAGTGGCTCTGGTGCTGGCTGAGATGAAGATGGACCCGGTTGCCATAGCCGCGGGGCTGCTGCACGACTCGGTGGAAGATACGTCCGTCACGATCGTCGACATCCGCAAGGAATTTGGCGAGCAGGTGGCGCACATCGTGGAGGGCGTCACCAAGATCAGCAAAATCGATTTTGCGACGCGCGAGGAGGCGCAGGCCGAGAACCTGCGCAAGATGATGCTGGCCATGGTCGATGACATTCGCGTGGTGCTGATCAAGCTGGCCGACCGGCTGCACAACATGCGCACGCTGGAGCACTTGCAGCCCGACCGGCAGCGCAAGATCGCCGAAGAGACGCTTGAGATTTACGCACCCATCGCGCACCGGCTGGGCATGGGAAAAATTCGCGGTGAGCTGGAGGATCTCGGCTTCCGCTTTCTCGATCCTGAGGGCTATGAGCAGGTGGGAAAGGCGGTTAATGCACGGCGCAAACAGGGCGAAGCTTTTCTCGCCAAGATGCAACAGATCCTGAACGACAAGCTGAAAGAGGCGGGCATCCAGGCCAAGGTGGATAGCCGGATCAAACGGCTGTTCAGCATTCACAAGAAGCTGCAGCGCCAGCGCATTTCCGTCGATCAGGTTTACGACCTCTTTGCCATGCGGGTGATTACGCGGTCGCTGCAAGATTGCTACGCGGTGCTCGGCATCATTCACAACATCTGGCGGCCGGTGCCGGGGCGCATTAAAGACTTCATCGCCATGCCGCGGCCGAACTTTTACCAGTCGTTGCACACCTCGGTGATTACCGAGGATGGAACGCCTTTCGAAATTCAGATTCGCACCGAAGAAATGCACAAGATGGCCGAGGAAGGAATCGCGGCTCATTGGAAATATAAAGATGGGCCGGTCTCGGCGCAGGACGAGCAACGTTTGGCGTGGCTGCGGCAGGTGGTGGAGTGGCAGCGGGATGTCAGCGATCCCAACGAATTTCTTACGGCGCTGAAAGTCGATCTGTATCCGGAAGAGGTTTATACCTTCACGCCGAAAGGCAAGGTGGTGGTGCTTCCTCGTGAGGCTACGCCGATCGACTTCGCCTATACGATTCACACCGAAGTCGGGCACACATGTGTGGGCGCGAAGGTGAACGGCCGCATGGTGCCCCTGCGGCACAAGCTGCATTCCGGCGACATCGTCGAGATTATTACCCAGGCCGGACACAAGCCCAGCCGCGACTGGCTGGGATTGGTGAAGTCGTCGCGCTCGCGCAACAAGATTAAGCACTGGCTCAACGTGCACCAGCGTGAGCGGTCCATTGAAGTTGGCCGGAAGGTGATCGAAAAAGAAGCGCGCAAGTATCGCATCGCGCTCAAAGAAATCAAAGACGAAGAATTGCAAAAGGTGGCGTCGGGCTACGGTTTGGGGAAGGTGGACGATTTGATGTCCGGCATCGGCTACGGGAAATATTCGGCGCGGCAGGTGCTGGCGCGGCTGCTGCCTTCGGGCGCAACGCCTTCGATGGCGGGAGATATTGAAGCCGAGGGATTAAGTTCGAAGCCGGGCGCCATCGCCAGCGTGGTGCGGCGGGTTTTTGGCGATCACAACGCCATCATGGTCAAGGGCCAGGGCGATATGCTGGTCTACCGCGCGCGCTGTTGTAATCCCATTCGCGGAGAAGGCATTGTCGGCTACATCACACGCGGCAAGGGAGTGGCGGTACACGCGGTGAATTGCCCCAACGTCACCAACCTGATGTATGAGCCAGAGCGCCGGATCGATGTGGAGTGGGCCCGAGACGAGAGCACGCCGACGGCTTATCCGGTGAAGCTTACCGTCTACTGCGACGATCGTTTTGGAATGCTGAAAAATATCACGAGCGTGATCGGCGACGCGCAAAGCAACATCCGCAACATTGGGGCGCATACTTCCAACAGCCAGGCCAGCGTGGAGATTGTCCTCGATATTTCCGACTTGAAACATCTGGAACAAATCATGGCGGGGTTGCGGAAGATTCCAGGCGTGCACGAGGTGCAGAGACTGCAGAAAATCTGATATTCAAAGTGTTCACTTTTAAAGCATTGAATACGATGCGAATAAGATGTAATATCGGCGCATGGTTAATGTGGCCGAGGATATCCACTCTTTCACTACGTTTAAGCGCAATTCGTCCGACCTGATGAAGCGTATGAAAAAGACCGGGCGACCGCTTGTGCTCACCATCAACGGAAAAGCGGAAGCCGTAGTACTTGATCCAATCACTTACCAGCAAGTCGCCGAACACCTCGATGCGATCGCCAGAATTCGGCGCGGTCTGGCCCAGGCCAAGAGAGGCGAGGGACAGACGGTGGATGAAGTATTCGACGAACTGGAAAGAGAGCCCTGAGCGCTGCGCCGCGTTATCGCGTCATAGTCACGCCGGAAGCCAAGGCTGATCTTCGGGACATATATCGTTACATTCGGGATCGTGCTCCGCGAGCCGCGACTCAGTGGAGTGCCAGCGCACGGGCGAGTATCAAGACGCTCTCGCATTTTCCCGAGCGCTGTCCGCTCGCGCCTGAAAGCGCCCACTTCGACGTACCGATCCGACAGATGTTGCTTGGCGCCGGCAATCGCGGAATCTATCGAGTTCTGTTTGTGATCGTGGATAAGTCGGTACGAGTCATTCACGTTCGTCACGGATCCATGCTCCCGATGGGGGCGGAAGAGGATGGGGAAGAGTAAAATCCGGCCACAGGGGTGCCATGAAAGTCGACATCTGTAGGCTCTGCTTAGAGAAGAGGCAGCTTGTAGACGGCCATCTGATGTCTCGCGGACTTTATGACCTGTGCAAAACTCCCGATGACGATCCGATCTTCGTATCTAACAAGGTGATTATGCAGTCTGGCAGACAGCTCAAGCATGCGCTCCTATGCGAGGAGTGCGACGGTATACTGAGTCGCGAGGGCGAGAGTTGGGTTCTGCCGCTCCTTGCGAAAGTCGACGGCACATTCCCACTTTTTGATCTCCTTCAGACGGTTGCGCCCGATGTGACGGCCGGAGACCTAAGGGGCTACGCTGCTTCTCGGGCCCGCGAGATCGATGTCCCAAAGCCCACCCATTTTGCGGCTGGGATCTTTTGGAAAGCCTCAATCCATTCCTGGCGGGGAGGCGAGACTACACCCCTTATTGAACTCGGAAAGTACCGTGAATCCCTACGTGTGTTCCTGCGCAGCGAGACCCCGTTTCCGGAAAAGATGGCGCTGATCGTCGGCGTCGTCCCGCCGCCCGTTAAGACCATCAACTTCTGTTATCCGTATCGAGGATCCGCATCTGACCATCACAATTACCTGTTTCACATTCCGGGTATTGAGTTCGCTCTGCTCGTTGGCAACACGGTTCCTGCAGGACAGAAAGCGAACTGCTTTGCATCGCATCCTCTGCATCCGATAATCGTCTCCGCCGGAATCTCAGAAGCTATCAAGGGCGTCGTTCGCGGGGTAACCAAGAAAGCGCACCGAGCTAAGAACGTCATGCGATATCTGGACAGAGGAAGGAACTGACTATTTGGACAAATTCTCGGTTCAACTCAGCGCCGCTCCTGCCAGGTAAATAGGCCCTGAAAATCTACAAAGGTATATTCCCGTGCTTCTTCGGCGGGTTCTTATCCCGCTTATTCTCCAGCATGGCCAGGGCCTGAATTAGTTTCTTCCGCGTCTCGTGGGGCTGGATGATGGCGTCGACGAAGCCGCGGTCGGCGGCGACGTAGGGGCTGGCGAAGCGGTCGCGGAATTCTTCGATTTTGGTTTGGCGAAGGGCTTCGCGATTTTCCGCGGCGTCGAGTTCGCGCTTGTAGACGATATCCACTGCGCCTTCCGGGCCCATGACTGCGATCTCGGCGGTGGGCCAGGCGTAGTTCACGTCGGTGCGGATGTGTTTGGAGGCCATGACGCAATAGGCGCCGCCGTAGGCTTTGCGCGTAATCACGGTGACCTTCGGCACGGTGGCTTCGGCGAAGGCGTAGAGCAGCTTGGCTCCGTGCTTGATGATGCCGCCGTATTCCTGCGCGGTGCCGGGGAGGAATCCGGGGACATCTTCGAAGGTGACTAAGGGGATGTTGAAGCAGTCGCAGAAGCGGACGAAGCGGGCGCCCTTGACCGAGGCATTGATGTCGAGCGTGCCGGCGAGCATGGCCGGATTGTTGGCCACGATGCCCACCGGGCGGCCGTCGAGGCGGGCGAATCCGACGACGATGTTTTTCGCGTAGTGCTCCTGCACTTCGAAGAAGTAGGCGTCGTCGACGACGGCGTGGATCACATCCTTCATGTCATAGGGAAGATTCGATTGCGCGGGCACGATACTGTCCAGTGCCGCATCGGCCCGGTCGATTGGGTCGGTACAGGGTTTGCGCGGAGGATCGTCGAGATTATTCGAGGGCACAAAGCTCAGCAACTCGCGCACCATTGACAGACACTCGGCGTCATCATGCGCGAGAAAGTGCGCCACGCCTGAGGTTTCGTTGTGGGTCATGGCTCCGCCGAGCTGATCTTTGGTGACATCTTCGTGAGTGACGGTCTTGATGACGTCGGGACCGGTGATGAACATGTAGGAAGTTTTATCGACCATAAGGACGAAGTCGGTGATGGCGGGGGAATAGACGGCGCCGCCGGCGCAGGGGCCCATGATGGCGGAAATCTGCGGGACCACGCCGCTGTAGAGGGTGTTGCGGAGAAAAATGTCGGCGTATCCGGCCAGCGACGCTACGCCTTCCTGGATGCGCGCGCCACCAGAATCGTTCAAGCCAATCAGGGGCGCGCCCATCTTTGCGGCCAGATCCATGATCTTGACGATCTTGCCGGCGTTCGTTTCGGAGAGCGAACCGCCGAAGACGGTGAAATCCTGTGCGAAGACGTAGACCAGACGGCCTTCGATGCGGCCGTAGCCGGTGACAAAGCCGTCGCCGTAAGGCTTTTGCTCGGACATGCCGAAGTCAGTGCAGCGGTGTGTGACCAGCTTGTCGGTCTCTTCGAAGGTGCCTTCGTCGAGCAGGAACTCGATGCGCTCGCGCGCCGACATTTTGCCTTCTTTGTGTTGACGCTCGCGGCGCTTTGCGCCTCCGCCTTCTTCGGCGAGCTGGTTGCGCTTTTTGAGTTCTGCGAGTTTTTCTTCGATATTCATGGCGAGGGGATTATAGCGGGTGGGATGGACGGGTGGGGGTGAGGGGGATCACATGGCAGTCAGCAGGCGTCCTGGTAGCAGTTAGCGAAGTTCATCGTTGCCTCTTCATGTTGTGCCGAGTATCTGACCGGATGACTTCCCGCCACACGTGGCGAGCGGATGGAGGGAAAGCAGAAGAAAGGCGGCTTAGGGCATTGAAGAGTCGCGGCTCAGTACGCGCTAGCGGGCTGCGCCCGCTGGACAGCCGAGGGCGGCCGTCCCCACACGAACCTACTCTAGATCGGCACCCAGTAACTGGTAGCGATACTTTTTGCCGTCCCAGAAGACGACGGAAGAGGTGGCTTCGCCTTCGTCTTTCTCTTCCATGTAGATGCCGAGGACGGTCTTCCTTTTCGTCTCCAGCCTTTTCACGCTGAGAGTCTTGAAGGGCAGGTTGATCAGCAGGAACTTGGGCTTGGGTTTGTCGGAACGCCAGGCCTCGGGGCCAACTCCGTGGACGATCAATAGGCAGACGCCCTTACGGTCGGGCACATCCGAAGCGAATGTGGATGTGACTTTGACGTCGCCGAAGCCGAGAAAGCTGTCATAGGGATCGGTCACGCGAAAGCCGTATTCGGCCTGGTCGGCCAGGGGATTCTTACAACGGCCGGCCACGATAAGATCGTCTACGCCGTCGCCATCGAGGTCGCCGACAAACTGCGGAGGACCGCCCAGCAGCGAACAGTTCTCGCCAAACTCCTTGTGGATGTACTCATCGGTGACCGCGGGCACGGGAGCTTTGGCATGGGCCGGCGGCGGAGGAGGCAGCTTCTTTTCGGCGGCGAGCGGCGCCGACGTGGCAGCGATCGCCAGCAAGATTAGAAAAATGCGGAGGGAGAAGATTTTGGAGAACGCTTTGGGGAACGACATGTCCCTACTCTAGTACCGTTTTGTGTGGGAAGGTATAGACATAGATGGTGACCCGGGTAACTAAGGTACCCACTACTTGCGGAAGTGTTCCCATCCCTGTGGCTTGAGTTCGTGCGCTGCGCCGGAATGGTTCATCAGGAATATCCTTCGGCCGCGGGTGATCTGGCCGATCTGCGTAATTGGAATGCCGCTAATACGCGCGGGGACCCGCTTGTGGGGGGGAGCGGTGAACAGGAGTTCGTAGTCTTCCCCGCCGTGGAGGGCAAATTCGACATCAACCTCCTGTAGCGCCCTGCCGATTCTGGATCGGGGGATCAGTTCGGCCTGCAGTTCGGCACCGACGCCACTTTCTTCGCAGATGTGGGCAAGGTCGGTGGAGAGGCCATCGCTGGTATCGATCATCGCTGAAGCGAGATCTTTCTCGCGAAGAACCTGGCCCAGCTTGACACGGGGCTCGGGGAAAAAATGCCGAGGGTAGTCCCGTGGATTGAGCTTGCGCCTGGGATTTTTCTGCATCTGCCGGAGGGTTGCCGCCGAGCCGCCGAGTTCTCCGCTCAAATAGATGCGATCGCCTGGCCGTGCCCCCGAACGCAACAGCGCCTTGCCTTTGGGGACGGCGCCCAGGACTACGATGTCAGCAAGAATTCCATTGGGCGACTGGGCGGTGTCGCCGCCGGCGAGGGTCACGGCGTATTTCTCCGCCAAGGAGAGCAAACCGCCGGCGAAACGGTTAATCCAACTCTGTGGCAGGCGGCGCGGCAAAGCCAGCGAAAGAAAAGCGGCTAGAGGTTCTCCGCCCATGGCGGCGATGTCGCTGAGACCTCGCGCCAGACAGCGGTGGCCAACCGATTCCGGCGAATGCCAGTCACGGCGGAAGTGGACGCCTTCCAGGGAGAAGTCGGTGGTAACGAGGGTGTCGACCTGGTTACCTGAGCGCCGGGCCAGGCGGAGCACGGCACAGTCGTCTCCAATCCCAGCCAGGACGGCGGGATTGTTCCTAGACTTGGCCACGCGTGTCTTGGCTAGGGGTGTCTTGGCCAGGCGGCGAATTTGTGCGATCAAAGCTTTTTCGGGGATCACCACGCTAACCAATATATAGGGACACCCGATATAGGGACACCAGCATACCGGGGCGGAGCCGCGATCCTATGGGCCTTCGGGTCAGTTCTGTTCTGGCCCCTCCGAGGCTGCGGTAACCTGTCCGGAGATGACTTCTGAGTACCCGCCTTAAGTAACGTTTAATACAGTGCGCTCCCGTTGACACGGTGAACCCGGTTTGGTACCTTTTACCAGACATTCACACAAGTTTCTGGCCGAGCTAAGTTCTGCATTCATTACGAATTGCAGACAAGTGAAGTATTGGAGGCTTCGGCCGTTGGTTTCCGATAAGGAAGCAGGGCACGTTAGAAATCTCCATTCCCAAGATGGGAAGACGTGACCGGAACAGTCAGGTTGTCCGAACAGGCTTTCTGCAACCTCAGAACATTGCCTGGAGTTCCGGCCCTGATCATTACAAACGGAAGAAGGAAGGCATTTGCAGAAACGCTTCTACATACTTTTCGTGGCTCGGGGAGACGACGGCCAGTTGCGCAAGATCTCCATTCCCGTCCATTACCTGTATGTATTTGTGGTGGGGGCGGCGATTGGATTTCTTAGCCTGACGGGCATCGCCAGTTCCTACACCCGCATGCTGCTGAAGGTTTCCCGTTACAACGAACTGCGTACCGAAAAAGAGCAGCTGAAGGATCGTTATTCCCGGCTGGAAGAAGTGGCCAAGGAACGTGACGTCCAAGTTGCTTCGCTGGGGTCGATTGCCAGTGAAGTATCCGCTCTATACGGCTTAAAGTCGCAACCCACGATGGTCACGGCTACGCAGCAGGAAATTCACGACGCCGACGTCACTTCCTCGCTGGACCAACTGGGGGCGTTGCGCACGTCCGCACTCACCGGCGATGCCACGGTTGGCATCAGCCTGGGAATGACGCGCAATGCCACGACGGCTGACTGGTACCGCGCCAATGCCGCGCCTAATCTCTGGCCGGTAGAAGGCCAAGTCACGGGAAGCTTTGGGGAGCGCATCGATCCGTTCAACGGGGAAGGTGCATTTCACAGCGGGGTGGACATCAGCAGCAATTATGGCCATCCGGTCATCGCACCTGCCGATGGCGTAATCACTTACGCGGACTTCATGGGCGGATACGGCAAGGCCATCATGATGGATCATGGCCACGGCATCTCAACCCGATATGGCCATCTTTCCGGTTTCGCGGTCACACCGGGACAACACGTGCATCGCGGCGACACAATCGGCTATGTGGGTCTGAGCGGACGCTCGACCGGTCCGCACCTGCACTACGAAGTTCGCATTAACGACACTCCGGTCAATCCTTACAAATACCTCCGTATCACTATTGCTCACAGCGGCGAATTTCAAACCGGCAGCTGAAGGTCAGTTGCCAGTTGCCAGCCTCCGGTTGCCAGTTCTCAGTTTCTTGCCCTTGCACTCTTCCCTTCTCTTCTCTAGGCTAGCGTTCGTGGCATAAAAGAAAAGTTCCCAGTGCCGGGTTCTCGGTGATTCTGAGAACTGGGAATTGAGAACTGAGAACCGCTAATGATCAGCTTCTTCCATTCCGTGCGCGAGGATGTTGCGGCTGTCTTCGAGTCCGACCCCGCGGCTCGCTCCTACGCTGAAGTGCTGCTCTGCTACCCCGGTTTGCACGCCGTGTGGTTGCATCACCTGAGCCACTGGCTGTGGCGTCATGGCATGCGCTTCCTGGCCAGACTCAATTCGCAATTCGCGCGCGTGCTTACTGGAATTGAGATTCACCCCGGTGCAGAGATTGGACGGCGGCTTTTCATCGACCACGGCATGGGAACGGTGATCGGAGAGACGGCCGTCGTCGGCGACGATGTCACGCTTTATCAGGGTGTGACGCTGGGTGGGACCGGGAAAGAAAAGGGCAAGCGCCATCCCACGCTAGGCAACAATATTACGATCGGTTCCGGCGCGAAGCTGCTAGGGAACATCACGATCGGGGACAACTGCCGTGTGGGGGCGGGGTCGGTGGTGCTGCGCAGTGTGCCCGCCAATTCCACGATCGTAGGCGTGCCCGGACACATTGTTCTGCGCGACGGCAAACGTGTGATCATCACCGACCCGAAGGACATCCGCGACCCGCTGTCCGATGTAATTATCAGGTTGGCTACGGAAGTACACGAGTTGCGGGAGAGGTTTCAGCAACACTCGCACGAGACGCTGGGCGACGAACCGAACATGACGATCGACGAAGGAACGTCGACTCCTAATATTTCTCCCGAAGAACTGTTCCAAGACGACTACCAGATCTGAAGCAGTTGCCAGCGGCCAGTTGCCGGTTGCCAGTTTTGGACCCGGCCGGCAACTGGTTACTGCCTCAACCCCATCCAGCTTTCCGAGACGACCAGCGAATTGCCGGGATTGTGGGGATCGTATTTCACCGAGGTGGGCAAGCCGAGCCGGCAGGAGTGCAGGTTGATCCACTGGCGCAGGTAGGTCACGTCCTGGGAGCATTCGTAGGAAACACCTGCGACATCGTACTTGTAGATGAGGAACACGGTGGAATGATGGGCGTCGCCGACGGGCAATTCGTGCACATCGATGACGGTACCGTCGGTGATGCGTCCAATGCCGTCGAGCCAGGTGCGGCGCTCGCGCTCGAGATCTGCCGCGTCCTTGGGCTTGCGCCGCAAGAGCCCGTAGGCGCCCAGAGCAACGGCGGTTCCGGCCGCCACTAGATAATAGATACGAAGTGAATCCATACGAAGGGTGAGTGATTCGCGGCTGCGTGCGTGCCACGCTTTCGTTTATCAGAATATGACGGAAGCGCGGCAGTTGGAAGGGGTTGTGAGGTTACTGACGTGCCAGGCTGTGGAAATCTGCACTGCTGACGGGGCCGACTTGCTGGCGGAAGAGCCACGCCATGCGATCAGGGGCCAGTACTTTTCCACGGAACGAGAATCACACAGAGGCTGACTTAGCGGGCCATCCAGACTTGATATCCGACGACTGCCATCATGAAGATGAGGTAGAGACGAAGAGCCCAGAGGACGATCAGTTCGGGAGTTTTGAAATGGCGGCGGGGGATGTGGTGTTTCTTGGCTCCGACCAGTTGGTCGTGTTCGAGCGAAGAGAGGACGAGGGTTTGATCGGCAGTGGAGATTGAGGGAACGGAATGGATTTTGGTCATAAGGTCTCGCGAGAATCGAATTTCATGCGTGGGGACAAGAAGGAGTCGAGCTTCGCTCGACTGGACNNCGGCTGTCCCCACATGGATATTTGCGCAGGCTGAGATTCATATCTACTGTCCTCCGAGGGCGGCGAAGATGTTGGGGGCGATGATGCTGACGCCGAAGAGGATGCCGGCGGAGGTCAGGATGAAGACTACTGCGGTGGCCAATGCGTTGGCCCACAGCGGGCTGACCAGGTCGCCCATGATTTCTTTGTCGTTGACGAGCATGAATAGAAATACCAGCGCGGGGGGCATGGCGAGAACCGCGACTACGTTGACGATGAGAACTACGTAGACCAACGGGAGGCCGGGGATGAGGACGATGGCGGCGGCAGCGGCGGCGCAGAGAGTGAGCACGGCGTAGAAGGATTTACCTTCTCCCATGGGAAGGTTGAGGCTGTGCGGCTTGTGGGTGACTTCTCCGAAGGCGTAGGCGGAAGAGGTGGAGATGGTGATGGCGGCGACGATGCCGGCTTCGACCATGCCGAGAGCGAAGAGAGATGCACCGAAGCGGCCGATGATGGGCTGAAGGGCTTGGGCGAATTCGGCGGCCTGGAAGTTGTCGGCGGTCATTTGATGGGCGAAGAGTGGGGCGGTGGCGAGGATGGTGGCGATGGCGGCGGCGGTGGCGAGGGCGGCGCCGAGGACGGTGTCGATGCGGCCGAAGCGGATATCTTTGATGGTCATGCCTTTGTCGACGGTGGCGCTCTGCTGGAAGAAAAGCATCCAGGGAGTGACGGTGGCACCGATGTCGGCGAGGACGATGAGGAGGACGTCTTTGTTGAAACCGGGGAGTGGCTGCCAGGTGAGGAAGGAATGGCCGACCGAGTGCCAACTGGGGTGGGTCATGAGCGCGACGGGAATGAAGATCAGGTTGAAGATGGCGGCGGCGAGGGTGATGCGTTCCCAGGTCCAGTAGCGGTGAGACATTAGTGCGCCGTAGAGGATTACGAGCGCCATGAGGATTGCGATCCAGGGGCGGACGCCGAAGAAACCGAGGCCGGCACGGACGGCAATGAATTCGGTGATGAGGGTGAGGAAGTTACCGATGCCGAGGTCGATCATGGAGAACCATCCCCAGAAAGGACCGAAGCGGTCGAAGATGAGTTCGGCGTGGCCACGATGGGTGGCGGCGCCGAGGCGGACGGTCATTTCCTGGACGACGACTGCCATGCAAAAAGTTAGGACGACGAACGGGAGAAAAAAACCGATGCCGAACTTGGCTCCGGTGGCGGCGTAGGAGACCATGCTGGGGCCGTCGTTTTCACCGAGCATGACGAGCACGCCGGGGCCGACAAGCAACCAAAGGAGACGCGCTTTGGAGGAAAAGCCGCGGCGGGCACGGGCGGCGGAGACGCGGACACGGTCGTGGGCACGGTCAACGTCTTCGTGAGTGATTACTACTTCGGCTTCGGTGACGACGGGCTTCATCCGGGGTTAGCGCAAGTATACATGAAGAAATAAACTATGGTTAAGTAATGGAATTGCAAACTCAGGCGCCAGAACCTCAGGGGGCTAAAGCCCATGATCTCTTTGCTGACTTTGACGGCACGACTGAAGTCGTGCCCTTCCCGATTCCTGGCTCAACAGACGAAATGCCTTGTGGGGCAACGGTTGTAGCGGGAATAGGGATCCTTCGACTTCGAGGATGGGTCGCTACGCGAACCATCCGCTTCGCTCAGGATGACAGAGCTACTTGGAGGGGGATAACCAGACGCGCTCGGCGGCGGCGCGCCCGAGGGAGACGTTGCCGGAGGTGGTGGAGAGAGTGAGGGTCTGGTCGTAGTTTCGTTCGAGGATGCGCAATTTTGCCGCAGGACGAATGCCGCGGGCTTCGAGGAATTCGAGCAGGCGGCGGTCGCGCTCATAAATTCCGCTGACGCTGTAGGTGAATCCCGGCTGGGCATCGGAGAGCAGGAGCAAGCCACGATGGCGCCGGCTGGCGGGGCTTTCCATCTCGCTCATGTTGCCGTGAGGACAAATGCCTCCTTTGCCTAGCTTGGCGAGGAGCTTGGCTTCGAAGTCGGGGGAAACGGCGTGCTCGAGGCGTTCGGCTTCGTCGTGGACCTTCCACCATTCCATGCCGAAGAGTTCGGCCAACATGCGTTCGATGAGGTGATGGCGGAGGGTGAGCTTGCGGGCGATTTTGCGGCCAGCGGCGGTGAGGCGGACGTGTCCATCAGCTTGGACGCGGACGAGGGCGTCTTTCTTTAAGCGACGCACCGCCATGGTGACGGCAGGGGCGGAAACCTTCAGCCAATCGGCAAGGCGTGCGGAGATGACGGATTCTCCTTCGCTCTCGGCTTCGAGGATGGCTTTAAGATAGTCTTCTTTGGAGACGGTGATCATCTGAGGGAGATTATACGATGGAGTTAAGTATGGTTAATTGGCGGAGATAAAAACCTTAAACACAGAGGGCACGGAGGAACACAGGGCAATTCGAGATCGATAGGTTTGACAGCTTTCTTCGTCTCCCCTAACCTTGACTTTCTTTTAATATGAAAATTCTGGTTTTAGGTGGTGGTGGGCGGGAGCACGCGCTGGTGTGGAAGCTGCGGCAGTCGGCGCGGGTGTCGAAGGTGTATTGCGCGCCGGGGAATGGCGGGATCGCGGGCGAGGCGGATTGCCTGCCGGTGGACCTGAAGAATCTCGATTCAATGGTGGCATTGGGCGAGCGGGTAGGGGCGGATTTGACGGTGGTTGGTCCGGAATTGCCGCTGACCTTGGGGGTGGCGGATGAGTTTACGCGGCGCGGGTGGCCGGTGTTTGGGCCGACGAAGGCGGCGGCGCAACTGGAAGCGAGCAAGAGCTTCGCGAAAGAATTCCTGCAGCGGCATCGGATTCCGACGGCGGCCTATGCGATTTGCGATTCGATGGAGGAAGTGCGGGACGCGTTGGCGCACTTTCATCCGCCGGTGGTGGTGAAGGCGGACGGACTGGCGGCGGGCAAGGGCGTGGTGATCGCGGCGAGCAAAGAAGAGGCGGCCAGCGCGGCAACCGAGATGTTGAGCGGCAAGATGGTGGGCGAGGCGGGCGCGCGGGTGGTGTTGGAAGAATTTTTGAAGGGCGACGAACTTTCGTTTCTGGTTTTGAGCGATGGGGAGCGGGTTGCGCCGCTGGTGGCAGCGCGAGATCACAAGCGCGTGGGCGACGGCGATAGGGGGCCGAATACTGGAGGGATGGGCGCCTATTCTACCGCCGACATTGTGGATGAGAAGATGCGGGATTGGCTGGTGAATCACATTGCGAAGCCGGTGGTGGCGGGGATGAAGGCTGAGGGCGCGGAATATAAGGGCGTGCTGTATTGCGGGCTGATGATGACGGCGCTTGGTCCGATGGTGCTGGAATTTAATTGCAGGTTTGGCGATCCGGAGACGCAGCCGATTCTGATGCGGCTGGAGAGCGATCTGGTGGATGCACTGGAGGCGTCGATTACGGGGCGCGTGAGCGAAGGGGACTTCAAGTGGTCGGGGGATGCGTCGGTGTGCGTGGTGATGGCGTCGGGAGGGTATCCGGGGACATTTGAGGTGGGGAAGAAAATTTCAGGACTCGATGAGGCTGGAGCAGTTGAGGGAGTTAAGGTGTTTCACGCGGGAACTTCCAGGCACGATGGGGATTTTTTTACCAACGGTGGGCGGGTGTTGGGAGTGTCGGCGCGGGCTGCGGAGTTGGAGACCGCGGTGGCGCGGGCGTACGAGGCGTGTGGGAAGATTGGTTTTGAGGGGGCGCATTATCGGAGGGATATTGCGGGAAGAGCGCTGAAGAAGGATTAGGAAATCCCATGTCTCGCAAAAGAGGCACAGTCCGGTTTTGCTTCGTTGGCGCGAAGCAAAATCCTCGCTCAGGATGACAATTTTTGGGTAAAACATTTTAGTAAAAAGAGGACTCATGGGCAAAATATTGGTTTCGATTGTGATGGGGAGTGATTCTGATTTGGAGATTATGCGCGAGGCGGGGAAGGCGCTGGAGGAGTTTGGGATCGGTTATGAGATGGATGTGACGTCGGCGCACCGGTCGCCGGAGCGGACGGCGGATTTCGCGCGGAAGGCTGCGGGACGGGGGATTCAGGTGATTATTGCAGGAGCGGGCGGGGCGGCGCATTTGGCGGGAGTGATTGCGGCGCATACTACACTGCCGGTGATTGGAGTGCCGATTCCTTCGACGTCGTTGCAGGGGATGGATTCATTATTGGCGACGGTGCAGATGCCGGCGGGGATTCCGGTGGCGACGGTGGCGATTGGCAAGCCGGGGGCAACGAATGCTGGGATTCTTGCGGCGCAGATGATTGGGTTGGGGGATGCTGCGATTGCGAAGAAGCTTGAGGGGCACAAGGAGAAGTTGGCGCGGGGGGTGGAGGAGAAGTCGAAGAAGCTGAGGGCCTCACTGGCCAACTAGGTTTTTATTTGCGGCGACCGCAGCGGTTTCCTGGCGAAAGGTGCGAGAGTTTCAAGGAATCGCCGAATCTGATCGCGGTCCTGCTCAGAAATCTGGGTGAACTTCAAGCCAACGCCCAGGCCCAGGGTTCTATGGGATACTTGGGCATCCGCCCAGGCTTTAGTTTGTCCGAACCAAATGCCGACTCTCACCTTTGTTCCCGGTGGTAAGGGGATTGGCATCTCGATGTAGCACCCATCGAGGCTGAGGTCAGCGGCAGTGCCCCAGAAAGAAGCTCCTTGTTGAACATGAACCTCCACTGAGTTTTGGCAGCGGAAGCGAGGATTCTTGCGACCTTCGATACTTCCGATCTGGTAGTCATCGGCGGCATCAGGCGGGAGTGGCAGGTCCCATAGAGGTTTTTCCGGGGTGATGTTGAGCAGGCCGAGGTGGCCAGCTTTGGCGGTTCCGGGTTCGCCGATCCACTTCACGCGGAAGTGAACTCGATTCTTGCCATACGTCAGACCAATAATCTCATCGAGACTCAGTTCCGGACGGACGTCTGCGAGCTCTGTCCCGTTCCGGCTGATGTTGACAGTGCGAGCCTTTTCCGAAAAGACTTGACCGCCACTATCGGTGCCGAAAATACGTACCGGGACTTCGACTTGCTTCCGGGGCTGGCTACGCCTGCCCATCAGTTCGAGTAACCTTCCATTATCTTCCGAGCGGGAGGGTTGAGGATCAACACGTGGGATACAGGATAGCCCGCGCGGGGACGTCTCCTCAACAAACTAAAGTTTGGCCGTAGCTGCCGCGGCGTGCTGACGCATGGCTTTCGTTGCTGGCGACAGCCTGCTCGACAGCGTTCAGAGCAAGCGCGGGCGGCCAAGCGCATAAGGGTTCCCGGTCTACAGCTGTAGTCCCTTTAAATATTCACGAAATGGGTCGCCCAAGTCTTCTCTCTTGAGGGCGAATTCTACGGTGGCTTTGAGAAAGCCTAGCTTGTCGCCGGTGTCGTGGCGGCGGCCTTCGTAGACGTAGGCATACATTTTTTCTTTTTGCAGGAGGAGGCGCATGCCGTCGGTGAGTTGGAGTTCGCCGCCGGCGCCGGTGGGAGTGTTAGCGAGGCAGTCGAAGATGGCGGGCGTGAGGATGTAGCGGCCGATAATCGCCAGGTTTGAAGGGGCGTCTTCCGGCCTGGGCTTCTCCACCATGTTCTTGATTTCGAAAAGGCGGTCGCCGAAGGGGCTGTCGACAGGCTTGACGTCGAGGACGCCGTAGGAAGAAATCATTTTGCCTTCGATGACTTGCGTGGCGAGCACCGAACATTGTTTCTGGTCGAAGACTTCGACCATTTGTTGGAGGCAGGGGACTTTGGCGTCGATGACGTCGTCGGCGAGCAGGACGGCGAAGGGTTCATTGCCGACCATTTCCCGGGCCATGAGAACGGCGTGGCCGAGGCCGAGGGCTTCTTTCTGGCGGACGTAGGCGACGTGAATCATGTCGGAGATGGAGCGCACGATCTTGAGCAGATCAAGTTTCTTGCGGTCTTCGAGCATTCTCTCGAGTTCGTAGCTGACATCGAAGTGGTCTTCGATGGCCTGCTTGCCGCGGCCGGTGATGATCAGGATCTGGTCGCAGCCCGAGGCCATGGCTTCTTCGACGCCGTATTGAATGATCGGCTTATCAACCAGCGGGAGCATTTCTTTGGGCTGGGCTTTGGTGGCGGGCAGGAAGCGGGTGCCCAGGCCGGCGGCGGGAAAAACGGCTTTGCGGACTTTCATCTTCTTCATAGGGACGACGATGCGTGGAATTCAGCGAACTGGTGATTCTATCTCATGATCGAAGGCTGCTTCAGCGGCTATCGAGTTTGGGGACTTCGTGGCGCGACTTTCAGAATGTGGCGCGTGCGACGTTGGTTAAGAAGTCTCACAACTAAGTTGGTCCGCTGGCGGTTCGTACTTCTGATGCTGTTTCTGCGCTGGCCAGTTGCTCCAGGACGGTGCGGAGGGCGCGGAGGACTTCTTCTGCGGCAGTGGCTTTCAAAACAAATTTCAACATGCCGTCGGGAGTGAACTGTGCGCCGCGCTGGGCGGAAACGAAGCGGGCTAGCTGCTCGGGGTCGACGGCGGCGTTTTGCTGGAATTTCAGGGTGACGGAGTCGCGTTTGCGCTCGATGGCGTTGACGCCGACTTTCATGGACAAGAGCTTGAGCGAGGCGTAGTCGAGCAGGTTGCGGACAGCGGACGGGGGTGGGCCGTAGCGGTCTTGCAGTTCGGCGGCGACGTCGGTGAGTTGCGATTCGGTTTCGACGCGGGCGACGCGTTTGTACATTTGCAGGCGCTGGTTTTCTTCGGGAACGTAATCCGCGGGAATGCGGATGTTGAGGCCGAGATTGAGCTGGGTTTCGGCTTCTTCGGGAGCGGCCTCGCCTTTCATCTCGCGGACGGCGCGTTCGAGCATTTGAGTGTAAAGCTCGAAGCCGATGGCTTCAATGTGGCCGCTCTGTTCGCCGCCGAGCATGTTGCCGGCGCCGCGGAGTTCGAGATCGAGAGCGGCGATTTTGAATCCGGCGCCGAGGTCGGAAAATTCTTTGAGCGCGGCGAGGCGGCGGCGCGCTATCGGGGTTAGCTCGATTTCCGGCGGAAGCATGAGATAGGCGTAGGCACGGCGGTTGGAGCGGCCGACGCGGCCGCGCAGTTGGTAGAGTTCGGAGAGGCCGAGGCGGTCGGCGCGGTTGATGAGAATCGTGTTGCAGAGCGGGATGTCGAGACCGTTCTCGATGATGGTGGTTGAGACCAGAATATCGGCTTCGTGGTGCATGAATTTCAGCATGACCTTTTCGAGCTCGCCTTCGGACATTTGTCCGTGGCCGACGATGATGCGCGCGGGCGGGACCAGCGCCTGGATTTTGGCGGCGATTTCCCAGATGGTATCGATGCGGTTGTGTACGAAGTAGACCTGGCCGCCGCGTTCGAGTTCCTGCTCGATGGCGGACTGGATCAGTTTTTCGTCCCAACTGGCGACGACCGTCTGGATCGCCATGCGATCTTTCGGCGGGGTTTCGATGACGCTCATGTCACGCAGGCCGACGAGAGACATGTGCAGGGTGCGCGGGATGGGCGTGGCCGACATGGTGAGCACGTCCACTTGCTTGCGCATTTGCTTGATGCGCTCTTTGTGGCGGACGCCGAAGCGCTGTTCTTCGTCGACGATGAGCAGGCCGAGGTCGGAAAATTTGATGTCTTTGGAGAGGATGCGGTGGGTGCCGATGAGGACGTCGATTTTTCCGGCTTCGGTTTTTTGCAGGATTTCCTTTTGCTGCCTGGGAGTGCGGAAGCGGCTGATCATTT
>PLUI01000031.1 GCA_003164855.1 Acidobacteriaceae bacterium
TCGAAAACCTACGCCATGACCGGATGGCGCATGGGCTATGGCGTCATGCGTCCAGACTTGGCCGCGCACATCACTCGCCTGATGACGAACTCCAATTCCTGCACCGCCAGCTTCACCCAAATGGCCGGGATCGAGGCGCTCCGCGGCGACCAGAGTTCAGTGGATCACATGTGCGCCGAGTTCAAGCGCCGTCGCGATGTCTTTGTCGCCGGACTGAATAAAATCAAAGGCTTTTCCTGCCGCCTCCCCAAAGGCGCATTCTATGTTTTCCCCAACATCACGAAAACCGGATGGAAGTCGAAGCCGCTCGCCGATGCTCTGCTCGAGCAAGCCGGCGTGGCTGCACTCTCCGGCACCGCCTTCGGCGAGTTCGGCGAAGGCTACCTGCGCTTCAGCGTAGCCAATTCGCTGGAAAACCTCCAGCAGGCCCTCGACCGCATCGACCGCTGGACAAAAGATAATCTAGCCGTCTCATAAANNTTACCAATCGCGCCTTCAGGCGCTGCGAGGCGAAAACTCGATTCGAAGCAGCTTTGAAAGGGCGCGACTTCAATCGCGCCGCAAAGGCCCAATAAAATCAACAGCGGCTTCAGCCGCCGGATCGAATACTCCACCTGCGGCTCCCATCCAAGGAAGTGATAGCGGACGCGCTCAAGGTCGAACCGCCAGAGAAGGCAGTCAAGCCGAGCCTAAAGACGAAACGCGCTAAGTAGCTACTGAATCTGCTCGACTACCCAATAGAGATCATAGGCGCTTTCATCTGGCGGCCCGTTCTGCAACATGTTTTGAACGATATTGTTTCCGGCTCGCGCTTGGAGAACGATGGGCGAGGACACCGGAATCCCAAAACTGGGCGAGGAATAGAATTGCCCTACCGGATAGTCGCCCGGCTCATAAAATAGGCCCGTCCCATTATCAGTCACTGCATCGGCCCATTGCACAGAGTAACTCCAACTCGACTGACTGTTTGGATCGCTCTTAATCAGAGTCGCATAAACTGATACCCGATACATCCCATCCTGCGTCGGCGTATACAAAGTCTTCTGCTGAAATGGAGTGTTCCTATTCAGCAGTTGCCCACTCGCGACGATCACGGGAGCAGTCAAGGACGGATGAGTGCTTCCAAACGACAGCGAGAAAACGGCAAGCAAAAGAAGCGCCAACACACAAACTGATTTTTTCATGGATTACCCTCCCCCAAGGGCGGAAGCGAGTCTACCACGGAACTACGCTACGGGTACGTCAAAGCCATAATCCATGATTTCGGCAGCGCCGTGCAGAAGTCCATTTCCACCAAGAACGGTACCAGCGGCAGCCAGGACACCGCGGTTCCTTCAGACCTCGCCTCCGATGGCGCCAGTTTCAAGGTCGCCTGGAAATCCGAGTGAAGGGGAAGCATTACCGTTCTTGTTCGTATTTCGTAAATATTCAACCCAACAGCTTGACGAGCGAAAGCTTCCGTTTAAAATGTCGCGGTTCCGGGACGGCATGATCAAAGTCCCGGAACTTTACGGGAGCCTCTATGCTATCGAAAAGTCTACGAATTTCTGGCATTTCGTTTCTGCTCGCCATCACGCCTGCCTTGGCGCAGATCTCCACCACGCCCGTCGCAAACCCCAGCACAGCAGTTACTCCTCGCCAGCACGCGCCCAGAAAAGTCTACGGACTTGTTCCCTCGCACGTGGAAGGCAACGTCACCGTTTCCGACAGCACCAACTGGAGCGGCTACGCCGTGACCGGCTCTTCTTTCACCAACTCCAAAGCCTCGTGGACCGTCCCCACCGTCAACTGCAGCACAACCCCAAACACCTACGCCGCATTCTGGGTCGGCATCGACGGATGGACCTCCAGCACCGTGGAGCAAACCGGCACAGATTCCGACTGTGATGGCAAAACCCCCTCGTACTATGCTTGGTACGAGTTCTATCCCAACCCGTCGGAACTCATCTCCAGCGTTCCCGTCTCTCCCGGCAATCACATCTCGGCGTCGGTAACGTACAGCGGCACGGAGTTCACCATTACCATCACCAACGAGAGCACGGGAAAGTCCTACAGCAAAAGTTCGAGAGTCTCCGGCGCGAAACGCTCGTCGGCTGAATGGATCGCCGAAGCCCCCTGCTGCACCAACGCCGGAGGCATCCTGCCGCTCTCCGATTTCGGCACGGTCGATTTTGGCGACGACTATACGGGTGTGACCGGCACCAATGACGCCACTGACTCCTCCGTCTCCGGACCGATCAGCGACTTCGGCTCCGCCGTAAACGAAGCTATCATGGTCAACGGCAGCACCGGCGCCGATGAAGCTGTTCCATCATCCCTATCGTCGGACGGCACCAGCTTCACAGTCGCTTGGAAGTCGGAGTAAGAAGTCTGAATAGCCGGCGCAGTTTCGGAGTGCTCGTTGTTCTTTGAGAAGTTCTTCGCGAACTTTGCGGAAATTTCTTTGCGGCCTTTGCGGTCAAAGGCTCTACGAACTCTTAACCGCAAAGCGTAAGGTATCGCGAAGCGCAACGAAAACAAACCGCACCACTACCCGAACCCGCCCAGGCTTGGGCGGGTTTGCTTTATCCCTTCAGATGCGGCAGCATCTCTTTAAATGCCGGCGACCCCGAAGACCGCATCAACTCATAGATCATCATCTCCGTAGAAGAGATCACCGCCCCCGCCGCCCGCATCCGGTCCAGTCCAATCTTCCAATTCCATTCCGTCCTCGAACTCACTGCGTCGGAAGCGATATGCACCAGATAACCTTCGCGCAGCGCCGCCAGCGCCGTCTGCATCACGCAAATGTGGCTTTCCATGCCGCACAACAGCAGCGTATTGCGGTTGCCCGGCAGCCGCTTGAGCAGCGTGCAAAACACCTCGCTGCCAAAACAAGAGAATAGATTCTTGTCGATCGCCTCCGTTTCCGGCAGCAGGGAAGCGACCTCCGGCACCGTCCCGCCCAACCCCTTCGCGTATTGCGTGCTGACGATCGCAGGAATCTTAAGCACATCCGCCGCCCGGATCAGCAACTGCGCGTTGCGCACCAGTTGTTCCTTCTGAAAAATCGGCGGCAACAACTTTTCCTGAATATCCACCACCAGCAGAGCGCATCGCTCCGCTTCCAGCGCGCGCCGCGCCACTTCGGCATAGTCGCTAGCCGGCCTGGAGATGTTCTCAAATGCGGTTGACAAGGTTACCCCCTCGCGGCCAAGTCTCAATGCCGATTCTACCCCCCCGAGAAGGGAAGATTACGCCGCCAACATTGTTGACCGCGCTCCGCCTCAAACCATAGAATCATATTGCGGAATCATAATGCGTCGGCCACGCGCCGGCTCTAACCGCTGCCCCCTCGTTCAACGGCTAGGACACCTGCCTCTGGAGCAGGCTATCGGGGTTCGAATCCCTGGGGGGCAGCCAAACTCCCTTCCGCCAACCTCACGGCCTTAAGACAAACGACCCTTTCATCCTCAAGTCCCGTGACGACGATCCAATCAGTATTTCGAACTCACCCGGCTCCGTCACCCAGTCTTTCTTCGCCGTGCTGTAGAACGCCATTGCGGCACGGTCAAGCGCGAAATGGACCTCCTTGGTTTCTCCCGCAGCCAGCTCGACTCGTTGAAAGCCTTTTAGCTCCCGCACCGGCCGATCCACGCTGGCGTGTCCGTCATGCACATACAGCTCCACCACTTCCGCTCCCGAGCGCGATCCGCTATTGCGCACCCGCACGTTCACTTCTACCGGCTGTCCGGGCGAAGCCTTCTTCGGCGAAATTTTCAGATCGCTATACGAGAACTTCGTATACGACAGACCGTAGCCAAACGGAAACAGCGGCTCGACATTTTGCTTATCGAAATATCGGTAGCCCACATAAATCCCCTCCGCGTAATCCACCTGCAAATTCTCCCCAGGATAATGTCCGTACGCTGGCGAATCCTTCCACTCCTTCACAAACGAAACCGGAAGTTTTCCCGATGGATTGGCCTGCCCGAACAGAACATCCGCGATCGCATTCCCGCCTTCCTGCCCGCCGTACCACATGTCCACAATGGCAGGAACCTGCGCGATCCACTTCGACATAATCACCGGACCCCCAGCGTTGATCACCACCACCGTGTGCTGATTCACTTTTGCCACCGCCTCGATCAATTCGTCCTGCCCGCCCGGCAGATCGAGCGACTTGATGTCGGAACCTTCCGACTCAAGTTTCGGAGACCTGCCCACCACTATCACCGCCGCGTCCGCCTTCGCTGCCGCGCTCACCGCCTCATTTCTGAGCTGCTCTCGCGCCTCCGCCGTATCTTTGCTCGCGTCTTCGCCCTCCATGGCGACGCCCAAAACATTGCTCACCTGCACGCCCTGCCCCGCTCGGTCCTGAATCCCCTTCAGCGGCGTCACCGAATACTTCGGAACCACCAGCGAACTCCCGCCCCCACCGGTCCTGGCCACGGCAGCATTCGGACCAATCACCACCAGTGAGTGAATCTTCGCTGCATCGAGTGGCAGCAAATCGCCGGCGTTTTTAAGCAGAACGATGCTCTCCGTCGCCGCCTTGCGCGCCACCGCCCGCTGCTCCGGCGTATCAATATCGCCGTCGCCGCTCGCGCTATGCGGCTTATCAAACTGTCCGCTGACAAAAATCACGCGCAGTATGCGCCCCACATTGTCATCAATCGTCGCCGCGGATATTTTGCCCGCCGATACTTCCGCCAGCACCTTCTCCGGAACCAGCCAGCCCCCACTATTGCCCCCCGCTTGCGTCCTCGGTCT
>PLUI01000226.1 GCA_003164855.1 Acidobacteriaceae bacterium
GAATACAGAAACGGACGCAGCGCCGCCATCAGAAAAATCAATCCCCGCCGCCGGAACCGCTCCGAGAAGGTCTGCGCGTTCCAGGTAAAGAAGGCCACCGGGTCCACCACCGTCAGGTCAAGCAAACTCCCCTCCACCCGCCAGTACACGGTGGGCGACACGTGGGCGAACGCGTCGGGTTTATGGTTGGATTGTTTCAAAGCGCATTCGTCCCCGCCGCAGGGATTTCCCGCGTTAGGTGGACGAATCTTCTATTGTAAACAATGCACCGCAATCCCCGAAGCCCCTCGTCGGAAATCGCCTTTTGTCCCACAAAAGCAAAGGAGTTCCAGCCTGATGGTTGGAACTCCCTAATTTCACCGCTTGCACTGAAAACTACGAGGCGCGGCGCTGCCGGTCCCGCTCATCCTGCTCATCCTGAGAAGGATTCTTCTTGTTGGGGTCAACGTTACCCTTCTGCGGTTGCCCGGTTTGCCCAGACTGTCCCGTCTTCTGACCCTGACCGTGCTGGCCCTGGTCGTGTTGACCGCTCTGTTGGTTCTGCTGCCCTTGGCCGTACTGGCCGCTCTGCTGCTTATTTTTATTCATATCGTCTGCCATGGTTTACTCCTCCATTGTTGCAACGCACGCGTTTCCGCGCCGCTGCGGGATTATTGTTGGCATCTGTGTAATTAGTTGCCGTGTCCCCATGGCAGGGTTGATCACTATTTTTCTCAAAAAACAGCAGGAAGTTATTCCAACTTCGCCGGTTTCACTTCCAGCCCCTCGCACTTTTCTTAGATACCGGAGCCTTCGCCAGCAGTATTCCCAAAAATCGATTTTTTTCGAGCTTCATCTTTTCACACTCCCGTAACAATCCTTCCGTATAGTGCGACCTTCAGCAATTCTTAATATTTGCGACCTCAGGAGCAACCCATGGCAACCGCGACCGCAACGCCGAGCGTGCTCGACCAGAAACTCTCCCGCCGTCCCGGCAAGATCGGCATGATCATTTTCGGCGTCGTGCTGGCCGTGGGCGTAGGCTACGCAGGCCACAGCCTGCTGCACGACCTTTCTTTCGTCCATAACGAGTCCATCCTGCCCTTCGTCCTGCTGGGTGTCGCCCTGCTGGTCGCCCTCGGCTTCGAGTTCGTCAACGGATTCCACGACACCGCCAACGCCGTAGCCACCGTCATCTACACCCACTCGCTCGAGCCTCACATCGCCGTCGTCTGGTCCGGCTTCTGGAACTTCCTCGGCGTGCTCGCCTCCAGCGGCCTGGTCGCCTTCGCCATCGTCTCGCTCTTGCCGGTCGAACTGATTCTGCAAGTCGGCAGCAAAGCCGGATTCGCCATGGTCTTCGCTCTCCTCGTCGCCGCCATCATCTGGAACCTCGGCACATGGTGGTTCGGACTCCCTGCCTCGAGTTCCCACACCCTCATCGGCTCCGTCATCGGCGTCGGCATCGCCAACCAGCTCATGAACGGCAGAAGCGGCACCAGCGGCGTCGACTGGGGACAGGCTGCCAACATCGGCAAGGCTCTGCTCCTCTCGCCCGTCGTGGGCTTCGGTTGCGCCGCGCTTCTGCTTCTCCTCGCCAAAGCGCTCATCAAAGATCCCAAACTCTACACAGCTCCCGAAGGCACCGCGCCGCCTCCCTTTTACATCCGCTGCCTGCTCGTCCTCACCTGCACCGGCGTCAGTTTTTTCCACGGCTCCAACGACGGGCAAAAAGGCATGGGCCTCATCATGCTGATTCTCATCGGCACCGTCCCCACTGCCTACGCCCTCAACCACGCCATCACTTATCAGGATTCCCAGGATTTCGTCGCCGTCTCTCAGCAAGCCGCCGGCGTCCTGACCAACTACGTGAGCCCCAATGCTGTCGTCGGCGACGCCCACGAGGACGTTACCGACTACATCCGCACCAAAGATTTCACTCCCAACACCATGCTCGCCCTGCGCACCCTGGTCAGCGACATCGGCAACGAGACCGCTCTCTACAAAGAGATGAAGAACATCCCCAACGACCAGGTCCGCAACTTCCGCAACGACATGTATCTCTGCAGCGAAGCCATCCGCCTCATGCAGAAGAATCACAACCCGACTTTTTCAGCCTCCGACACCGCCATCCTCGCCAACTACAAAAAGCACATCGACCACTCCACCCGCTTCATTCCCCTCTGGGTAAAAGTCGCCGTAGCCATGGCCCTCGGCCTCGGCACCATGGTCGGCTGGAAGCGCATCGTCATCACCGTCGGCGAAAAAATCGGCAAGAGCCATCTCACCTACGCCCAGGGCGCAGTCGCCGAAATCACCGCCATGGCCACCATCGGCGCCGCCGACGGCTTCGGCCTCCCCGTCAGCACCACCCACGTCCTCTCCTCCGGCATCGCCGGCACCATGGCCGCCAATCACTCCGGAATCCAGTGGTCCACCGTCCGCAACCTGGCCCTCGCCTGGGTCCTAACCCTCCCCGTCGCCATGATGCTCTCCGGATCGTTATTCTGGCTTTTCCGGAAGACGTTTTAAGAATACGACAGGCTGATTCCTCAGCCTTCTCGGACGTGTCATCCTGAGCGAAGTTGCCGTCCGCAAAGCGGAGGGCAACGCAGTCGAAGGATCCCTATGACAATTATGCCGCGCCCCCACTAGGCCGTGCCCTCCCGATTACCTGCCTCAACCCAAATTCGTAGCTAAAATAGACCCTTGTCTCAGGACTCTTAATAATGGATAAACTCATCATCCGCGGCGGCGAACCCCTCCTCGGCACCGTCCGCGTCAGCGGCGCAAAAAACGCCGCGCTTCCCTGCATGGCCGCCGCCCTGCTCACCGACGAACCCGTCATCCTCGAAAACATCCCGCAGGTGCGCGACATCCAAACCACCCGCAACCTGCTCGCCGCCATGGGCGCCGAGGTCGAACTCGGCTACGGACGCGCCCAGCACCGCACCACCATCCACTGCAAAAATCTCACCACTCCCGAAGCCTCCTACGAACTGGTCAAGACCATGCGCTCCTCCACGCTCGTCCTCGGACCGCTCGTCGCCCGCTGCGGCCGCGCCCGCGTCTCGCTCCCCGGCGGATGCGCCATCGGCAGCCGCCCCATCGATATGCACATCAAAGGCCTCGAACAGCTCGGCGCAAAAATCACCCAGGATCACGGCTACGTCGAAGCCTCCGCCAATCGCCTCACCGGAACCGAAATTGTTTTCGACAAAATCACCGTCACCGGCACCGAAGATCTGCTTATGGCCGCCACTCTCGCCGAAGGCGAAACCATTCTCCAGAACTGCGCCCGCGAACCCGAAGTTGCCGACCTCGCCGCCCTGCTCAACAAGATGGGAGCGAAGATCGAAGGTGCAGGTACGCCGACAATCCGCGTGAAAGGCGTGAGCCAACTAAAAGGAGCAAAGCACCGCATCATCCCCGACCGCATCGAAGCTGGCACTTTCCTCATCGCCGGCGCCATGACCGGCGGCGACCTCAACATCGCCGGCTGCGATCCCACTCATCTCGACGCCCTGCTCAGCAAGCTCAAAGAAGTCGGCGTCAAAACCAAGTCCACCGCCGATTGCGTCCGCGTCATGGGCGACAATCCCTTCACCGCCGCCGACATGTCCACCGAAGAATTCCCCGGATTCCCCACCGACATGCAAGCCCAATTCATGGCCCTGGCCACGCAAGCCGAAGGCGCTTCCATCATCACCGAAAATATTTTCGAGAACCGCTTCATGCACGCCCAGGAATTAGTCCGCATGGGCGCAAACATTAAAATCGAAGGCCGCCGCGCCGTAGTCCGCGGTAAAACTCCGCTTAGCGCCGCCGCCGTCCTCGCCTCCGACCTTCGCGCCTCCGCCTCGCTCGTCCTCGCCGCCCTGGTCGCCGACGGCGAAACCATCATCGACCGCGTCTACCACATCGACCGCGGCTACGAAAATATCGAAGAAAAACTCCGCGCCGTCGGCGCCCAAATCAAACGCATCGGAGAAATGTTCCCCAAAAAAGCCGCTCCAGCGAGAGCCTAGAAGCTGTGCAAGGCGGGCATAGATCGAATCGGGAAGGGCACGGCTTCAGCCGTGCCACCCAAGTCCAACATACGCGCGGGCTTCAGCCCCTGAGGGGCTTTGGAGACAGCGCATCAGGAAATGGCTTCTAGTATCCTGAAAGGAAATAATGCCAAGCGAAACTACGAACGAGGCAACGCGACGTCAATGGCGGAAGCTAGGTTTTTTCTATGACCGAGACGATTCCGCCAAAGAGTGGAAGATTGTCGGCTCTCGTGAAGGGCTACAGACCTTCGCGCACATTATCCGGCGATACGCATCGAATCCAGAAAATAGCGCTCTCTCCGAACACGACCACTACGGTCCTTACATGTATTTAGAAATCGGAACTTGGAGCCAACCACAAATTACGAATCACTGGATAGCCGGTCCTTTGGATAGCCTACTCAAGTTGTCATCAATAGTAGAACAGCGTATCGCCGCCGCCAGCGCGGGGGACAGACTTCCCTTGAGATCCACTTTTGCGCCAGCCTCGCCTTACGATCTGGTGCTCGAGATACGAGACGATACATTCGATCCCCCGAGTGCCGACTACAATTGCTCGCAACCGTAGCCAGCCCCCCTATCCCCGCGTCAACCCCTCAATCAACGCGCGATGCTGCGGATACTCCCGAACCAACCCGCTCCTCTTCCCCATTTCAAAATCTTCAAACTCAAATCCTGGAGCCACCGTGCAGCCCACCAGCGCAAACCCTTTCCCATCCCTCACCCGCGACCCAAACCAGCATCCCGCCTTCACTACCGCCTGCAACACCTCACCCGCCTCCGCATCGCTCCCTAACAAAATCTCCGAATACCGCCCACCCCCATCGATCACATGCACTACCAACGTCGCCCCAACATAAAAGTGCCACACCTCATCCGACCGCAATCGGTGAAACGCCGAGAATACCTCTCCGCGTAACAAGAAATAAATCGCCGTCGAGGCCGCCCGCGCCCCCGTAAACTCCGCCGGCAAACTTCCCTTCGCCAAAATCAATTCCGCCTTATAAGTCTGCCGGTAATACCCACCCTCCGGATGCGCCTCCAGCCCCAGCTTCTCAATCCAATACGCCGCGTCCTTCGTCATCGACTCTCCGTGGCCTCGCTCTCATCTCTAGCACAATTTCCCTGAAACGTTTTTCCTTCTCGCTCACTATTCAAATAGCCGTCATCAAGCAGAAACCCTGCTTCTACCGGAGATCAAACTATTCGACGCCCAACAGCCAGCCATTGCTTACCCGCAAACCGCCGCCTGAAATGCCGGTAAGCTCCCACCTCTCAGGTTCACCCACCACTCGCGGGACCGCCCACGCTTGCATCCTCAGCAAGCGTGGGCATTTGCGCCGCGCATGCCACAGCTTCCTTCGCCCACACATTCCTGCAATCTCCGCGAGCTAAAATTCTAACCAAATCGAAATTGACACACCCCACATCCTCGAAACATAATGTAAGACCTGCAGGAGGCTCCCATGCAACATTCTCCCCGGTCGCCCCGCATCCCTTTTCAGTTTTCCTCCACACTCCACAAAAATCTCAACGCCTATGCCCTCGGCGCAACCGCTGCCGGAGTCGCTGCATTCGCTATCGTTCCGCCGGCAGCCGCTGAAATTGTCTACACACCCGCCGACCATGAGATTCGACCAAACCGCGGCGGCACCGGTTTCTTCCTCGATCTCAATCACGATGGCATCAACGATTTCTTAATCGTTAACTTTTACAGCACCACCAGCGCAATCCTGAACGTATGGGTTTCCCCGGAGCAAGTTGGGAACGAGATTTTTTCCAACGGTGCCGGTTATGCCGCCGCCATTCCCGCCGGCGTTGCTATTGGGTCCAACGGCAGGTTTCACCCGGCACAAAGCCTGGGCATGGCAAACGATGATTTTCCGGTCGGTAACTGTCAGGGCCCGTGGAAGGATGCGCGCAACAAATATCTCGGGCTGAAATTCGAGATCAATGGGGAAGTCCACTTCGGATGGGCACGCCTGAGCGTAACTTGTTTTACCCCCGCCGCCGCCCGTGTATTGCTCACCGGTTACGCCTATGAAACCGTAGCCAATCAACCCATCCTCACCGGACAAACCTCCGGCACGGCAGAAGATGTATCGATCCCACAGCCCGCGGGTTCGCAATCTGGTTCGCAATCTAAAGTTCAACTTGGCCTGCTCGCATTAGGCGCAAGCGGCCTGCCGGCCTGGCGACGCGAGGAGACAAACTGACTGTTTGCGTGATTCATCCGCGTTCATCCGCATAAATCCGTGGCCAGAACCTTGACTTCCCGTGTGTTCTTCGTTCCTCACCTCATTCCCCTAATGGGAAATACAACAAGAAAAATTAGCGCCGCAACCTTGATCCCATCGCTCCCTGTTCCTATCATGAAGTCGAAAGCTCCTCCCTAGCTAGGGTAGGGGACACCCTTAAGAACAACTTGTAACTCACTGGAGGCAGTCCCCATGAAACTCAATGACAGCATTTCGACCTACGATGTTGCCGAGGCTCTGCAGGGCGAGATCGGCAAGTTTGAAGTAACCAGCCCCACCGGAGAACGCTACTTCGTCACCTGCCAGTCAGGACACTCCATTGTCAGCCTGGAGTGGGCCGGTGATGAACCGAACTCGCAGCCCTTCCTCGTGCGTAAAGTGGCTCAACCCACCAGCACGGAGGGTCGCACAAAAAGAGCCGCGGCCGTCTAGCATTGCCCGCGGCTCCAGGAAAACAAGCCCGGCCCCGATCAGGCCGGGCTTTTAATTTCTCTTCCCCGGAATGCCTGCATCACGCCGAGTGGCGTTCTTTGAACTCCTCAATCTTGACCTTCGCCTTGGCTTTCGTGTCATCCACAGACTGGCTGACGTTCTCTCGCCTCTGCTCGGCCTTCTCGGAAGCGGCCTGCTTGTGCGATTCGTGGATCTGCTTCGCGGCGTCCTTGGCATCGCCCCACGTTTCCTGCACCGCACCTTTGGCTTGATTCACCACCCCTTTGTTGGCTAGCTTTTTGCTACCAACACTTTCCCCGACGCTCTGCTCCACCTTGCCCACTGCCCGATCGATCTTGCCAGCCACTTGATCCTTATTCATGAGTTCTCCTTTAATTTTGTATGGTTGCGGTATTTTCTGAATGCGGTTGAGGCCAATCACGCCGCCCTCTTGCGGGTTTTCTCTGCCGGCTTTCCCGCAGCGCGTGGTTTCTTGCGAGCTACGGCAGCAGTCTTTTTCTTTTGTTTCTTTTTCGTTACGCCCTTGACTGGACGCAACAGTTCCACCTTGGGCTGTTTTGCCGTGCGATGGTGACCGTGCTGCAGCGGCTGGATGCGCGCCGCTTCTTCTTCCGTTCGTAGCTGATTGGCTGCAGCCTTTTGGCGCTCTTCCTCAAGGTATTCGGGAATCGTTTGAGTTGTCATGGTCGCAAGTATGGCAGAACTCCCCCGTCCAATCTGTCCCATTTTGGCCACTCGGTGAAAACTCATGCCCACCACAAGCGATCGCCTTTGACGTTGATTTTGACTTTGACTTTGCCCATGTGGGTCGGACACTCCTGTCCGACGCCNNCTGTCCGACGCCTTTGACGTTGGTTTTATCTTGATTTTGATCCTGACGTTGATTTTGACTCTGACCGGGAAGGGCACCGCTTAAGCCGTGCCGAAAAAGACCCCCCCAAATCAACCCGGCTTCACCCGCTGAGGAACGCAGCCCCGGACGATCCGAGGAAGCAATGCTAACTTGAGCGTAGTCAAGGCGAGGAACCAGCGTTTCCACACGCGCCAAAGAAAAAGCCACGACTCGCGTCGTGGCCTTTCTTGTTTTATCCGTGTGAATCCGCGCAAATCCGTGGCAAAGGGCTTGATCAGCTTCACACTTCGAATACCGCTGGCAGATGATCTTCGTCAAACATCTGCTGACTCATGCCGAATACGATAGAAAGGACTGGCAGAAATGACATCCGCCGCCACCGCATATGGAGAACTTCTCTCTCGCGAAAAACCAGAGGTTATCAGCGGAGAACAGCAGAACCGGCTGTACGTAGAACGACTGGAAAAACTTACCGCGAAAAAGTCGGTCAGCCTGGCCGAAAAGAAGCTCATCGCGTTGTTCACGGTACTGGTAGAGGAATATGAAGCGAAGCACGATCCCGTTCCTGAAGCTGAACCCACGGCCATCATCCGCCATTTGATGGAAGCCCGTAACCTCCGTCAAGAAGACTTGCTCGATGTCTTCGGCACCGAGAGCATCGTCTCCGATATTTTGCGCGGCAAGCGCGAACTCACCAAACAACACATCCGGCGGCTGAGCACAAAGTTCAATGTGTCACCGTCTGTGTTCTTCTAGAAATATAAATCCCCGTCGACAAATAAAGACAAATAAAAAAGCCACGACTCGCATCGTGGCCTTTCTTGTTTTATCCGTGTGAATCCGCGCAAATCCGTGGCAAGTTTCTACTGTCTCCCACCGCCCTGCTGTCGGAGCCATTGACGGAACGCGGTATAATCGCGCCATGGCTGACCATGTGATCCACATCTCGGAAGCGGAAGCCGCCAGCGACTTCGCTGGGCTGCTGGCACGAGTGCGCGCCGGTGCGGAAGTCGTGATCGAGAGCGGCAAGCTGCCGGTGGCTGTGATTCATGCGCCGCTCCCGCCCCGCCGCACTATCTCCGAGTGCATCGCGCTCTTACCCGAGGACTCCACCGCGGTGATGGATGCTGACTTTGCCAAGGATGTGGAGGCAGCTATCGAGAGTCACCGCGAACCACTTGAACCGCCGGCATGGGACTGATCCTCGATTCCAGTGTCCTGATCGCTGCCGAGCGGCAGGGATGGAATGCGCGGCAGATGCTCGCCGCCATCGCCCGTACAGCCGGAGAAACTGAGATCGCCCTGTCGGTTGTAACTCTCATTGAACTAGCTCACGGTGCAGCCCGTGCCGACACAGCAGAGCGCAAAGGGAAGCGGGAAGAGTTTGTCCAGGAACTACTCATGGCTCTGCCCATCCATCCGGTCACGGGTCCAGTGGCTCTTCGCGCGGGGCAGATCGATGGCGAGAGTCAGGCCAAAGGCGTTCGCCTTCCGCTCGCCGATCTGCTGATCGGCGTGACGGCGTGACGGCCTTGGAACTCGGCTACAGCGTAGCCACTGGCAATCTCCGCCATTTCCAACGAATCCCAGGCCTGTCTGTGATGCAGCTGTAGTACGTGCCCCAGAGACATTTCGCACACGAAAAAGGCCACGACACGTGTCGTGGCCCTTTTTCATATCCGTGTGAATCCGCGCAAATCCGTGGCAAGTTTCTAGTGCCTTCCCCCGCCCGGCCCGCCGCGTCCGCCGCGATCCCGTCCCCCACCCCCACCAGGACGTCCACCGCGCCCGCCGCGTCCACGATCCCGCCCGCCGCCACCGGGCCTTCCACCGCGTCCACCACGGTCTCCGCCATGCGGACGATCTCCGTGAGGACGATCACCACCAACTCCAACCGGTGCCGCTCCGCCCTCGCGATTAAAGTTCGGCTCATCGTCCGGAAAATCTCCGCCGCCCTCAATCACCATGCTTCCGGTTAACGCAGGCGCTGGAACTGATTCCCGTTCCTCACTCCCCTCAGCCGGTGGTGCTCCGTCTCCGCCGCCCATCTTCGCCCGCTGCTCTTTCAAAATCGCTTTGCGCGATAGACGAATGCGATTGCCCTCGACCGCCAGCACCTTCACCAGCACCTGATCGCCTTCCTTCAGTTCGTCGCGGACATCCGCAATACGATGCTCCGCCACTTCGCTGATGTGCAGCAATCCGTCGGTGCCCGGAATGATTTCGACAAACGCGCCGAAATCCGCCAGCCGCGTCACCTTGCCCAGGTATGTCTTTCCTACTTCCGCCGTCGCAGTCAGATCTCCGATAATCTGCAGCGCCTTTGCCGCCGACGCCTGATCGCTCGACGCAACTTTCACCAACCCGGAATCTTCCACGTCGATCTTGACCCCGGTTTGTTCGACGATCGAGCGAATCATCTTTCCGCCCGGCCCAATCAGATCGCGAATCTTGTCGACCGGAATCTGCACCGTGTAGAAGCGCGGAGCAAAATCGGAAATCTTCTCCCGCCCGGTAGTAATCACTTCTTCCATCTTGCCGAGAATGTGCAACCGCCCGCGCTTCGCCTGCGCCAGCGCCTCGCGCATGATCTGCGAAGTGATGCCGGCAACTTTAATATCCATCTGCAGCGCGGTGATTCCATCTTTCGTTCCGGCAACCTTGAAATCCATGTCGCCGTAATGATCTTCCGCCCCCGCAATGTCGGTCAGGATGGCATACTGCTCGCCTTCCTTCACCAATCCCATCGCCACTCCCGCCACCGGAGCCTTCAGCGGAACCCCCGCATCCATCAGCGACAACGACGCCCCGCAAACCGTCGCCATCGACGACGATCCATTCGACTCCAGAATGTCGGAGACCACTCGCATCGCATATGGCCACGCCTCCTCCGTCGGCAGCACCGCCGACACCGCGCGCTCTGCGAGCGCGCCGTGTCCAATCTCCCTTCGTCCCGCCCCCCGCAAAAACGCAACCTCCCCCACCGAAAACGGCGGAAAATTATAGTGCAGCATGAAGCGTTTTTTGGCTTCGCCTTCGAAGCCTTCGAGGCGCTGCATGTCGTCGGAGGTGCCTAATGTTGTGGTTACCAGGGCTTGGGTTTCGCCGCGGGTGAAGATGGCGCTGCCGTGGGTGCGGGGGAGGACGCCGGCTTCGATCCAGATGTCGCGGACTTCGTCGAAGGCGCGGGCATCGGGGCGGCGTTTTTTCTCCAGCACTTCTTCGCGGAAGATGCGTTCGCGGAGGGTTTCGAAGTATTGTTTCAGCTTGGCTTGGGCGGCTTCGTCGTCTTCGGGAATTTCGGCCTGGAGTTTTTTCTTGAGCTCTTTGACCAGGGTGTGGCTTTCCGCTTTGGGATGTTTTTTGGTATCGAGGCGGTCGGAAAGTTCGGCGCCGACTTTCTTTTTCAGCGCGTCGTAATACTTCTGATCGAATTCCGGCGGGGTGACTTCGCGTTTTTTCTTGCCGGCTTTCGCGCGCAGGTCGTTGAGGGCGGCGCAGATCTTCTTGACTTCGGTGTGGCCGAATTCGATGGCGTCGACGACCACTTCTTCGCTGACTTCTTTGGCGCCGGACTCGATCATCACGATGCCATCGGCGGTGCCGACGACCATGATGTTCAGCAGGCTCTCGCGCATCTCGTCGTAGGTGGGATTGATGATGAACTGGCCGCCGATCTGGCCGACGCGCACGGCGCCGAGGGGACCGAGGAACGGAATATCGGAAAGGGTGAGGGCGGCGGATGCGCCGTTGATTCCGAGAACGTCGGGATCGTTATTGGTATCGGCGGAGAGAACGAAGGCGATGACCTGGGTTTCGCATTTGAAGCCCTCGGCAAACATTGGCCGTACGGGACGATCGATCTGGCGGCTGGTGAGGACTTCGCGGTCGCTCATGCGGCCTTCGCGCTTGATGAAGCCGCCGGGGAAGCGTCCACCGGCGTAGGTGTATTCGCGGTAGTCGACGGTGAGGGGGAAAAAATCGATGCCTTCGCGGGGATCGGGGTTGGCGGTGGCGGTGGCGAGGACGACGTTATCGCCCATTCTGACGACGGCTGCGCCGTGGGCCTGTTTGGCCAGTTTTCCGGTTTCAAATGAGAGTTGTTTTCCGCCGGCGAGGTCGACGGTGACGGTGCTGACTTCTGGTTTCATATTCATCCTTTAATGGTTTTGATCAGGAGCGCGGTTGCGCTTTCCGGTTGGCTCGGCTTCGGTGGATGGACGGACTCGTAGGGCATGGATGAGCGGGTGCCAATGATAGCTTGAGGCCCCAAATTACGCTTCTGAATGCGCACGGAGAATCGACTCAATGCTGTACCGGCTTCGAGAGGAAGGCGGTGTGCTCAGAGACAAATTGGAAAATCCCGGATTTCTGCCGGGCTACTTGCGGATGCCGAGTTTCCCAATGACCGTTTTATAGCGCTCGGAATCGTATCTCTTGAGGTAATCGAGCAAGCGACGCCGCTTGCTGACCAGCATAAGCAGGCCGCGGCGCGAGCCGTGGTCCTTCTGGTGCGTTTTGAAGTGATCCGTCAACTGGCCAATGCGTTCACTAATGATGGCGATCTGAACCTCCGGACTCCCGGTGTCAGTCGCGTGCGTCTGATACTGGTCAATGACAGATTTCTTTTGCTCTCTGGCTAACACTAACCTGATGCACTCCTGTTCTCAGTTTCGATTTATCTTGGTGACAGTATGAGGATAGCATGCGGGGACGTGGGGGGTAAAGGCGGGGGGTCCGATGTGCCGGCCGGCTCACTGCATGTGCGATGCGAGTTCCTCGACCGCGACCCTCGAAGGACCGTGTAGCCTCTCCAGGTCTGCTTCGCGAACTAAGTTCTTTCTGCCGTGGACGCTGAGGTCGCCAAAGAATTTCAGCTTGGGGAGCGCCTCCCTTNNAACTCCCGATTAGGGCCTTGAGTTCTTGATAGTCGTCTCCGATCTTAATCTTATCTTCGATGCCGTTTTTCTCGAACGCCTCGATGATCAGGTTTTCGATCAGCCGTCGCAGCATCGCGGCGCATGCGTTATAGCATTCGTTGCGGTGGCATTTGTTGGCCTCTTCAACGATCCTTCTGTACACTCCGTCGGGCACGATCTCAGGGGGCAGGAACGGGGGAACCGCGCTTCGTGCGACGGACTCGTTCGATTGTACTGCCGCGGCCACGTCTGACTCCGCCCTCTGCGCGATGTCACGGAGCATCGCCTGGAGGTCCCTCGGAGGGTCGTTGAGGCTGACTTTTACCTTCCCGATGAGCGGCTCGATCTGGTTCAGCTGGGCCGCGGCGGATGGATGCGTCTCGCTAGGGAACGTGTTCCTCAGGACGAGAAAACTTCGCCAGATCGCCGTAAACTGATCCTGCGCCTTTGGGCCGTAGTAGTTGTGCGTTAATAGCCGAAAGCCATGCTTCCTAGCCTTTTCCGCCGTTTCCCCGAGCAGTCGGACGGCAGCGGAGAACGCGGCCAGTGGGTCGGACGGTGCGCTCACCTCACGGGTTGAAGTATTTGAAGATCTTCTTGTTGCCATTGCTGAATGTCGCTCTCCTCAGCTGACGCTGCCGCACCAGCTTCATCAGCGGCCCGCTTATCGCGTTCAATTTATACATCCATCCGTGGGCCTGCATTTCGTCGCGGATCTCGCGCATGCCCCTCCCGGTCTTGAAGAACCCTTCATCCTTTAGGGACAGGATTCGATCCGGAGCGAACGCTGGCAGGGAGCCGCCTCCACCACCGGCTACCCTCCTGGCGGCCCTGCTTGTCTTCCGCGTACCTCGACGCTCGGGGACTGCCGCCTGCGGAGTGTCTTCGCCATGCGACAGAAGATGGCGCAAGAACACCTCGAACGCCTTCGTCTTGAGGTCGCCGTCGGCCATGTCCTGGACCGCGGACTCCGCTTTTTTCCTTGCAGTTAGCAGTTCGTCCATCGGCTATCCTTAACCCCCGAGGCTGGCGGGATGGGGCGCGTTCCCCATCTTTTCAACGAGCTCGTCACCCGACAAAGTTATCGCGAATCCCTTCTCCGTTTCCCTCATCCAACCCTGTTTCAGGGCGAGGGTGTAGTACTGCGAGTGAATATCCTTAATTCTTATCTGCCCGCAGAGCGTCTTGATGTCTGCGCGCGAAAACTCTTCTCGGCTTGAGGAGTCGTGCAGGTACTTCCCGAGGACGATCAAGCTTTTGGTTCCGCCGTCGGGCCGCTTCTGCTTGTAGAATTCCGCCGCCGAGTACCCCTTCATGCCAGCGCTCTGGACGCCCTTCTTCGGAGCAGTGGTTGGCACGTCCCCCGCCCCAGGTTTGGGCCCTGCTGGAATCTGCCGCAAGAATTCTTGCCTATGCCTCTCGATGAAGCTGTCCTCTCCCTCGGCCTCCATCTCGTACTCCCCAATCTTTAAGCGCAGCTTTTGAGTCATTTTTCCACCTCGCGGAGAGTGTAACGCCGGAGTCATTTCGTGTCAATATACATAATATTGCGTTTTCAACATCTTTTCCACAATCTTTGCGTTGCCTCCGCTACGCTTGCCTTTTCCCCGGCGGGCTGCGACGGGGATGCGACTGCCCAACACAGGGTCGGTGCAGCAATAAACGCCATTTTGCGCGGTCTTTTCATGCACTCGCGAGTTCTGCGGCTTCTTCATCGTTTGGGTTACGATGCGGTTGGGCTGGCAGAGCGGCACACCGAGGTTCACCTCACGGCCAAGCGGCGGAGGGCGCATCTTGCTTGATCTGTATTTATGCTAATCATAAATATATGACTTATCGCGGAGCCGTTCGTCGAAGTCAGCGTTATGATGTTGATGATAAGGATGTTAGTGGATCACGTGATTGTTTTCTTCCTCCAACAGTAATCACATTAGTCACATACTGCATATACACGCCGCAAAACATCGTTAGGGCGCTTGATGACAGATCGACCCGCAGTCGTACCCTCCCCGGCGGGCTGCGACGGGGATGCGACTGCCCAACACAGGGTCGGTGCAGCAATAAACGCCATTTTGCGCGGTCTTTTCATGCACTCGCGAGTTCTGCGGCTTCTTCATCGTTTGGGTTACGATGCGGTTGGGCTGGCAGAGTTGCACACCGAGGTTCACCTCGCGGCCAAGCGGCGGAGGGGGCATCTTGCTGGGTTTGTATTGCAGGCTTGGATGCGCATGGGGAATTACTGCGCATTAGGCACCGTAGGGGCGGCGGCCCTCGGCGGCTGAAGCCGGGGTGATTTGGGTGGGTTTTTTTTGGCACGGCTTAAGCCGCGCCCTTCCCGGTCTAAGCCAAAATCAGAATCAAAATCAAAATCAACGTCAAAGGCGTCGGACAGGAGT
>PLUI01000087.1 GCA_003164855.1 Acidobacteriaceae bacterium
CGTTTCAGATTATAACGGTCTGTGAATTAATGCGGTGGCATCATGCCAGTGATGCGCGCGTACGCGATCAGTTGACCCATGTGCTCCTCGGCATGAACCATGATACGGAGATACATCTCTAGTTAGCGAAACATGGCGTCACACGCATTGGACCCGATCGCTACTTCGAGAGCCGCGAAACAATGATTCAGTTGACGCTTTCTTGATGGAACCTCTACGATGCTACCGCCATATAAGTCGGAGGGTAGTGCAGGCTCTGTCACACGGCAGGCTTCTATCTCCACAAAACTGCTGACTAGGAGAGAGTTTCTATGCGCATGGTCGACCCGATTCTGACGGAACTGGAGAGCGAGGCTCCCATTACGCACCGCGTGCTGGAACGCGTCCCTGAGGACAAACTGGCATGGCGGCCGCACCCGAAGTCCATGTCGCTCGGGCGTCTGGCCATGCATGTGGCTGAGATAAACAGTGCCATCGCAGAGATGACACTCGCCGACAGTCACGACTTCGGCAATAATGCCGGCCCACGCCGCGAGGGAACGAGCCGCGCAGAGATCCTTGAAGTTTTCGACAAGGGGTTTCTTCGCGCCAAGGAAATCGTCGCCAACACCAACGATGCCCGCGCGATGGGCGAGTGGACCGTGCTGATGAATGGCAACAAGATCATGTCGATCCCGCGCATTGGGGTGATGCGCACCATCATGATGAATCACCTCTACCATCACCGCGGCCAACTGTCGGTCTACCTGCGCCTCCTCGACGTTCCCGTTCCGTCAATTTACGGACCTAGCGCCGATGACAATCCGTTTGCCAAAGCGGCGTAACAAATCGCTTTCGCTTACGCGCGCAGTCCGAGCTCCCGCTGTATGGATCGCGAAGAACTTTGCAGGCTCATAGCGGCGGGAAGCGGCGTTCCGGGTCCGGAGCGCCGTTTTTGCAGCGCTCCTTGACCGGGTCCTAGCCCTGTACCCTAACATTTTTTCGCCCGCTCCCACATTTCATTTCTCTCTCCCGCCAATCTCCGTTATGCTCTACCCGGGATGACTACGCTGCCTCTTTCCGAGCTTCTGGGCGCCACGGTGTACGACCCATCCGGCGCGCCCTCCGGACGAGTACGCGAAGTCACTCTCGCACCTCAGGAAGACCGCACCCGCGTCGCTTCGCTCATCGTCAAAACAAAATCCGGGAACCGCGTGCTTCCCTTTTCCGCCATCTCCTCCATCGACACTAATATTCACACCTCCACCAATCCCGCCGACTGGCCCGCCGCCAACGGCGCCGAAGGATTATTTCTCCTCGACCGCGATCTCCTCGATCAGCAGGTCATCGATATCAATGGCCGCAAAGTCGTTCGCGTCAATGACGTTGAACTCCAGATCGATTCCGTTACCGAAGCCGGAAACCCTCATGCCACGCTCCGGGTTACTTCTATCGATATCGGCGCCCGTGGCGCAATTCGCCGCCTCCTTCGCGGACTCGCGCCCCGTGCCGCCCTCCATGTCCTTGTCGATAAAATTCCCCTGCGTGCCATCCCCTGGACTTTCGTCGATCTCATCGAAACCGATCCCGCTCGCCGCATCAAGCTGAAGATCTCGCACGAGGGCCTGGCCAAGCTCCACCCCGCCGACATCGCCGACATCGTCGAAGACCTCGCCCCCGACGAACGCGAAGCCGTCTTCCGCACTCTCGACGAAGAGGTCGCCGCAGAAACTCTCGAAGAGGTCGACCCCAAGGTTCAGAAATCCATCGTCGAATCTCTTGATTCCGAGCGCGCCGCCGATATCGTCGAGGAAATGGATCCCGACGCCGCCGCCGACCTTCTCGCCGATCTCTCCCAGGATCAAACCGAGCAGATTCTCGTCGAGATGAAGCCCGAGGCCAGCCAGGAAGTCGTCGAACTCCTCGAGCACCGCGAAGAAACTGCGGCCGGCCGCATGACCACGGAGTTCCTCGCACTCCCCGTCGCGGCGACCGTAGAGAACGCCATCGGAGTTCTTCGCGAATTCGAANNAAAGGCGGCGTGGAAACCGTCGGGACCATTTATCTCGTAGACTCCCACGGCACCCTCGCCGGCGCCGTCCCCCTCGCCAAACTCGTACTCGCCCAGCAAAATACTCCGCTCCTCTCGCTCACTTCCGAGCCCCTCGTCTCCACTCACGAAACCACCAGCGATAACGAAGTCGCCGAACTCTTCGACAAATACAATCTNNATCCGTGTTAATCCGCGCAAATCCGTGGCAAGAGGTTATCGGTATAATCATCAGTTCCCAGGAGACCCCCTTTGCCCTTCGACGACCTCCGCCAATGGATCGCCGCCCTTGACCGCGCCGGCGAACTCAAGCGTATCCAAACCGAACTTGACCCGATCCTGGAAATCACAGAAATAACCGACCGCGTCAGCAAGTCCAAAACCGGCAAACCTGGCGGCTCCGCTCTACTCTTCCAAAACATAAAGAACCATCCCGGCTCTCAAGTCCTAATCAACCAATTTGGCTCGGAAGCCCGCATGAAGCTCGCCCTGGGGGTCAACTCCTTCGACGAATTCGCCGACCGCATCCGCGTCTTCATGGACCTCAAATCTCCGCAAGGCTTCCTCGACAAACTCAAAATGCTTCCGCTCCTCACCGAGGCCGGAAAGTTTTTCCCCAAGACCGTTCCCACCGGCTCTTGCAAAGAAGTCATCAAGCACGACAACTTCTCCCTCTTCGACTTCCCCATCCTGCAATGCTGGCCGCAAGACGCTGGCCGCTTCATCACTCTCCCTTGCGTAATCACTCGTGACCCGAAGTCCGGCAAACGCAACGTCGGAATGTATCGCCTCCAGGTCTATGACGCAACCACCACCGGCGCCCACTGGCAAAGACAGAAGGTCGCCGCTGAACACTACCGCCAAGCCCTCCGCAACGCTGGTAGCTCATCGAAAACGGTTGCTCCACTCAAGCCGTCCTTTGGCTTGGGTGGAGATTTTGACTCTGCCAGAAGTAAAAAATCTGCAGCCGTTGACATCATGGCCCGCACCTCCGGTGGCCAGATCCTCGCTGAGGCAAATCACCCCTCCGGCCGCATGGAAGTCGCCGTCGCTATCGGCACCGACCCCGCCGTCACCTTCTCCGCCATCGTCCCCGCTCCCCCCGACGTCGAAGAATACCTAATCGCCGGCTTCCTCCGAGCCGCTCCCGTCGAACTCGTCAAATGTGAAACCGTCGACCTCGAAGTTCCCGCCTCCAGCGAAATCGTCCTCGAAGGCTATGTCAACCTGGACGAACTCCGCACCGAGGGGCCTTTCGGCGACCACACCGGCTTCTATTCGCTCGAGGATCTCTACCCTGTCTTCCACGTTCAATGCGTCACCCATCGCAAAGATCCCATCTACTCGACCACCATCGTTGGCAAGCCCCCGATGGAGGACGCCTACATGGGCAAAGCCGTTGAGCGCGTCTTCCTCCCGCTGATGCGCTTCACCATTCCTGAATTGATCGACATCAATCTACCCATCGAAGGCGTCTTCCACAATCTGATGATCGTTTCCATCCGCAAGTCTTATCCCGGCCAGGCCCGCAAAGTGATGAACGCCATCTGGTCCCTGGGCCAGGCCATGTTCACGAAAGTCATCATCGTGGTCGACGAAGACGTAGACGTTCAGGACATCCCCGACGTCACCCTCAAAGTCCTGAACCACATCGACCCCGAACGCGACATCCAGTTCACTCTCGGCCCTGTCGACTCTCTCGACCATGCCTCGCGCCTCGCCAACTACGGCTCCAAGATGGGCATCGACGCCACGCGCAAATGGCCCACCGAAGGCTTCACCCGCCCCTGGCCCGATGAACTTGTCATGGATGCAAAGACGAAGGCATTAGTGGAAAGCAAATGGAAGGCGTTAGCCAAAGAACTAGGAATGGAATGACCGGCTCCCAAGCCAACGAATCGCAGTGGCACAAAGCGAGGGCCTTCTCTGGTGTACGATTTACTCGGACATTATTTCCATCCCATGAAACTTGCAGAGATCGCATCCGCCCTTGGCGCTCGTATCGAGAACGGTTCATCTGATATTGAGATTGTCGGCCTTAACGGCATTGAACAGGCGGGACCGGGGGAACTCACATTCGTCTCCAACTCCAAGTATGCGGCTGCGGCGCGCTCGACCAAAGCATCGGCCGTGATTGTAGCCGAGGACTTCCCTGCGATTTCGACGGCCATGTTGCGCGTGAGAGATCCTTATCTTTCTTTCGCCCATGCGCTCGAACTCTTTTATCGACCGCTGCAATATGCACCGGGAATTCATCCTACTGCGGTGGTGCATCCCTCGGCGAAGATTGGACGCGGTGCGCATCTCGGCCCTTATGTGGTGGTGGGGGAGGATGTCGAAATTGGTGACAACGCGGTGCTGCTGGCGCAGGTCGTGATCTATCGCGGAGTGAAGATCGGGAGGAATTTTTTCGCGCACGCTCATGCGGTGGTCCGGGAAAACTGCCGCATCGGTAACGATGTATTGCTGCAAAATGGAGTCGTGCTTGGGTCTGACGGCTTTGGCTTTGCCAAGACCCGGGAGGGACGCTGGCATAAGATTCCGCAGCCCGCGCCCGTGGTGATTGAAGATGACGTGGAGGTGCAGGCGAATTCCTGCATCGACCGCGCCAGCGTCGGCGAAACTCGCATCCGGCGCGGGGTCAAGATTGACAATCTGGTACAGGTCGGCCATGGATCGCAAGTGGGCGAAGATGCGCTGCTGTGCTCGCAGGTAGGGCTTGCCGGGTCGACGGAAATCGGCAATCGAGTGATT
>PLUI01000106.1 GCA_003164855.1 Acidobacteriaceae bacterium
AGGTTGCACTCACCGGACTGGCACGAAAGATTCTGCAGAAGGCAGGAATGCTTTGAGGGGGAAACCCATGCGACACTGGCAATCGGTAACTGGCGACCGGCCACGGTTTTCACCCCGCATCATCTAAAATAAAGCCAGGTCAGGGGCGNNAGCGCGGGCCGGTGGTGCTGGCGTTTTTCAAAGTGTCGTGTCCCGTGTGCCAGTATGCGTTTCCGTTTCTGGAGCGGCTGGAGCAGGCGTATGGGCACCAGCGTGTCAGGATGATCGGAGTCTCGCAGAACGGTCCAAAGGAGACCGCCGCGTTCACCAAAGAGTTTGGCGTGACCTTTCCCGTGCTGCTCGACGACAGGGAGACCTATCCCGGATCGAACGCCTACGGCTTGACCAACGTCCCGACAGTGTTCTGGATCGCGCAGGACGGCGAGATTGAAGTCTCGAGCGTCGGCTGGGTGAAGGCCGACTTCGCAGAACTCAACCGCAAAATGGCCGAGTCCGGAAAAGCCGCACCAGCAGTGATCTTCAAGCCCGGAGAAGACGTCCGCGATTTCCGTGCCGGTTGAAGCTCCAAGAACTAATCCCGCGGTCGCGGGATTGAACATTGAACACAGAATGATCGCCAGCCAGCGGAGGTAACCGCAGGTACAAACTCTGCACTGGTCTGAAGGTCGAGCCTGGGAGTGACCTGCCGTGCGCATAGGCCCGCGACTCCGTTACTTCGAAACTGCCCCTGTCCGTTACAATTCATTCAGTCCTAACAATAAGCATTCCCGGCCACAATAATTCCTGCGCCGATACGCCACTTCGTCGGGGGAGAAGACTGATCTATGCAAGCAACTGCACGTGCGAGTGCTCTCGCTTTCATCCTTGCCGCTCTGAGCCTGCTTGCCTACGCCGAACCCGGCGCTGCGCCTGCTCCCGCTGCGGCCTCGGCCAAGCGTGACCCGATTTCAGTTCGTCTGCCTTCCGCTGCCTTCGCCGCCCTGGAGACCATCAATCCCGAACACATTCGCTGGCATGTCCGCCTTCTCTCGCATGACTTACTGGAAGGCCGCGGCACCGGCCAGCGCGGCGGTGACATCGCAGCCGAATACATGGCCACGCAGTTTGCCGAATACGGATTAAAGCCCGCCGGCGACAACGGATCTTATTTGCAGAAAGTGCCGCTGGTTGGAATCACAACGCTGCCGGAGACGCATTTCGTCCTTCTGCCAAAGCAGGGCGCTCCCATGGATTTGAAGCCGCTCGATGAGTACGTCGCCTACGATCAAACCCAGCAATCGCAATCCGATATCGACGCCGACATTGTCTACGTCGGCTACGGCATCGAAGCTCCGGAATATAACTGGGACGACTACAAAGGCGTCGACGTGCGCGGCAAAGTTTTGCTCATGCTGGTGAACGAGCCTCCTTCGGATGATCCCAAATTCTTCAAGGGCAAAGCGCTCACCTACTACGGCCGCTGGACTTACAAATACGAAGAGGCCGCCCGCAAAGGCGCAGTGGGCGTGATACTCATTCATCGCGAAGACATGGCGAGCTACCCGTGGGAAGTGGTGCGCAACTCGAACTCGGGAGAGAAATCGTACTTGAAGCTGGAAGGTCCAGCGCTGAAAGTCGCGTCCTGGGTACAGCTTGAGGTGGCGAAAAAATTGGTGGCCGGTTCCGGCATGGACCTCGACAAGATGATGGCCGACGCGCGCTCGCACGATTTCCATCCCGTAGGCCTCGGCGCAAAGTTGCGGGCCCACATGGCCAGCAAAGTGCGCAATTTCGAATCGAACAATGTGCTCGCGATGCTTCCGGGCTCGAATCGCAATCTGAAAGATGAAGCTGTGATGTTCACGGCGCACTACGATCACCTCGGCATTCGTCCCGATATGCCGGGCGACAACATTTACAACGGAGCCGCCGACAACGCCACCGGCTGCGGAATTCTTCTGGAGTTGGCGCGCGCCTTCAGCGTGGCCAAAGATCGGCCGGGCCGCTCGGTGATTTTCGCCGCAGTCACGGCTGAAGAGCAAGGATTGCTCGGTTCCGAGTATCTCGGCAAACATCCGCCCATTCCCGCCGGAAAAATTGCGCTCGATTTGAATTACGATGACGTGCAGCCGATCGGTGCGCCGGAAGAAGTCGAAGTAACCGGTGCGGAGCGAACAACTTTTTATCCCTGGGTGCAGGCGACCGCGAAGGAATTCCGCCTGGCCATCCGCCCCGATGCCCGCCCCGAGGCCGGACACTTCTACCGCTCCGATCATTTCAGTCTGGCGCGCGTCGGCATCCCATCCTTCTCAATCAACGAAGGCATGAAGTTCAAAGGTCACGACGAAGCCTGGGGGTTGGCGCAGAATAAGGAATACACCGAGAAGCATTATCACCAGCCGAGCGATGAGTACCATCCGGAAATGGACTTCGTCGGCGACGCAGCCATGGCGCGCTTCGGTTTCGCCCTGGGCTGGGAAGCGGCAAGCTTTTCAAAGCTCATCGGCTGGCAGAAGGGCGATGAATTCGAAGCGGCGCGGGTGAAGAGTCAGTAGCTAGTACTGAATGTTTTACCTCGCTGGACACGGCGCCCCCGCCGCTTGCCACGCCTTCACCTTCGCAGAAAACTCATCATGCGGAATCGGCACCGGCGTTCGCCCCTCGCCCGGATTCCATCCCCACATCACCAACTTGTCTTCCGTCAGATGCTCAACCAGTTGATCGATGTTCCGTCCCCGATTTTGCTTTGGATTCTTGATCGATTCGCAGAGCTGCCCGTCTGTCAGTCCCTCCCAAATCATCGGCACGCTCGGCGGAGGCAAGTGCCAGCCCGGCGCCCCCGGCGGAAGATGCGCCGCCCCGAGGTTGTGATCCTGATGACACGTGCTGCATTTTACTGACGTTACTCCGAATCCTGCCGGACCGCGCCGTATGTCCATGGTGTGCCGATGCGAATCGTCGCCCTGGCGCGGATAGCCGCCCTTGGAATGGCAGTTCATGCAGCGCGGATGCCGCAACACCGGAACGAACGCGGTGAACAGCGCTCCATTGTCGCTCGACGCCGTCGGCGCGGCCGTTGGTCCCGCCGCAGCGACAGGATGCGAAAGCCACGCTGTAGAAACTGCGCCGCAAACGAGCAAACTCCAAAGCACTGAGCTCAATCTCTTCATACGGCCTCCGACATTCGGATGGGCAACTTCCGTATTCGTTTGCCCGTCACCGCGAACACCGCATTGGCGATCGCCGGCGCAGCGCAGGGTACGCCCGGCTCTCCGATGCCGCCCGACTTCTCGTGGTTGTCGACAAGATAGGTTTCAATCTGCGGACATTCATTCATTCGCATCACCGGGAACGAGTTGAAGTTTGTCTGCTGCAGCCGTCCTTTCTCGAACGTAAGTTCCTGGAAGAGGGCCGCCGACGCGCCGAATATTGCGCCACCCTCAGTCTGCGCGGCGATAATGCCCGGGTTCACATACTGACCGCAGTCGATAGCACATACCATGCGGTGCACCCGAATATTTCCGTCTTCCACCGAAACCTCCGCTACGTGCGCGGAGTAACTTTCGAACGCAAAGTGCACCGCGATCCCGCGCCCCATCCCTTTCGGCAACGGCTTGTCCCATCCCGCCTTCTGCGCCGCAAGATCCAGCACTCCCAGATGACGAGGATGTTTCTGCAACAGCCCGCGCCGGAACCGGTACGGATCTTTTCCTGCCGCTCCCGCGAGTTCATCCATGAAACATTCCGTTGCGAACGCCGTATGCGAGTGTCCGACCGACCGCAGCCACTGCACCGGAACATTGATCTCCGCCTGATGCGACTCCACCGTCAAATTTGGAATTTCATAAGGAAGATCGTCCACACCTTCCACCGACGCCGGATCGTAATCTTTCCCCTTCATAAACGCAGCCCCGAACGGCGTCCCCGACATAATCGACTGACCCACCAGACGCGATCTCCAACTCACCGCATTGCCGCCGGCATCAACTCCGCCTTCAATCGCATGCAAGAACGCCGGACGATACCAACCACCCTGCATATCGTCTTCGCGTGTCCAAAGCACTTTCACCGGGGCACCCGCCGCTTTGGCGACGTACACCGCCTCTACCACAAAGTCCGACTGCGGATTCGCCCGCCGCCCAAAGCCTCCGCCCAGAAAAGTAGTATGCAGTTGAACTTTTTCCGGTGGCAGCCCGGCAATCTTCGCTGCATTCGCCCGGTCAATCGTCTGAAACTGCGATCCGGTCCACACTTCGCACGAGTCCGCGCGCAAATCCACTGCGCAATTCAGCGGTTCCATCATTAGGTGGGAGAGATAAGGCACTTCATAAACGGCTTCGACTTTCCTGGCCGCAGCCGCCATCGCCGCATCGAAATCCCCATCCTTACGCACGCTCGACCCCGGCGATTTTGCACGCTCGCGGAACTGATGCATCATCTCGCTGGTATTGAAATTCTGCATGCTGCCTTCATCCCAATCCACGCGCAAAGCCTCCCGCGCCGTCTTCGCCTGCCAGAACGTATCCGCGATCACGGCAACGCCCGCAGGAATGGCCACAATTTTTCTCACGCCGGGCATCGAGCGTGCCCGCGAGTCGTCGAAGCTCTTCATCTTCGCCCCGAAAATCGGCGGACGCGCAATCACCGCGGTCAGCATTCCCGGCAATTTCACATCGATTCCGAATACAGCCGAGCCGTTTAACTTCTCCGGCGTGTCAAGCCGCTTGATCGGCTTGCCAATCAGCTTGAAATCCTTTGGATCTTTCAGCTGCACATGCTCGGGTGGAGTCAACTTTGCCGCGGCGCTCGCGAGTTGTCCGTAAGTCAGTTTTCTCGCTCCGTTCAGCACCGCACCGGATTCCGTCCGGCAATCGCTCGCCGCCACATTCCACTGTTGTGCGGCGGCGGCAATCAGCATGGCGCGCGCGGCAGCGCCAGCCTCACGGAATTGTTGCAGCCCTGAATAAACGCTGGAACTTCCTCCAGTCATCTGTATGCCGAAAGCAGGATGGTTGTACTTAGGGTCGACGGGAGCCGGCTCGAAGCCAACCTTACTCCAGTCCGCATCGAGTTCATCGGCCAGCAGCATGGGCAGCGACGTGTAAACGCCCTGCCCCATCTCCGAATGATTCACAATCACGGTGACCCGCTCATCCGTTCCAATCCGCACGAAAGCGTTCGGCATAAAAGTATTCGCGGAAGCTGGTTGCGCCGCTGATGACTGTGCCACTGCCAGCCCGCTGATTCCAGGAAACCGAATTCCAATGAGCAGCCCGCCGCTCGCCGCCACCGAAATCTTCAGGAAGTCGCGTCTTTCCAATTTTCGCCGAATCATCGCGCACCTCCCTTCGCCGCCATCTCCGCCGCCCGATGGATCGCTCTCCGAATCCTCGGATACGTTCCACAACGGCAGATGTTTCCAGTCATCGCCTCGTCAATATCCTCATCGGTCGGCGCCGGCTTCTCGCGCAACAGCACCGCCGCGCTCATCAGCTGTCCCGACTGGCAATAGCCACATTGTGGAACATCCTCTTCCAGCCACGCGCGCTGCAGTGGATTGCTTAGGTCCGGCGACAGCCCCTCAATCGTCGTCACGAATTTCCCGTCTACCCGCGACACTGGCGTAACACACGAGCGCACCGCTTCTCCATTGATATGCACCGTGCACGCACCGCACTGCGCCATGCCGCACCCATATTTTGTTCCGGTGAGCCCGAGCTGTTCGCGAATCACCCACAGCAGCGGAGTGGAAGGATCAACCTCGAGGTCGACGCGTTTGCCATTGACGGAAAATCCGATCATTGCCATTCTCCTAAGTTTTTCTACTACCTCAGCCGTCGGAAAAAGTTTGCAATGCCAAAGTTTACATCCTTAGATGAAAGCCTTGGGGGACCGTCGCGATCTTGTTCGAAACTCTTCGAGTGCAGCCCCCTCCAGGCCGCCCGCTGCCCGTCCATAACCTAGGTAACTTTAGCTCCCCCTCCGACCCATGCTAGCCTCGATATGTACATGTCTAATCAGTAAGTTCCAACACCTAGAGCTTTCACCAATGCCTCGATTCCCCATCTTCCGCCTCGGCAAGGAGCCAGAAAAAATGGCGCCGCCGGCGATGGTCGTTGCGACCCCATCGATCACGCTTGAAGGGTTGGCGGTCGGCGTCGACAATCTTCGGCACGATGTAGCGCTCAGCCCTCGCTTTGTAGATGCCGCGCGCGCGCAGATCATGCGGCTGATTGTGCGCCATGGCGAGTTGGAAGGCTTGCTGGCGGCTGAGGCTCCGCAGAAAAATCAGGCTCCATCGTGGATGCGAAACGCCGCCGCCGGGCCAAATCGCGAGGCAGTCCGCGGTCCCGCCGATCCCTCCGACTGGAAGCCCTTGCTGGCCGAACTTCATCTCGCCGCGCTGAACCGCGCCAAAAAAGAAGAAAAGCTTTCCATCGACCTGCTCGCGCGCCTGGCTGTAACCAAGTTTCTGCGCACAGAAATGTCCCAGCAGTTCTCGCAAGTCCTGGAGCGCTGCCGCGTGCTGCTGAAGAGTTACGAGGGCATCCGCCAGGGCAAAGCGGTCGAGTATCGCGAGCGTGTGGCTGCCTTCCAGGTGCGCAAGAAAATCATTCTTCGCAAAACCGGGCAGGAACTGTTCGAGACTCTGCGCGCCATCGAGAAAGAAACCCTCGCCCGTACCCGGCGGTCGTTGTTCGGAGAGCCGAAAGCCGCCGAACCCGGCAGCGCCGCCCTCAGCAGCTACGGTCTATTCATAAACCGCCTCGCATTTTCCGAGGACGGCCGTGACGACTACCTCTGCGCCGAATACTACGTCATGCTCGGCAACTGGGATCGCGATCCCGACCGCTATCCCCGTCTGCAGGATGTCGTCTGGAATTTCCTGCGGTCGTTGTATGGAGAAGAGACTACTACCGAGACCATCGACTCCTGGCTCTGCGCTCCGGAAAACGCTCGCGCCCTTGTCGGCACCGGCACTCCCGATGATTCCTCGCCGGAAGGCGCGGCCCAGCAAGATCGTTTAACCCAGTGGGTGCGCCTGCTCGAGGACGAACAAGTGATGGAGTGCGTCATCGCTTCTTATCACACCGTCCCGCTGCTCGGCGAGTATGCGCCCCGCATCAACCCGCAGCAACTGAAGAACGCCCTCATCTCACGTCCCGAATGCGACCGCGTGGAGCGCATGATTCAGGAGCATGGCAAGCTTTCGCCCGCCAGCCTGTACACGGCAGTAGCCAAGGTAGCTGCCTGTCGTGGCGCGGAGCGCGCTAAAGTCGCCGCGCGCTTTCTGCAGGATTTTTCGCACTATCACCGTGACCTCCGCCGGCTCGAAACTCTGAACGCAGCTCTCGACTCCGTGAACCTTGTCGCCACGGAAAAGTTGCGCGAGCTTTCCCGCATGAACGGCACGCTCTACGAATTTCTTCTACCCGATGAGCAACCCGAGCAGCCCGAGGAAGTACGCGTCCTGCGCCACGTGGTCCTCAAAGCCGATGTCCGCGATTCCACCCGCCTCACCCGCACCCTGATGGAAAAGGGACTCAACCCGGCCTCCTACTTCAGCCTGAATTTCTACGATCCGGTCAACAAGCTGCTCGGCAAGTACGGAGCGCAAAAAGTCTTTCTCGAAGGCGATGCCATCATCCTCGCCATCCTCGAGCGCGAAGGCGAGCCCGGCCTCGCCGTCAGCCGCGCCTGCGTGCTGGCCCGCGAGATCATCGAGATCGTCCGCGGCTACAACGAATTGATGAAGCGTTCCAACATGCCCGAACTCGAATTAGGCATCGGCATCACTCTGCAGGAGACCGCCCCGCTCTATCTCATGGATGGCGAACGCCAGATCATGATCTCCGAAGCCCTCAACGAGAGCGATCGTCTCTCCTCCTGCAACAAGCGCGCCCGCAAAATCATGGAATCGCAAGCCGGCCCATTTCACGTCTACGTTTTCCAGGCGCAGGACGCAGGCTCGCCCTCCGATCCAGCGAATCCCGCGAACCAACCGAACCCCGCGAACCAACCGAACGAAGAGTCCGTCGTCAGCTACAACCTAGGCGGCATTCGCATGAACCAAGCCGCCTTCCGCAAACTCGAGCAGGAAATTTCCCTCGTCCCACTCGCCGTAAAGCTGCCGCCCGCGCTCGCCTCGGACAAAGGCGAGTACCGCCTCTCCAGCGGCGTCGTCCCCGTCGATCGCGACATCTTCCGCAAAATCGTCGTCCGCGAAAGCCGCGTGCCCAAAGTCAACGTGGAAGACTTCTCCGTCCAGGGCTGGACCGACCGCACCTACTACGAAATCTGCACCGACCCCGCCATCTACGCCGCGCTGGAAAAGAAGAAAGCCGCGAAAGCGTAGAGGATCTAGCTTTACCGCAGCCGAGGGGGCTGGCCCAGCCGCTCTCTAACACGACACGGGATGCCCCACCCGTGGCAGTTTCACGGGTGGGCTGCTGCAAACTCTCCCTGGCATGTTCGTCGGTCACAGCTAAGTCCTCGCCTTCCTGTTACACCGTTTAAATGCCGACAAACCTGCACCGCTACTAGGCGCTGGATACTCCCACTTCATTACCACAAGTTGCTATCAGCGCCGTCCGCTTCTCGGCACACCCCGCTCCCGCGATCTCTTCCTCGAAGTGCTGGAGCAGATCCGCCAGCGCCATCAATTTGTCGTCGTCGGTTACGTGGTCATGCCTGAGCACGTCCATCTTCTCGTGAGCGAGCCGGAGCGCGGGAATCCTTCGCTGGTGCTGGCCGCTCTGAAACAAACCTTCGCCCATCGGTTGCTACGAGAACTTCGCGTCAGAACAAACGCCCAGACAGACTCGCTTTGGAACACGCCCGTCGCCGTGCGACACGTTTGGCAAAGTCGTTTCTACGATTTCGTTGTCTTCACCGATAAGAAACGCGTGGAAAAGCTGCGTTACATGCACCGCAATCCCGTCCAGCGACGTTTAGTTTCGAAGCCCGAGGAG
>PLUI01000126.1 GCA_003164855.1 Acidobacteriaceae bacterium
GCCGCCCACGCGCAGTCGCTCGGCGAAATTGCTCGCCAGTACCGGGAGCAGCAGAATGCTCAGGAGGCATCTGGAGTCCAGCCGAAGGTAATTACAAACAAAGATCTCGGGGAAGGTCCTGACGGGAGCCCCGACGCGCGCCAGACGCAGCGGGCAATGGCCAGTGCGGACGGTAGTGCCTTCGACCGTCGTTTTGCAGAAATTGGCCACCGTTCGGAACGACAATCTCTGCAAGAACAGCGTGCCGGAGAGCAATGGAANNAGCCTGATCCGCGAGCAAGAAAGCAGAGTTGAAAATCTGCAAGCGCGGATCGACCAGATTAATGCGTCGATTCGTTCCGGGGGCGGAAGCGCTCAGGGGCCGTACAATCGCTATCAAGGTCGCCAAATGGGGCGTTTAGCACAGATGCAACTGCAACTCGATGAACAGAGAAGGAAGCTCGATCAAATGCAGGAGTCGGCGCGCCGAGCGGGCATGCACACCCAAGTGTACGATCCGTAACGAGGACCTCTGGGTCCGTTCCACATTCAGCGCAGCCAGACTGCCCCCATCGCGACTTCTGGCCCGCGTCGTTGNNACTCACCATTAGTTACGAGTTCTATTCCCCGGAACGCTGAATCGAAGGCGATAATCTCCCGGAGAGAGTCCCATGATTTTCTGGAATACTTTTCGAAACGCACCGTAGTCCTCATATCCAACCTTCCAGGCAATTTCCTTCATGGCTAGCGATGAAAACTCAAGCGATTCGCGAGCTTTCCCTACGCGCAAGTGCTGCACGTATTCTGTTGGCGTCAGACCCGTTGCCTTTTGAAATCGGCGCAAGAAAGTACGTTCGCCCATGCGGGCCTTCGCGGCCATAGTCGAGACATTCAGGCTGCTAACATCAGAGGTCTGAAGCCATTGCTGAACTTTGAGTATCGGTTCGTCGCCGTGATGCAGCTTGGGCGAGAAGTTCGAGTAGAAACGCTGCTGNNACGAGTTTCAATCCTAAATCGACCCAAGCCATGAGGCCTCCCGCCGTAATGATGTCCACGTCGTCGATAATCAGTTTTTCAGTGTCTACTCGAATTTGAGGAAATCGGTCAGCCAGAGTTTGTGAGAACGTCCAATGTGTAGTGGCGGATCGCCCATTCAACAACCCTGTCTTGGCCAGAAGAAAAGCACCCCCGCAAACCGAGCAGATGATACAGCCCGAAGCATGCTGGGTTTCAACCCATCTTTGAAGTTGAGGAATTGCTCCTCTCTGCGGATCAGTATTGAGATTTGGCGGCAAGATCAAACCAACTAACTTTTGAGGTTGTTGCTGGTGGGTGTCGAAAACGCGTGCGAGTTCATAACTGTCGTTATCCCGTAACTGCCAATGACTGATCCGCAACTCCCTGGGATTCGTACCTCCGTGCTCAGCACTCAGCCGATTGGCGACACCGAAAAGGTCTGTCAGTCCAAGGACTGCCGACATCTGCGCGCCGGGATAAAGCAAGATACCAATCTCGATCAATCCGCGGGTCGTGGCGATGTCGTTTTTGCCCCGCACTTTGTCGTTTTTGCCCATTTACATTTAGCCAGTTTAGGGTTCAAATGCAGAAATCCGAATTGTAGCCACAACCCCTGTGCAGACGAGACGATCTGTGATTCTAGCGCCTTTTACCGAGGCTTGGACAATGTTGACACTCGAAAATACTTGCAGACCTGTACGATCACAGGGGAAGAGCAGACGGTCCAGAATTTTCCGGCTGACCCAGACACAAAAGGAGAATGCTCATGCCAACGATTACGACGAAAGACGGAACGGAGATCTATTACAAGGACTGGGGCAAAGGTCAGCCCATCGTTTTTAGCCATGGCTGGCCGCTCTCAGCGGACGATTGGGACACACAGATGCTGTTCTTCGGTCAACGTGGCTACCGTGTGATTGCTCACGACCGGCGGGGTCACGGACGTTCCAGCCAGACGTGGGATGGCCATGATATGGATCATTACGCCGACGACCTCGCAGCTCTGACCGCACACCTCGACCTTAAGAATGCGATTCATATCGGCCACTCGACCGGTGGAGGCGAAGTGGTGCATTACCTGGCTCGCCACGGCGAAAGCCGGGTGGCAAAAGCGGCAATTATCAGCGCGGTGCCGCCCCTGATGCTGAAGACGGCGGCCAATCCGACCGGTCAGCCCAAGGAAGTGTTTGACGGATTGCAGGCGCAACTCGCCGCCAACCGAGCCCAATTCTATTACGATGTGCCCGCTGGACCGTTTTATGGTTACAACCGGCCCGGTGCCAAGCCCTCTCAGGGGGTGATCTGGAATTGGTGGCGCCAAGGCATGATGGGAGGCACCAAGGCGCACTATGACGGCATCGTTGCGTTCTCCCAGACGGACTTCACCGAAGACCTAAAGAAAATCACTGTGCCAGTCCTGGTCATGCATAGCGAGGACGATCAAATCGTGCCTTATGTCGCGGCCGGACCGCTGTCGGCAAAGTTGCTGAGGAATAGCACATTGAAAACCTACAAGGACTTTCCTCACGGTATGCCCACGACTGAGGCCGATACGATTAATGCTGACCTACTGACGTTTCTGAAAGGAGCGGTGACCGAAGCAGCGGCGTAGCACTACAATCGGTTTGATATTTTTCATCTGGAAGTTGACCCCACCCCTAATCGCGCCGTGTGGATGAAAGCGTCGACGCGGAGGGACGAACAACCGCCGGACGAGTCGCCTCAGGTCTCACAAGACAAAAGTGCAGATTCCGTGAACCAGCGGCCCGTAGCCTTAGGGCGCGCCAAAGTTTCATGAATGGCGAGCAAGAGCTTTTCTTCAGCGGCGGAGACACGATTCCGGCCGGTTTGTCAGGCAAACTTCTCTTGCGGATCATGGAAGGTTTTGCCGTGACTCGACAGTTCTCAAGGTTGGAATCCGCCCCAACCGGGTACCCGCTTTATTTGTCTCTTATGAGGTGGGGATGTGGATGCTCGCGCCGAGGCCCTCTCATACTAAACTAAGAATTGTGGTGTTAGATGTATGGACCTCGCGTCCCTCTTTGCGGCCATAGTTCTGGCGGCAGGAACTTCAACACGGATGGGAACAGCCAAGCAACTGCTGCGGCTGGATGACCGTCCACTGTTGCAGCACGTACTCGATTGTGTGCGCGCATCCGCGGCGAAGGAAATCGTTCTGGTCCTGGGATTCGCAGCGGAGGAGATCCGAAGAGGAATTGATGTCCAGAATGTGCGTGTAGTTTTCAACGAGAGTTATCGGCAGGGCATGGGAACCTCGTTGAAGGCTGGACTCTCCGCTGTAGACCCACAATGCGCGGGTGCGCTCATCGTTCTGGCGGATCAGCCGTTTGTCCGGCCTGAGACGCTCGACCTGTTGATGGCGGAGCATCATCGTTCCAAGGCGCAGATCGTTATTCCAACTTACCGGGGTTTTCGCGGTAACCCGGTGATCCTGGACCGCTCGGTTTTCGCCGAGGTGATGGCCCTCGACGGCGATATCGGATGCCGCGCAATCTTCGGCGACCATCTCGAAGGTATTGTGAAGTTGCCTGTGGACGATGCGGGAATCCTGCTGGACATCGACCGGCAAAGCGATTTCGAGGCGCTGCGCCGTGCCGGTCGCACGGAGAGAGAGAAGGCCTTGCTTGAAACTGCGGACCTTCACGGACGACAACTTGCCGGTGCGACAACTGCGCAGCCGGAGCTGGTCATTGTTGGCAGGGACGAGATGGCAGTCGCCTTGGCGAAGTTGGGAAAGCTGATGCGATTCACCGTGACCGTGGTGGATCCGTTGCTGGCAGCTGACGAGTTGCCCGACGCAGATCGGGTGCTTCATGCGCTCGATTTTTCCGTGCTCGCGGCGAATCCCGATCGGAATGTGGTGGTAGCGAGCCGGGGCACGTGCGATGAGGAGGCGATTGAAGAGGCGCTGGCAGCGAACAGCGCCTATATCGCACTTGTCGCTAAGAAGAAGAGAGGAGATGAAGTCGTTCGCAGCTTGCAGATGAAGGGAATTGCGGCGGAAAAACTAGCCGGCGTGCGAGTTCCCGCTGGACTCGAGATAGGCGCCGAGACCCCCGAGGAAATCGCACTCAGCATTATGGCGGAAATCGTTTCTGAACGGCGGAAGCGGGTGGGAGAGGTTCGAAATCCGGCCATCAAGGTCAGAGAACTATGATTGGCAAATGTTCGGATAGTAGAGACGGTCTGCTTTCATTCTGTCGGGTGCGAGTCGCACTGGGTGATTACCTTTTCGGAGGCGTCGCTGTCTGGCATATCCAGCTCTGTCAGGTGTAATGCGCGGCTGGAGCCACCGCGGCGCAACGCCACCATCTGGCTCACTATGCTGAGCGCGATCTCCTCGGGGGTGGCGGCTCCCAGGTCGAGCCCGGCCGGCGCGAAGATTCTTGCAATCCTGTCAGCTGGAACCCCCTCCGCAGCGAGATAGTCGAGCACCAGCCTGGCCCGATGGTGGCTGGCGATCAAAGCCACGTAAGCAGCTTCGCTCGCCAAGGCTTTTTGCAGCCAGAGATGGTCGTTCTTGTGCTGCGTCGCGATCACAACGTAAGTGTTTTGACTGATCGGCGTCTGGATGAGGTCGAAGTCTTCCGCAATCACCTGCGCTGCTTGCGGGAATGAAGTCTGGTCGGCGCCGGGGTCGTTCACAAGAATGCGAAAGCCTAGCAGATGCGCGAACACGGCCAGAGCCTCGGCGATACGGCCGTGGCCGGCGATGAGCAGATCGGGCTGGGGCAACACCGGTTCGATATAAACCTCCATCTTCCCTCCACACGGCATTCCCACACCCAGGAGTTCGTCGCTCATATCGAGGGTGATGACGAGCGGATGTTGCAACTCGATGCACCGCAGCGCTTCATTTCGAACGGCACTCTCGGCACACCCTCCGCCGACCCAGCCGAAAACCAGCTTTCCCTGCGCGTCGATTATGGCCTTGGATCCTCGCCGGGCGGAGGAAGAGCCCTCCACGCGCACCACTGTCGCTACGGCAAAAGTTTTCCCTTGGGCCGTAAGTTCGACAGCTTTTGCGTAAAGATCCAAGGACATTCCATCACGTATGATAGTTCTCCAGAACGCGGGAGTCCAATCCGGACGCGGGGATTTCGCGGGGTGCAGTGCGATGTACAGTGAACAGGTCCGAGCCCATTATGCGGCACCGCGCAACGTAGGCAGCATCGCCGAGCCATCGGGCAAGGCGATCGTGAAGAGCCCGGTGGATAGCGACACGGTGCTGATCACGCTGCGGATCGCCCAGGGCATCATCCAGGACGTGAAGTTCAAATGCATGGGCTGTGCTGTGGCCATTGCCTGTTCGTCCATGGCGACAGAAATGGCTCTGGGCAAGCCGGTCGAAGAGGCGGCACAGATATCGGAGCAGGCGGTCGCAGATGCGCTGGGCGGCATCCCGGATTACAAGATGAGGTGCAGCAACCTGGCTCCGGAAGCCATCCGGAAGGCGATTGAGGATTGGAGGTCACGGCCTCCCGGAAACAGGGATGCATCTTAAGTAAAGGCAGTTTTGAGTTCTCAGGGTTGTCTTTCTAGCGCTGGAGGCCCAGAGTTTCCTCTGTTTATTCGAACACCCTTTGTGTGGTAACGTACTAGCCGCGTTTAACACCATCTCCAGCTTTCGCCCCGAAGCGGGGAACTGGACGTCGGCCCATGAGGGTTAAGCAATGATCCCACCAGCCTTCGAATACCTGCGACCGAACACAATTCCAGAAGCGATCACGCTCCTCCAGCAACATGGTGAGGACGCCAAGATTCTGAGTGGAGGGCAGAGCCTCATCCCCATGATGAAGCTTCGGATTGCCCGCCCCGGCTACCTGATCGACATTAATCGCATCTCCGGGTTGTCGTATATCAAGGAAGAGGGCGGCTTTCTGAAGATCGGCGGGCTCACGCGCGAAGCCGAGTTGGAGGCTTCCCTGCTGATTCGCTCGAAATATCCCATCCTCATTGATACCACTCACGTGATCGCCGATCCGCAGGTGCGCAATCTGGCCACGGTGGCGGGGAACCTGGCGCATGGCGATCCTGCCAACGATCATCCGGCAACCATGCTTGCCTTGGGCGCGCAGGTTGTGGCAACTGGATCCGGGGGCGAACGAGCCATAGCCATCGAGGAGTTTTTTCTGTCGCTGTTCAGCACCGCGCTGCAGCCGGGCGAAATCCTCACAGAGATTCGAATCCCCGTGCCGGCGGCGCGGAGCGGCGGCGCTTACTTCAAGCTGGAGCGCAAGGTGGGAGATTTCGCCACCGCAGCCGTCGCGGCCCAGGTGACGCTGGATGCCAACGGCGTCGTGCAGAAAGTAGGAATTGGTTTGACGAATGTCGGCCCCACGCCGATTAAAGCGAAGAAGGCAGAGGATTTTCTCCGAGGGAAGAAACTTGACCAGGTGAACATCCGGCAGGCGGCGCAGTTGGCGGGAGATGAAGCGCAGCCCAGTTCTGACTTGCGCGGTCCCGCGGAGTACAAAAAAGGTCTAATCAAGGAACTGGCGAAGCGGGCGCTCGCCCGCGCGGCCGAGAGGGCGGGCACGTAGTCTCCATGTAGTCTCCAGGACTCGAACGAGGAATTGCGATGGCAAAGAAACAGTTGGTCAGCGTAAAGGTGAATGGACATGAGCGGGAAGCTGCCGTCGAGCCGCGGCTTTTGCTGGTCCACTTTATCCGCGAAAGTTTGCAACTGACGGGCACTCACATCGGCTGCGACACCAGCCATTGTGGCGCATGTACCGTAGTGCTTAATGGCAAAACGGTCAAGTCATGCACCATGTTCGCCGTGCAAGCCGATGGCGCAGAGATTCTCACCGTGGAGGGTCTGGCGAGCGCGAGCGGCCAATTGCACGCATTGCAGGAAGGATTCAAACAGGAGCACGGCTTGCAGTGCGGCTTTTGCACTCCTGGAATGCTGATGTCGTCGTTTGCGCTTCTGCATAACAATCCCAATCCCAGCGAGGAAGAGATTCGACGAGGAATTTCCGGCAACCTGTGCCGCTGCACCGGCTATCAGAACATCGTGGGCGCGGTGCAATATGCAGCGGCCAAGATGGCGAAAACCGAGAGCGAAGCCAACGTGGCGGAAGGAGTGGCAAAGTGATGCACAAGACATCTCCTGAAATCGGTGGCATGGGCCATTCCATCAAGCGCAAGGAGGATTTGCGATTCATCCAGGGCAAGGGCAATTATGTCGACGACGTGCATTTGCCCGGCATGGTATACGGGCAATTGGTGCGCAGTCCGTATGCGCACGCACGATTGAAGAGCATCAACACCGAGAAGGCCAAGGCAGTCCCGGGAGTGCTGGCCGTGATAACTGGCGAGGACCTTGCCAAGGCGAACCTGGCGTGGATGCCAACACTTTCCTACGACAAGCAGATGGTGCTCGCAACCGGCAAGGTTCTCTTTCAATCGCAGGAAGTCGCGTTCGTGGTTGCGGAAGATCGCTACGCTGCCGCCGATGCGGCCGAGTTGGTGGAGGTGGAATACGAAGAGTTGCCGGTGCTGGTGGATCCGCACAAGGCTCTCGACGCAGACGCGCCCCTGCTCCGCGAAGACCGCGAGCAGAAGAATAATCACATCTTCCACTGGGAAGTCGGCGACCGGCAAGCGACCGAGCAGGTTTTTCAAAAAGCTCCGGTAAAGGCCAGCGTGAAGGCGTTCTTTCCACGCTGTCATCCCGCGCCGCTGGAAACCTGCGGCTGCGTGGCGGACTTCAGCCGCGCCACGGGTCGGCTTACGGTTTACATGACCTCGCAAGCTCCCCATGCTCACCGAACTGTTTTCGCCTTGGTCGGCGGGATTCCGGAGAACAATATTCGCGTCATTTCGCCGGATATCGGCGGCGGTTTTGGCAACAAGGTCCCGGTTTATCCCGGCTACGTTTGCGCCATCGTCGCGTCGCTCACCCTTGGTGTGCCCGTGAAGTGGATTGAGACGCGCTCGGAGAACCTGCAATCGACAGGTTTTGCCCGCGACTATCACATGACCGCCGAGATCGCTGCCGATCGCGACGGCAAGATGCAAGCGCTGCGCGTGAAAACGCTTGCCGATCACGGAGCATTCAACGCTGCGGCTCAGCCCACTAAGTTTCCCGCGGGATTATTCAGCATTTGCACTGGCTCTTACGAATATCCGCAGGCGTTCTGTGAAGTCGACGGGGTTTACACCAACAAAGCTCCGGGCGGGATTGCTTACCGCTGCTCGTTTCGCGTGACCGAGGCAGCGTATTTAATCGAGCGAGCAGTGGACGTGCTGGCGCTGGAGTTGAAGATGGATCCGGCTGAACTTCGCCGCAAGAACTTCATTCCAGCGGAGAAATTTCCCTACAAGTCATCGCTGGGCTGGACCTACGACAGCGGCAACTATGAAGCTGCGATGAACCTCGCCCTGGAGAAAATCGGCTACCAGCAACTGCGCAAAGAACAGGCGGAGAAACGCAAAAAAGGCGAACTAATGGGCATTGGGATTTCGAGCTT
>PLUI01000064.1 GCA_003164855.1 Acidobacteriaceae bacterium
ATCGTCGTCAACAACAACGCCGCCGCCGTTTTCCTCGTTCTGAACGCGCTCGCGAGCGGCGGAGAAGTGGTGGTGTCGCGCGGCGAATTGATCGAGATCGGCGACGGATTCCGCATCCCGGACATCATGGCGGCCAGCGGCGCGGTTCTCCGCGAAGTGGGCACGACGAACCGCACGCGTGTTTCCGACTACGAGCAAGCCATCACGGAACGGACGCGGCTTCTGCTGCGGGTGCATCGTTCGAACTTCGAGATCACCGGTTTCACCGAGCAGGCGTCTATGGCGGAACTTGTAACTCTGGCGCGCAAGCGGAGCATTCCGCTGATGGAAGATTTGGGAAGCGGAGCGCTTTTGGATTTGCGCTCGATCGGAATCGAGGGCGAGCCGGGCGTGTTGGACAGCTTGCGCGGTGGCGTCGACATCGTTACTTATAGCGGCGACAAACTGCTGGGTGGCCCACAGTCGGGGTTGATCAGCGGCGGGGCGGAATTCATTGCGCGCATGCGATCCAATTCGCTGTTCCGAGCGTTGCGCGTGGATAAGCTAATCTACGCCGCGCTGGAAGCTACGCTGTTAGCATATGTCCGGCGGGATCACGATGCGATTCCCACGCTGCGCATGATGCGGCTTACAAAAGAAGAGGTCGGCGAGCGAGCCGCAAAGGTTGCGTCGCGAGTCGATGGGCCGAAGTTGAAAGTTGAAATTGTGGATCGGGAATCGATTCTCGGCGGCGGGGCTGCGCCATCTTCGGTTCTGCCCACGCGGGTGCTGGCGTTGACTTGCGAAGGCCTCAGCGCAGACGAACTGGCCGCGCGGTTGCGCGGTTCGGAGCCTCCGATTATCGCGCGGGTCGAGGAAGGGCGCGTGTTGCTGGATTTGCGGACAGTGTTTCCTGAGCAGGATGCCGCAGTGGCGGCGGCTCTCCGCCGCATCGTCGCGTGACGCTTTCGCATCGAAGCACTGTTGGCTACGCTCTACACCATCGGACATTCCACGCGCACGCTCGAAGACCTGGTCGAATCACTGCACGCGCACGCGATTCAGACGCTGGTGGACATTCGCGCTTTCCCGATGTCGCGGCGGCTGCCCCAATTCAATCGCGAATCTTTGGAGAAAAGTTTGCTCGCGGCCGGTATTAGCTATGTCTGGATGAAGGCCCTGGGCGGCTATCGCAAGAAAATTCGTGAGGATTCGCCGAACATCGCGCTGCGCAACGCGAGTTTCCGCAATTATGCCGATTACATGTTGACCACGGAATTCGAAAACGCGATGGCAGAACTGGTTGCGTTGGCCGATAACTCGCGCACCGCCTACATGTGCGCCGAGCGCGTATACTTTCGCTGCCATCGCATGCTGGTCTCGGACTGGCTGGTTGCGCATGGTCATGAGGTGATGCACATCGATGGCACAGGTCCGCTAAAACCTCATCGCCTGACTAAGGAAGCGCGCATGGTAGATGGTGAGCTGATTTACCGCGGGGACATGTTGTTCTAAGGTGACATGTTGTTTTGAGGATCAGCGAAGTATGATCGTCGGCACAGGCATTGACATCGCGGAGGTTCCGCGCATCCGGCAAGCGATGGAACGTTTTGGCGATCGTTTTCTGCAGCGGGTTTACACTGCGGGCGAAATCCGCTATTGCGATTCGAAGGCGAATCGCGTGGAGCGCTACGCAGCGCGCTTCGCCGCCAAAGAAGCGGCCATGAAGGCCTTAGGCACTGGCTGGAGCCACGGCGTGCGCTGGCGGGATTGCGAAGTTGTGCGCATGCCGGGTGGACGTCCGAGCATTACGTTCCACGGAAAAGCCGGGGAGATTGCCGCCAGGCTGGGCATGAGGAATGCCGCGCTTTCGCTTTCGCATACGGCGGAGCAGGCCATCGCGCAAGTCATTCTTGAAAGCTAGCTCGAAAGCTAGAGTGGTTTCAAGCGCCGAAACGCGCGGAACACAGCGCTTCGGGGTGCCTTCTGCTAGACTGGCGCATTCCATTTGCTCATGTCTGCGACCATTCAGGCTGTCATGCCGGTGTCTTGCTCCACCGAGATCCCCGAGCGCACGCTTCTCGCGGGTCTGGGGCTCACCAGCTTTGCGGCATTGTTGCTGGAGCTGGCGCTCACCCGTTTGTTCTCGGTAGTGCTCTTCTATCACTTCGCGTTTCTGGCGATTTCGATTGCGCTGTTGGGATTGGGCGCAGGAGGCGTATTCGCCTACCTGCTGAAGAACCGCCTGGCGAGGACGGAAACACGCACGCTGGCAGCACGCCTGTGCATCGATAGCTCGATCGTAGTGTTGTTCGCGCTCGAAGTTGTGCTGCACGTTCCCGTGACGCTAACCGTTTCGGGAAGAAATTTTCTGCACCTCACCGCGATCTACATCAGTGCGGCGCTGCCTTTCTTTTTGACCGGCGTGCAATTCTCCGTGGTATTCGCGCGCGAATCACGGCGCATTTCTCGTTTGTACGCTGCCGATCTCGGCGGCGGAGCGGTGGCCTGTCTGGCCGTAGTTCCGCTGCTCAACTGGGTGGGAGGGCCGAATACGATCGTGGCAGCGGCTGTCGTCATGGCTGCGGCCGGGTTGGTCTGGGCCAAACCGTTATCAGGCGGTCGCCGAGCAGCTGGTGGTCTGGTGGTTGCATTTCTATTGTTGATCGCGGCGAACCACTCGAACCGGCTGATCGACGTGGTCTATGCCAAGGGCATATTTCGCGACAAGGCCTGGGTGGAATTTGCGCGCTGGAATGCGCTGTCGCGCGTGGAAGTCGATCGCCAGGGTCAAGCGAAGGCCATCGTGATCGACGCGGACGCTTCCACTTACATCATGAATTGCGACGTGGCGCACTGGCACGGAACCGCGTGGGAACATGACTTGATGTCGGCTCCGCCGGCGTTGCCCAATGTTCTGCGGCCGCGCGGCGATTTTGCCATCATCGGGCCGGGCGGCGGTGTGGACGTGTTGCGCGCGGTGGCGAATGGCAGCCCCAGCGTTACCGGTATTGAGATCAATCCCATCATCGCCAATACCATCATGCGCGAACGCTATGCTGGCTACGCCCAGCATCTTTACGAGCGTCCCGAAGTTCACATTCACGTTACCGATGGCCGCTCTTACCTGCGCTCCACGCCGCAGCGTTTCGACGTCGTCCAAATGACGCTGGTCGATACCTGGGCTTCCACCGCTGCCGGGGCTTTCGCCCTGAGCGAAAACAATCTCTACACGGTCGAGGCTTTCCGGGAATATTTCGAGCATCTCAAACCGGACGGCATGATTGCCATCACTCGCTGGGAATTCCGGCAACCGCGGGAAGCATTGCGGGTGGTGGCAGTGGCGATGGACGCGTTGCACAGTCTGGGTGTGGCTAATCCGGCGCGCAACTTCATTGTGGCTTCGCAAGGACCGCTCGATGAAGACGGAATTCCCGTGGTCGTGCTGGCCAAGAAAACCGCGTTCACTCCGCAGGAAGAGGCCGCGGTGCGGGCGCACTTCAAGCAGTATGACGAGCTCGATCCAATTTACCTGCCTTCGCAGGCGGAAGCGGGACAGCACAATCCATTTGCCGATCTGATCGCGAGCAACGATCCTTACCGGTTTGCACGGAGTTATGCGTACAACGTGGCGCCGGTCAGCGACAACGCGCCGTTTTTCTTCTTTACGCTGAAGGCGGGACAAATTCTCGGCCCGGAGGGGATCCGGAATGGCATTGACTGGAAGGTGAATCTGGGAGTGCTGGTTCTGCTGCTTGTGCTCATCATCTCGCTGGTGGCTGTACTGGGATTTCTGATTCTGCCGCTTGCCCTTCAGACAGGCCGTCAATCGCCGCTACCACTACTTTATTTCGTGGCAGTGGGCCTGGGCTACATTCTGGTGGAGATCGCATTCATCCAGCGCTTTGTGCTTTTTCTGGGACATCCAACTTATGCGCTCACGGTGGTAATTTTTCTGCTGATGCTGTCGAGCGGCGCCGGAAGCCTGTTTTCGCGCCGCTGGTTGCCGCGCACGGAACTAGCCTGGATGCCGCTGCTGCTGGTGATCGTCGCGCTGATCGCCAACTTATTTGTTCTACCTCGGGCGCTGCCAGCCTGGGTAGGTCTCGGATTTGGCTACCGCCTGGCGATCTGCGGAATGTTGCTGATCCCGCTGGGCTTCGTAATGGGAATGCCGTTCCCCACGGGACTGCGGGCACTGGCCGGCTCTGTTCCCGATATATCAGTCGGTGCGGCTGCGGTGGGAGCGGCTGGCGAAGACAATGCCGTGGAGTGGGCTTGGGCGATGAACGCCGCGGCCAGCGTGCTGGGCTCCGTGTTGGCCATGGTGATCGCGATTCAGTTCGGTTTAACCGTGACGCTGGCCTGTGGAGTTGGTGCCTACGTACTGGCGCTCGCACTGCTGCCAACGCTTCGCTCGCGAAGCGCTTGATCGGCCACTCAGTTTGTTATTATGCTGCAAGGGACAGCCGGGGCGTGGAGCTGTTCCGTTGCGTCGCGGAGATGGCGCGCGGCGATCCGAGGAAATCATTTGCCGAGTCAGAAGCAACTGAAATGGTCGCAACTCCGCGTGGGTCTGACGGTAATTTTCGCCAGCCTGACGCTGGCCCTGCTGCTATTCCTAATGTCCGGAACCGGCGGCTTCTTCTCGCACCGTATCAAGTTGGTTTCTTACTTCGACAATGCGAGCGGATTGCGCGTGGGAGCGCCAGTCCGGCTCAGTGGCGTGGATATCGGCAACGTTATGGCCATTCGCGTGGTGCCCGACAGAGACAAGCAGATCACTCCCGTTGAAGTGGTCATGAAAGTGAGCACGAAATACAGCTTCAACCTTCGCCGCGATTCTGTGACCTCTCTGGATACGGCGGGCGTGCTCGGCGAGACTTACCTGGATATCGACAGCTCTCAGGCCATCGGCGCTGTTGCCCGGGATGGAGACACACTGCCCACGCAAGTTCATCCTGACTTCAACGAGGTGGTGCGATCCAGTCAAAGCACGCTGCAGAACATGGACGCGCTGCTCAAGCGCGCCGACCGCATCCTCGCCTTTGCGGAAAGTGGCAAGGGCTCGCTGGGAAAATTAATTTATGATCCCACGCTGTACGACCGCTTTTCCCAGACGGTTACGGAGTTCAAAGGAGTGGTGGATGAGATTGCCCAAGGGCAGGGCAGTCTGGGCAAGTTAATCAATAACAACGACGCCTACGAAAAATTTGTTGCGACTCTCGAGCGGATGAATCAGGTCGCAGACGATCTGCAGGCGGGCAAAGGCTCAGCGGGGAAGTTCCTGAAAGATCCCTCGCTCTATAACAATGCCAACGATACGATCGCGAACTTGAAGAAGGTGAGCGAAGACATTAATGCCGGCAAGGGAACTCTGGGCAGATTAACTAAAGACGAGGAACTGGCCGACAAGCTAAACACAACCATTACTAAACTGGCCGCGATCACGAGTGAGATCGAGGCCGGCCAGGGCACTGTGGGGAAGTTGCTGAAAGACGAAACCCTTTATAACAATGCCAACCACATGCTGGAGGACACCCAGAGCCTGTTGAAAGCATTTCGGGAAAATCCCAAGAAGTATCTCAGCATCAAATTGCACATTTTTTAAGAGCTTCGGGGACGCATGCCATCCTGAAACATCAACGGCGGCGCGGGCAAGAACCAAGGTCCCTCGCTTCGCTCGGGATGACAGTTGCACTACGGCGTGAAATGTCCAAACGGCTTCAGTGCTAGCGGCTCTAGGGTTCGCGACTTTAGTGTTCGCCGATGCCGAAAAGCGCGCCCAGCAGCAGGATTGCGAGCACACCGAAAGAGATTGCCCCGTACTTCCAATCCTTTTCTCGCAAGAATAAAACTCCGGCGACGGCCACGCGCACGACCGGCGTAGCCAACATCAGCAGCACGCCGGCGCGTTCGATATCCGCAGGAATGGGGCCGTGGACAAAGAGCCCAACCAGCAAACCAGCCAGCATGACGAAGAAACAACTGAAGGCGCCCACGCGCAGGACCATCGCAACCACGCGATCGAATGCTGGTTCGCGCACTTGGCTCATGCTGCGACTCCCTTAAGCAAGTGAGCCAGCAGATGGCCCGTTAGATAAAGCATGATCGCCACCAGCAGATAGACAACGTACTTGGTTCGAACGCGAGGAGCCAGCCGGGCGCCGAGCAGCGAGCCCATAAATACACCAACCGCGAGCGGGGCGGCGATTTCCACGAGGATGTCGCCGCGGCGGTAGTAGACGATGGCACTCGCGGCGGCGGTGACTCCGACCATGAAATTGGATGTTGCCGTGGCGACCATCAACGGCACGTTCATAAAGAGAAACATCACCGGAACTTTGATAGGACCGCCGCCGATGCCGAGAAGGCCCGAGAGCCCACCGGCCACGAGCGACGCGCACAGGCCGAGCGGATAGCGCTGCGGCTCGTAGGGCGGAATCACGGTCTGGCCATTATTCTCGGCCGGCGGCGCTTCCTCGTTCTTTATTTTGCCACCACGCGCCAGGATGGTGATGGAGCTATACAACAGGAAGCCGGCAAATATTCCTTCGAGAGCATTTCGGTTGAAGTAACCCACAAGATAAGCGGTAACAGCTGCGCCGAAAGAGGTTGCGAGTTCCAGTGTCATACCCAGACGGATGTCTGTGGTATGACGCTGAAGATGCACGGAAGAACTCGCCGCCGAGGTGGTGATCACGGCCACGAGACTGGTGCCAATGGCTTGACGGATGGGAATTCCGAAATGCAGTGCGAGGACAGGAGTGAGCAGAACGCCGCCGCCAATGCCAGTCAACGCTCCGAGCATTCCTGCGAAGAAGCCCAGCAGTACAAGGAGCGCGCTCAGCATGGAGTATCAGTATCTATGAGACTACCCGCGGAACGGATGTGGACTCAGCCTGCTCGTGCGCGTGATAGCTGGAGCGCACCATGGGGCCGGACTCAACATGGCGGAAGCCGAAGCGCAAAGCCTCTTCCCGCAGTTCGCGGAATTCCTGAGGCGTGTAGAAGCGGGCGATCGGCAAGTGGTCGCGCGACGGGCGAAGATATTGGCCCACAGTAAGAATGTCAACGCCGCGGGCGCCGAGGTCGCGGAAAACCTCGACCAGTTCGCCGCTGGATTCACCCAATCCGACCATCACGCCACTCTTGGTTACCATGCCGGGAGAAAACTTTTTGGCATTCTCGAGCAGGGTGAGAGTGCGCTCGTAGCGCGCGCCGGAGCGCACGGCGCGATAGAGACGGGGCACGGTTTCAGTATTGTGATTGAGGACATCGGGTTTGGCATCGAGCACAATCTTCAACGGCTCTTCCAGACCCTGGAAATCCGGAATCAATACCTCGATGCGGCAATCCGGAATCAGCTCGCGGATTTCGCGAATGGTCTCGGCAAAAACTTTGGCTCCGCCAACATTGTCATCGTCTCGGTTTACGCTGGTGACGACGGCATGCTTCAAGCCCAGAGTGGCAACCGCTTCCGCCACACGGCGCGGCTCATCCCAGTCGATGGGCTCGGGCCGGCCCTTAGGCACGGCGCAGAAGCCGCAGCGGCGGGTGCAGATATCGCCCAGCAGCATGAAGGTTGCCGTCTTGTGGTTCCAGCACTCGCCAATGTTGGGGCATTGCGCCGACTCGCACACCGTATGCAGACCCAGCCCACGCGCCAACTTCTTGAGTTCGTGAAAATTGTCGCCGACGGGAGCTTTGGCCCGCAGCCAGTCCGGCTTGGGCACGCGGATGGGCGGCGACACTTCGATCTGAATAAGTTGGGAACTACCAGCCATCGATCTGATTTTATCAGTTCAGGCCTTGGCGACGGACAGAGGAGCCATTGTCGACTTCTGGCTTGCCGACCAGTCAGCGTGAAAGAGCCGGTTCTGGGTACTGGGAGTGAAATGGGGATTTACTGCCAACCGCCGTGGGCTATCGCCAGCAGTACAACGAAGACAAGGAAGAACGTTCCGATTAAGCGGGGCACCCACCAAGTCGAACTGTCATTTACATCGAGACTTGGATGGCCAGTCTTGACCCATCCGAGCACACCCTCCGGGTATAAGAGTACCCAAACACCGACCGCCCCAGTACAGACAAGCATTAGCGGGAAGATCCATCGGCTGGGTGCAACAAAGTAGGAAAAGAACGTCACCACGACCAGTGTGCGCACGGCCCAGTCGGTCACCCTTACTTGCTGTATCCGTCTCATAAAGCGCAACCAGCGTAGCACGAGCCAGTCTGACGGGTGAAATCAGGCCATAACGCTCAGCGCAGAAGAGGGGTTGGTCTGGATTGATCGTGTCACCGGGTAGGCCGGATGTTAGGGCGTATCCGCTCAGCCCACTTCCGCCAGACCGTAGGTACGCTGCCAGCGCGTGCGCAGCGCGACCAGGGCGCGGCTGATTTCCACCTGTGTGACTTCAGAATTGGGGCCGGCCATCACGGCCGCGGCTTCGCGCTTGGCGAGCTCCAGCAATTGCCGGTCGCGAATCAGATTGGCCACGCGGAAGTTCGGCATCCCGGCCTGCCGCGTGCCGAAGAATTCTCCCGGGCCGCGCAGTTCCAGATCGAGTTCGGCGATCTGGAATCCGTCATTGGTGCGCACCATGGCGTCGAGACGCCGTTCGCCTTCTTCCGTCACTTTGCCGCCCGTCATCAATATGCAATAAGATTTCGCCGCGCCGCGTCCGATCCGCCCGCGCAACTGGTGCAACTGCGCCAGGCCGAAGCGTTCCGCGTGCTCGATTACCATCACGGTTGCGTTCGGCACGTCCACGCCCACCTCAATCACGGTGGTGGCAACCAGTATTTGCAATTCGCCTTGCTGGAACATGCGCATGACCTGATCTTTCAAATCGGCGTCCAGGCGGCCGTGCAGCAAGCCGACTTTCAGATCGGCGAAGATTTTTCCGCTAAGCTCGCGGTACATCTTGATCGCAGCCTTCAGTTCGGTTTCTTCGCTTTCCGCGATGACCGGATAAACGACATACACCTGATGTCCCTTCGCCGCCTGCTTGCGCACAAAGTCCCAAACTTCGGAGGAGCGGTCGTCAGTAATTCTTCTGGTGACAATCGGTGTGCGGCCCGGGGGAAGTTCGTCGAGCACGCTGATATCCAGATCGCCATACAGCGTAAGCGCAAGCGTGCGGGGAATCGGAGTCGCGGTCATGACAAGAACGTCCGGCTCGGCGGGTTTTTCAGGGTTGGCGCCTTCACCGGATTTCTTCATCAACTTAAGCCGCTGCAAGACGCCGAAGCGGTGCTGTTCGTCAACGATGACCAATCCCGGCTTCGCGAACTCGACTTTTTCTTCCAACAGAGCGTGAGTGCCAATCACGAGCTGCGCGTTGCCCTGCGCGATGTGGCGGCGGATTTCACGTTTGCGGTCGGCTTCCAGAGAGCCGGTCAACAGGACGATGCGGTACCCGGCGTTCTCCAGAATTCTGCGCGCGGAAAAGTAATGCTGCTGCGCGAGAATCTCCGTGGGCGCCATCAATGCCACCTGATAACCNNTCTCCCTGCAGCAAACGCCGCATGGGAAAAGGCTTTTGCATGTCATCAGCGATTTCTTTCAAGACTCGTTTCTGGGCCGCCGTGGGATGAAATGGCAGAATCTTCTTGATCGCCTGGCGCACCCGGTCGTCCAGCCGAAACCCAATTCCAGTCTCCGTCTTTTGTTGACGGCGTCTGAGTTCCAATCCCAGCTCGACAAAAAACAATTCTTCAAAGATCAGACGTATGTGTGCGGGTGTGCGGGACGATTGCAAATCTTCGAAGCTCTCGCCGGCCTCNNTCGCGTACGGCTGCCGGAATGGTTTCTGCGAGTTCGGGAGTCAGATCGTCGAGCGCGGTGCGGATGACGCGGCGAAACCAGCGAGCGGTCACGCGCCCTTGTCCAGCCGACTCGTAGATGGGCACGATGCGGCCTACCTCCAGCGATGCAGCCGCCTTGGCATCAGCGCCGTCTCCGGCGGACTCACCTAACATTTCAAACTGCGGCTGGACGATCTGCAGTTCTCCGTGCTGATCTTGTTCCACCTTGCCGTAGAGCGCGATCAACTCGCCGGGTTTGAACTTATCCTGCAGGTAGGTGGCATTGAACCAGAGGCATTTCAGCCGGGATCGTCCCTGACCCACGGTCAACTGAAAGATGGGCATGCGGCGGGTACGAAACAATCCCGAGTTGCGGACCTCGCCAATCACGGTAGCCATTTCGCCGGGACGCAATTCCGCAATCCCACGCGGATTCAGCCGGTCTTCATAACGAAAAGGCAGGTAATTCAGCAGGTCGCCGACCGTGACAATACCCTTGGTCGCGAGAATCTCCGCCAGCTTCGGACCAACTCCCTTGACGTATTGCACGGGCGTGGTGAGTTCAAGCATGGCAGAGGTTGCTCAAGGAATGTTAGCAGCAAGTCACGGCGGAAATGCGTTGCACGGTTAGCGTGCTCCGCCTTCCGCTAGAATGCTAGCGATCCCACTTTGCATCCGAGGCCGATGTTGATTTCTGAGCTAGCCCGCAAAACACGCACGCTAACCGACACTCTGCACGACTTCTACCGCGAGCCACTGGCCTCTTTTCGGGCGCTGGAAAAGGGTTTGGAGGATCGCCGCCAGCCGGTGGCACCGGAGCTGGTAGACCGGGTAATCAGGGCTTACGAGGCCGCCAAGCGCGACCAGCAAACTGCGGGTGCAGAGTATCAAGCCAACGGCGAGTGGACGACGCTGATTGAAGCGAAGCTGCGGGCTTTTCGCGATCGGGGATCGATGGGCGAAGTCCTGGGCTCATTTTTCCGCAACCAGGACGCTTTCTTTGGCCTGTCCGACTATGCCACACCACCTTATCTGAAGCCGCGCCGCAACCTGATGACCCGCGTGCTTTTCGTGAATTCCATGTTGCATGATTACCGTGTCTGGTCCGATTTGACGGGAAAGAAAATAGAAGCGATTCGCGCGCCGTGGGCGGGCAATCCCTTTGGATACTTCATCGACGGAACGCTGGCGGTTCCGGCCACGTTCCGCCATCACTATACCGCCGAGAAGGCTGTGGCATTGATGGAAGGCAAGGGAATCCTGGCGGAAATCGGAGGCGGGTGGGGTGATGTAGGATTCTTCGCGCTGGGATTTCCGGGGGTGCATTACGTGGACATCGATCTACCTGAAATCCTGCTGCTGGCCTCGTACTGGCTGTGCAGCACCCAGCCGGAGCGCAAGATCGCACTCTATGGCGAACAGGCCCCTGAGATGGTGCTCGCGAATATGGAAGCGTACGACGCAATTCTGTTCCCAAACTTTTGCTTCCCTTTGCTGCCAAAAGACTCCGTGGATGTTTTCGTGAACAGCCACAGCCTGTCGGAAATGCGGCCGGAAACCATCCGGGAATATTTGGGACAGATTGCCCGCACCTGCCGAAGATATTTTTGGCATGAAAACAGCGACAAGCCTTATCACACCCTGGGCCACACCGAAATTCCGGCTTCATCGTTTTCGATCAAAGGATTTCGGCTTCTGAATAAGGCGATGTCCCCCTGGAGGGCGGGCGGAGGACGTTATCGAGAATTCCTGTACGAACGGTTTTCACCGCCTCCGCGCAGCTGACGTCAGCCGCTTGGCCTCAACTTGGCGTCTAACAATTTGTGCTGGTTAAGCTGCTCCAAGCTCTGTTGGCCATTGTGCTGGGCAACCTGGCCTATTTCCTGCTTGTGGCGCATCTGCCGCTGCCGCGCCATCGGCCGTTTCAGGTGGACGCGGGCCTGCTCCTGGATTTCTTCATCTGCCTCGGGTTTTAGTCCTCATCCGCACCTCAGCCAAGCGGAAGTAAGGGAATCCCTGACATCTCTGGCAGGAAAATGCCTGGTTACTTTAGGAACCTGCCCAAGCGCTTCGGTCACGTTACGATATCCCCTGACGTATGAACCGAATCGCGGTCCTGTACGATGCGGGCCAGGCGGTGCTCTCCACCTTTGATCTGGACGAGGTGTTGCAGCGCATCCTGGGCATTGCGCACGACTATTTTCATCTGCGGAATGTGGCGATTGTGCTGCTCGACAAGCAGTCGCAGGAGTTGTATGTCCGCTCGCAGATTGGCTGGGACGAAGGCCAGGACAAGCATCGGCTCTCTGTGGGCCAGGGAATCACGGGAGCTGCAGCGCTCAAGAAATTGCCGGTTTATGCCCCCGACGTCAGCCAGGATGCGCGCTATTTCTGCTCCGCCAAATCTACGCGGTCCGAGCTTGCCGTCCCTTTGATGGTGAATGGCGAAGTGGTGGGCGTGCTCGATTGCCAGAGCGATCGCGTGGACCATTTTGATTCGGAGACCATCGATCTGCTGACGCTGTTCTCCACCCAGGCGTCGATAGCGTTGCAGAATGCGCGGCTTTATTCGCTGGAGCAGCAACGGGCGCGTCAACTGCAGGCGATCAATGCGATTGCACAGCAAACCACCGCGGTTTTGGATCTGGAAGACTTGCTGAGTCGAGTTTGCCAGCTGATTCAGGATGCCTTCCACGTACCGCATGTCTCGCTTTTCCTAAGGGAAGATCACGATCTGGTGCTGCGGGCCCATCATGGAACTCTCACTCCGAACATTCCGGAAGGCGGCCGTTTTGCGGCGACGGCGGAACCTTGGGCGAGCATCCTTGCCGATAACTGTACGGCGATGGACAAAGATCTGTGCAAGGCGCCCACCCGCACGAAGTTCTTTGCCGAAACGGCCTCACGCATGTGCATTCCGCTGGTATCGTTCGGACAGACGCTGGGAGTGCTCGCCCTCGACAGCGCCAAGGTGGATGCCTTTCGTGACGGCGATCAGCAGTCGCTCGAATCGGTTGCCGATATTTGCGCCACCGCAATTCAGAATGCCCACTATGTTGACCGGGTTAAACAGCTTGCCTACCTGGACGGCCTGACCGGCATTTTCAATCGTCGATTTTTTGAGCTTCGCATCATGGAAGAGATTGAACGTGCCCGCCGTTACGGAACGGGTATGGCGGTGATCATGGCCGACATTGACGAGTTCAAGCGGTTGAATGACGAGTTCGGACACGTGCTGGGCGATGAAGTGCTGCGCCAGGTTTCCTCTCTGTTTCACCAGCAACTGCGCAAGGTGGATGTGGTGTGCCGCTATGGCGGCGAGGAGTTCGGCATCCTGTTGACCCAGGTCAAGACGCAGCAGGCCATGGCGGTGGCGGAAAAACTCCGCAAGATGGTGGAGGGTTGGCAGTTTCCGGGCGTGCCCCGCACCGTAACCATCAGCGCTGGAGCCGCAACTTTTCCCCAGCACGGCACCACCCGCGACGGGCTCGTAAGGGCCGCGGATAATGCCCTCTATGCCGCCAAGCAAGCGGGACGCAATAAAGTCTGCCTGGCCGCAGCGGTTCGCCGGCAAGCGGCAACTTCTTAGGGCGCGTCGCAGACGTGTCAAGCCGCAGCCTGGCAGTTAGATGTCGAGCCAGTCGCCCTGCATCTGGTGCCGAAGGCGTTCCATTTCCTGCTCCAGTTTCTGGCGGCTCTTTTCGAGTTCTTCCCGGACCTGGGGCGTGAATTCCTGCATAATTTTCTCCGCTTGCTCCCTCATTTGTTTTTGCTGCGCGCACAGAGACTTGCGGAACTCCGCCGTGGCTTTGCGGGTTTCTTCGCGGGCCAGTTCCATCTCCGGCTGAAGTTTCGCGATTTCGTTTTGCACTTCGCTGAACTCAGTCTGGGTCTCGGCATCGAATTCCGGCGCTTCGAAGCTCTCCTCAATGACCATGCCGGAATCTTTGCGCTCGGGCAAAGTGAGGGTGAGGGTCTGTTCCTTCTTGTCGCGGATCACGCCCACACTGACGGATCCGGCGTTGCGGTCGCGCAGGGCGTGAGTGAAGTCGCTGGTGTCGTGAACCGGCTGATTGCCCACGCGAGTAATCACGTCGCCGGCGCGCAGGCCTGCCTTATCGGCGCGGCTGCCTTTTTCCACCGACCGCACCAGCACTCCATTTCCGTTCTTGGCCCCAAAAAACTCCCCCAGCTGCGGCGTGAGATTCTCCACCATCAGTCCGCTGCGCATCGACGAATGCACATAAACTACGCTAATGTTGGGAATTTCAATATCCGGCATGTTGGGCATCGGTGGAATGTTGGGGATCGGCGGAATCTGGACATGGAAATCTTTGTCCATAAACTTCTCTTTCGAAAGGTCCCCCCATTCCTTGCTGCGATTGCCCAACTGCACCTTGATGGTCAAGGGCTGTCCATCGCGGCTCAATCCCAGCGTCACCAGCCGTCCTGCGGGAGTTTCGTGGATCATCCGATGCAGCTGTGTCTTGCTTTCGATGGCGGTACCGTTCAACGTCAGAATAACGTCGTGTTCCTTGATGCCAGCCTTGCCCGCGGGAGCGTCCTGATCGACCATGGTCACTTCCACGCCTTTTTCTTCCTTTAGCTTCAGCGCGCCCAGCCGGTCGGAAGTAATATCCGCAATGTCGACGCCGAGATACGCGCTGTCGCCGGAATCTTCGCTGGGAATGCCGTAGGGTTGAGGCGATTCAACCGTCCATCTTTGTGCTGCTTGCGACAAGTTGAGCAGCAATGGCAGCATCGCGATGGTCGTCAAAACTTGTTTGCGCATGGCTTGTCTCCTGAATACTCAGGTCTTG
>PLUI01000078.1 GCA_003164855.1 Acidobacteriaceae bacterium
TTCCGCGATCTGCAAGCGCTTTGCAAGTTCCGGCTGAATCGGCTGCCGTGCTTTGGCACAGAGCCGGCGAACGCGCTCATCTGTATCGTCGCCGGAGAGCGTCGTAAGATCCATGCAAGAGATTGCGCGCAGGTGCCACGCGGCTTGCCATTCTTTTTTCACCGTTCGGCGCGTAACATGCGTTTGCGCTCTGCGCTCCACCGCGCTGGTGTTTACGCGCACCTGCTTCACCCAGTCAAGATTCAGCGGGATGCCGCGATTTGACAGCAGGGGACGGCCCGAGAGCGTAGCTATGGGTGGATGCGAATCGGCGAGAACGTTGTGGGCCGCGCCGTCATTCGTGCGGTCAGCAACAGCGAAACGCTTCTTGTACTCCTCTGACATGGCCTTGCCTTGTACGGTTAGATTGTACGGCAGGAGCTCAGCCTGCCGCAGTTTTCTGCTATAGTTTCGTTCCTCGGAGGTCCTGATCCCATGCCTCGAATTGTGCGCTGTGCCCTGATTCAAGCCAGCAATGCGCTCAGCACGGAGCGCCCTCTCGCCCAGATCAGAAAAGCGATGATCGACAAACACTTGAAGTTGATCGAGCAGGCGGCGCGAAAGAAAACACAGATCCTATGCTTGCAGGAACTTTTCTATGGTCCTTATTTTTGTGCGGAGCAGAACGCCCGCTGGTATGAGTTAACCGAGCGTGTGCCGGATGGACCCACGGTCCGGATGATGCAAAAACTCGCCGCCAAACATCGCATGGTGATCGTCGTTCCGGTTTACGAGGAGCAGATGCCAGGAGTGTATTTCAACACCGCCGCCGTGATCGATGCCGACGGCCGCTATCTCGGGAAATATCGCAAGCATCACATCCCGCACTGCCATCCCGGCTTCTGGGAAAAGTTTTACTTTACGCCCGGCGATCTTGGCTATCCGGTCTTCGAGACCAAGTACGCGCGGGTCGGAGTTTACATTTGCTACGATCGCCACTTTCCTGAAGGCGCGCGCATTTTGGGGTTAAACGGCGCGGAGATTGTGTTCAATCCTTCGGCTACGGTTGCAGGTCTCTCGGAATATCTGTGGGAACTGGAGCAACCCGCGCATGCTGTAGCCAACGGTTATTTCGTGGGTGCGATCAACCGCGTGGGCATCGAGAAGCCGTGGAGCATTGGTGAGTTTTACGGCAAAAGTTATTTCTGCAACCCACGCGGCAAAATTATCGCTCAGGCCAGCCGTGATAAAGACGAAGTCGTAGTAGCGGATCTCGATTTGGATATGATCGCGGAAGTCCGCAAGGTGTGGCAGTTCTTCCGTGATCGCCGCCCCGAAAGCTATGGGCCAATCACCGCTCAAACTGGAGAGGTTGCGGCCGCGGACTGAAACGTACGTTACTGAGATTCATCGATGCGACGGTGTTATTTTTCTGATCGAAATCCATGACCACGCCTGAAGTCTCGCATTCTCGATCCCGAATCGAATTCAGCTCTCTCTACAATGCTGACCTCGCCCCCGCGTCAGCCGACCGCCGGCACTGGGGAACATATAACTTCGCCGCGCTGTGGATTTCGATGTCGGTGAATATCCTCACCTACATGCTGGCGGCCAGTTTGATCCAGGGTGGAATGAACTGGAAGCAGGCAGTGATGACAATTTTTATCGGCAACGTTATCGTCCTGGCTCCGATGTTGCTGAACTCACACCCCGGCGCCAAGTACGGTGTGCCTTTCCCGGTATTGGCACGCGCATCGTTTGGAGTGTTGGGCGCTAACGTGGCCGCAGTGCTGCGTGCGCTGGTGGCCTGCGGATGGTTCGGCATTCAGACCTGGATCGGCGGCGAAGCAATCAGCACTCTGGTAGCGACTCTGGCACCGGCATGGAAATACTTTCCTTACTCGACGGCCGTTTGCTTTCTTCTTTTCTGGCTGATCAATCTCGCGGTCATTCTCATGGGAATCGAATACATCCGAATTCTGCAGGGGATCAGCGCACCGGTACTGCTGGCGGTCGGATTGCTGCTTCTAGGATGGGCTTATCACGGCGCCGGCGGCTTCGGTCCCATGTTAGCTGCACCATCACGATTCACGAACTTCAAAGATTTCCTGAAGTTTCTGATTCCCGCGCTGAATGGAACAGTGGGCTTTTGGGCGACAGTTTCTCTGAACATTCCTGACTTTACGCGATTCGCCCGCAATCAACGAGAACAAATCATCGGCCAGGCACTGGCGCTGCCGACGACTATGACCCTTTATGCCTTTATAGGCATTGCTGTGACGTCGGCCACAGTCGTGATTTACGGAACGGCCATTTCGGATCCGGTGCAACTGCTCAGCCGCTTTCACTCTCCTGTGGCAGTGGTGATCTCGCTGGTCGCAATTCTTCTGGCGACTCTAAACGTCAACATCGGAGCCAACGTCGTGTCGCCGGCAAATGACTTTTCCAATTTGTGGCCGCGCAAAATTAGCTTNNGCCGATTACAACACATTCATCCTCGGCTGGCTCGGCGGCTACGCCGCTTTTCTCGGACCAGTCGCCGGCATCATGATTTGCGACTACTTCGTGGTTCGAAAGTGCGTTCTACAAGTGGACGACCTGTATCTTCGCGGCGGAGTCTACGAGTATTCCAAGGGATTCAACTGGCGTGCAGTGGCTGCACTTGCGCTGGGAGCTGGGACCGCGCTGGTGGGTCTGGCCGTACCGCTCGTTCGCGTGTTGTATGACTACTCCTGGTTCGTAGGCTTCACCGCTTCGTTCGTGGCCTATTACGCCATGATGAAGTTTCACCGGCCGCCTGTCCTTTCGCCGATGGCAACCTCGTAAGCTCAGCGTTTCTTCTGCGCCGTTTCACGGAACGTCGGCAAGACCTCGCGCTGATAGATCTCCAACGATTGTTCCTCGTCCCCGCACATCAAATATAAGTTGAACTGCGTGACCCCTGCGCTGGTCAACTTACGGATTTTTTCCTGATGAGCCTTCGCCGGTCCGACGAGGCAAAAACGATCGACTACCTCGTCAGAAACGAAATTTGCGTTGTCGCTTTCGACCACGCAGTGGTGCAAATAGTCGTACCCGCCGCGGTCCCGCACGTACGAAGTGAGGGCCGGAGGAAGATCTTCTGGCTTGTACTGCCGGATCAGATCCATCACGTGGTTGGACACTAGAGCAGGGAACCAGCGCACGCGTTCTCGCGCGACAGCCAAATCATCCGACACCCAAACTGGAGCGGCTGACATTACTTCAATCTGCGCCGGATCGCGTCCCGCCGCGCGTGCGCCTTCTTTCACGAAACCAAGGCACCAGGAAATCAAATCAGGATCGGCAAACTGAAGAATGATTCCATCGGCGACCCGGCCCGCCATGTGCAATACCTTGGGTCCATAACCCGCGATCCATACTCGCGGAGAAACTTTAGCCCACGTGAGCCGCGTCGGCTGGCCTTCATATTCAATTTCGCGGCTGGCTGTGAGATCACGGAAAATCTTTACCGCAGTTTCCAATTGTGACCAACTGACCGGTTTCTTCCCCAGCACGCGTCTCGAGCTGTCTCCGCGTCCGATGCCCAGTTCCATCCGACCACCTGAGATCAGATTTAGTGTGGCGAACAAGCTGGACGTTACCGTGAGATCGCGAACTGCCGGATTAGTCACCAGCGTGCCGAGCCGCATCTGCTGCGTGTTAGCGGCCATCAAGGTGAGTAAAGGATATGGATCCATCCACAAAACGTGGGAGTCAAAGAGCCATCCGTACTCGAAACCAGCAGCTTCGGCTTGGCGCGTTAACCCGACGATGCGCTCCACCGAAATGTCTGGTTTTAACGTAATGCCGAACTGCATGGCAGGCCCCTTTCATGACTCAAGAAATATCAGGAACTGAAGTGCGGCAGTTTAGCATAGAATTCCTGTTTCATCTCAGCCGCGCGTGGAGGCATTGGTGGGCTTTGACACTATTATCTGCAACGGATCCGTTGTGACTGCAACCGACACTTACGTGGCAGATGTTGCCATCATAGATGGCAAGGTCGCAGCGATCGGCAAAGACCTTCCTCGGCAGAACGCTACGAAGGTATTGGATGCTTCAGGTAAATATGTTTTCCCTGGCGGCATTGATGTGCACACGCATCTGGATATGCCTTTCGGCGGCACCACCAGCGCCGACGATTTCGAAACCGGAACCCGCGCCGCCGCTTTCGGCGGGACCACGACGCTGATCGATTTCGCCATTCAATACAAAGGCCAGCCCTTGCGCGAAGCTTTTGATACATGGATGGATAAGGCTTCAAAGAAGGCCGTCTGTGATTATGCCTTTCACTGCATCGTGACTGATATAGGCAACGGTCAACTGCAGGAGATGAACGCGCTGGTGGGTGAAGGCGTGACCAGCTTTAAGCTTTTCATGGCCTACCCCGGCGTATTCATGCTTGATGATGCGAGCATTTTTCGGGCCCTGCAAACCACCGCGAAAAACGGCGCTCTTATCTGCATGCACGCGGAAAACGGAAGCGCGATCGACGTCATTATTCAGCAGGCGTTGGCAGAAGGGAAGACGGCGCCGAAATATCACGCTCTCACGCGCCCCACCACGGCGGAGGCCGAGGCCGTTTCCCGCGCGATTGCGTTATCGGAAATGGCGGGAGCTCCCGTTTACATCGTGCATTTGAGTTGCAACGAAGCACTCGAGAAAGTTCGCGAGGCACGGGACCGCGGACTTCCGGTTTATGCTGAAACTTGCCCGCAGTATTTGTATCTCTCGATAGAAAACTTCGACGTGCCCGACTTCGAAGGCGCGAAATATGTCTTCACTCCGCCGCTTCGTGAAAAGTGGCATCAGGAAAAACTCTGGAATGGCCTCAAGCGCGATCATCTGCAGGTCGTCTCTACGGATCACTGTCCCTTCTGCTTCAAAGAACAGAAAGAACTTGGCCGCGACGATTTCACCAAAATTCCGAATGGTGGCCCGGGGGTTGAACACCGCATGAGTCTGATCTACTCCGGCGGTGTCGCTCAAGGAAGGTTCAGTGTGAACCGATTTGTCGAACTGGTTTCGACGACTCCAGCGAAACTCTTTGGACTGTATCCGCGGAAAGGGACGATCGCAGTCGGCAGCGATGCCGATCTCGTTATCTTCAACCCCAATCGCCAACACACGATCAGCGCCAAGACTCATCACATGCGCGTGGATTATTCCATGTTCGAGGGCATCCAGGTGACAGGAATGCCTGACATCGTGCTTTGCAGGGGCCGCGTCGCGGTAGATGGAGATAAGTTTCTAGGCCGTGCTGGACAAGGAGAGTTCTTACGCCGATCGACTTACTCGCAGCTGAACGGATAGTTCATGGCAGTAGCTGTTTGCCTCACGCTTGTGATGCGAATTAAAGAAGAGTACAGTTACAGCCTTCCCAGCCCTTACAACGTCTGAAGGAGAATGGATGTTCACTCCATCGAGTCTGAGCATTGCGCTGTTGATGATGATTACGAGTGCGGTCTGCTGGGGTTCCTGGGCGAACACTTACAAGGGCGTTAAGGGCTATCGTTTCGAACTTTTTTACTGGGACTACGCCCTCGGCATATTTTTGGTCTCGCTGGTGCTCGCTTTCACCATGGGCAGTACAGGTCACGACTCCTCCAGTTTTCTGAACAACGTCCATGCGGCGGATACTTCGAACGTTGTGAACGCACTCATCGGAGGAGCGCTGTTCAACCTGGCCAACCTTTTGCTCGTGGCCGCAATTGACATGGCCGGACTCGCCGTCGCATTTCCCATTTCAATCGGAATCGCCTTAGTTGTCGGAACTGTTTTGAGCTATGTTTTGCAGCCGAGGGGAAATGCGGTTTTCCTCGCCCTGGGCGTCGCCTGCGCGTTTATCGCAGTTCTTTTGGACGGTAAAGCCTACGGGAGCCTCGCCGCCGCCGGACGCTCCGTCTCAAGAAAAAGCATAATCACCTGCGTGGTTTCCGGAGTTTTGATGGGCCTATGGGCCCCGTTCATGACCCACGCCATGACTCGTGGCAATGCTCTTGGTCCTTACAGCGCCGCCGTGTTCCTCACGCTGGGAGCATTACTCTCCTGCTTTATCTGGAATGTTTATTTTATGAAGCATCCGCTGGTAGGAGAACCGGTGAGTTTCGGCGGATTCTTCCACGGACCCCGGTCAGGGCATTTGCTGGGACTTTTCGGAGGATGCATCTGGGGCATCGGCACGGTTTTCAATCTGGTGGCCGCGAGTTTCACCGGGGTCGCGATCTCTTATGCCATCGGTCAATCCGCTCCAATGGTTGCTGCGCTCTGGGGAATTATCGCGTGGAAGGAATTCGCCAACTCAGGACCTCGAGCCAAAGCGTACCTTGGCTTGATGTTCGTATTCTACGGATTGGCGATTTTCCTGGTCGCGCGTGCGAATGGCTAAAACTACCCTATTTCCCTTTTACACGTTCCACAAAGAGTTGCAAGAAACGGTCGGCGTCGGATGCCAAACAAATTCGCGCATTCGGCTTTAGTTCGATCACGCCTTCAATCTCATAGTGATCTCCATGCAGGACATTGTTTTCGTTCGATCCCATGCGATTTGCTACCGTCTCTCCGCGAGTGAACTCGCCTTTAGTTTCCACATCGACATGCATTTCTTTCAGTGTACCCAGCGTTGGATCGAGTGCGATACCCACCGCCAGCGGATCATACATTGCCGCCCCGCTGTATCCGCTCTTCTCGCTGCGCGTCAAATAAAAATCCGCAATCTTCGCAATGAAGTCGCTCTGCGGCCCGTGCGACGACTGCAACTGTGCGAGATACTTTCTCGTGATCAACGTTCGCTCGCCAACGTCTGAGCCGACCATCGTGACCATCCACCCCGCGCTGAAAACAATCTGCGCCGCTTCGGGATCGTTGTAGATGTTCGCTTCCGCGGCTCCATTAACGTTTCCGCCACCGATCGAGCCGCCCATAATGACGATATTCTTAACCAGGCCCGCAATCGAAGGATCCTTCGAAACCGCCAGGGCAATGTTTGTTAGCGGCCCCACGGGGATCAGCGTGATCTCATGCGGATATTTGTGGACCAACTCAATGATGAGATCCGGGCCGAAACGCGGATCGGCCTTGCATTTAGAAGGCGGCAACTCGACATCGGCCAAGCCATTCTTTCCATGCCAGAACTGCGCCGTAATCAGCTTCTGATTCAGAGGATGCTGCGCTCCCCCTGCCACCGTAACGTCGCAACGTCCCGCAAGCGAAACGATCTTGAGCGCATTCTCCAAACCCTGCCGACCGTCCACGTTGCCCGGCACCACCGTTAGAGCTTCAACCTTGAACTCCGGCGAATTTAGCGCCAGGATGATGGCCATGGCATCGTCGGTGCCTGGATCTGTGTCGATGATCACGCGCCTCGGCGTAGTTTGCGTAAAGGCACTGGCAACAAAAGTAACAACGAAGAGCAAAGTCAGAGTAGATGTGATTCGAAGGCGTTTCACGGAAAGATATCCTTTCTCGTTGGTTAGCTTATAGCAGCATGCCGGCGATCGATGCTGACATCAGGTTCGCCATGGTTCCCGCCAGCATCGCACGAATCCCGAGTTGAGCCAGTTCGCTCCTTTTGTTCGGCGCGAGCGCTCCGATGCCGCCGATCTGGATTCCGATCGAGCTGAGATTCGCGAAGCCGCAAAGTGCAAATGTGGCAATCGTGAAAGAGCGCGGATCGAGCGCCGCTTTCATCGGTCCGAGCATGGAGAATGCGACCAACTCATTCAGTACCATGCGCGTGCCCAGCAAAGTTCCAATCACACCGCAGTCGCGCCATGGAACGCCAATCACCCAGGCGATGGGAGCGAAGAGAACTCCAAAAATCTTTTCCAGACTTTCGGGAAACCAGGCCAACCAGTGGTGAATTCCACCCATAATGCCGTCCGCTAGCGCGATCAGGGCCAGGAAGGCAATCAACATGGCAGCAATGTTCAACGCCATGTGCAGGCCATCGGTCGTTCCCCGAGCGACCGCGCCCAGCAGATTCTCTTCTTTCTCGGTTTGTTCTTCGTCTTCGGGCATGACAACTCGTCCGGCGGTTCTCGGCTGCTCGGTTTCGGGCACGAGCATCTTCGCCATTAACAACGTGCCAGGGGCCGTCATAATCACCGCGCTCAACAAGTGTTTGGGTTCTATGCCGAACGCGATGTAAGCCGCCATGATTCCGCCGGAGACGTGAGCCATGCCGCTGGTCATTACGGTCATGAGTTCTGAGTGCGTCAGATCAGGCAGGAACGGCCGGATGGTGACCGGTGCTTCCGTTTGTCCCATAAAAATGCTGGCCGCGATATTGAGCGATTCCGCGCCACTGGCGCCCATTACGCGGGTCATGACCCAGGCGGCAATCTTGATGACAAATTGCATGACGCCGAAGTGATATAGCACAGCGAAAAACGCACAGATGAAAATGATTGTGGGAAGCACTTGAAAAGCGAAATAGAAGCCGAGAGACGAACCTTGCTTCCCGAGGTCACCGAAGACAAACTGCGAGCCGACGTAAGAGTAGCTGAGCAAGCGGCTGACGACATCGCCGGCGGCTTGAAAGACGCGCCGTCCGGCATCGATTCTCAACACGCACACAGCAAAGGCGAACTGCAAGCCCAAACCCCAAGCCACAGTCTTCAGGCGAATGGCGCGGCGGTTGGTTGAAAAGGCATAAGCCAGTCCGAGCATTGTAAGGAGGCCAAGGATTCCGGTGAAGCGCCCCATTTATTTTTTTCTCCGGGTAATTGCGATCATGTGCGTCCTATCATGCGCGTCCAATCATCCGATGGATCAACGGCCTTCTCTCGCGCGCTGGCGAATCGGCAATCTGATAGCTTTCTTCGAGCAGTTGCCGGGCACGAGCCGCGCGCGTTGCTCCATTGTAGTGAATGGTCGCGAGCGGTTCGCCGGCCGAAACGGTATCCCCGACTTTCTTGTGCAATACGATTCCTACTGCGGGATCGACCGAATCTTCTTTTCGCTCGCGGCCGCCGCCGAGAACCACACATGCCGTGCCAATCTGTTCGCACTGCAGAGACGTGAGATATCCGCCCATTGGGCTGGAGACTGTCATCGTGTGTTGAGCCTGCGGCAGCTTTTTGGGATCGTCGATCACTCGCGGATCTCCGCCCTGCAGTTCCACCATCTGACGAAACTTGTCGAGCGCTTTCCCGGAAGAAATCAATTTCTCGCTTCGTTTTTTCCCTTTCGCCACCGTAGCCGAGACTCCACCGAGGTGGAGCATCCAACCGGCAAGTTCGAGGCAGAGCCGGCGCAAATCTTCTGGTCCTTCTCCGCGCAGAATGTCCACTACTTCGACGACTTCAAGCGCATTGCCAATCATGCATCCCAGCGGCTGATCCATGTCCGTGATCAGCGCCACTACTTGCTTGCCCATCCGTTCGCCGGTCTCCACCATGAGTTCGGCCAGGAAAGCCGCGTCTTCTTCACTCTTCATGAATGCCCCGGAGCCGGTCTTTACATCCAGCACGAGCGCGTCGATGCCCTCCGCAAGTTTCTTGCTCATGATCGAAGCACAGATGAGATATGGACTTTCCACTGTGCCCGTCACATCGCGCAGCGCGTAAAGCTTGCGGTCGGCCGGAGCGATTTCAGCGGTCTGGCCGATCATGGCGCAACCGCAACTTTCCAGCACGCGCCGAAATTGCGCGACGGGAAGATTCACGTTGAAGCCGGGAACGGCCTCCAGCTTATCGAGCGTGCCTCCCGTATGTCCCAGGCCGCGGCCGCTGATCATGGGAACGGCCACGCCCGCGGCCGCTGCAAGCGGCGCCAGCACCAGCGACGTTTTGTCGCCCACACCCCCGGTGGAATGCTTATCTACTTTCTTCGCGGAGAGCGAAGAGAGATCGAGAACTTCTCCCGAGCGGAGCATGGCGTCCGTCAGCGCAGCGGTTTCCGCACGCGTCATGCCACGCAACACAACCGCCATCAGCCACGCCGAAACCTGATAGTCCGGAATATCACCACGGGTATATGCGTTCACCAGCGACGTGATTTCGTCCCGCGACAGTTCGCCGGCATCCCGCTTCTTGCGAATCACATCAATGGCACGGAATGTCTGCGTTGAGGCCGCTGTCGGATTCACTGGCGACGGAATCCTTCCGGAAGGAGCTCGGTAATGTGGGCTTGCCGCGGTCCGTCGGCTCCGTGAAAGAAAATGGTGGCGTCCGGCCCGAATTCGTAGATCACCTGACGGCAGGCACCACAGGGTGAACAAGGAACGCCTTGGTCGTTGACTACAGAAACCGCGCGGATCTCGATCCTGGGTCCAAGCTGCGCGACCGCGGAAAAAATTGCCGTGCGCTCGGCGCAGTTGGTCATTCCGTAAGACGCATTCTCCACATTGCAACCAGAAAAAATCTTCCCGTTGGAGAGAAGAATGGCAGCCCCGACTCGGAACCTCGAATAGGGGGCATGCGCGTTCTTCATCACTTTCTTCGCTGAGCGCAGCAGACTAGCGCGCAAATTATTGGGAACTTTCTTCCGAAGCATAGATGGAAAAGATTTCGCGCAACGTGGCGAAAATCGAAGGCCATTGTAAACCCTGACGCAGCAATGCAGGGCTTTTTCAATCAATTGATTCGGCTAAACTCCTTCGTCACTCCTCGAAATGCAGCAAATCTTAACCCGCGGGTGTCTGCTCGCCATCATCCCAAGATTATGCGCTGCTGGCTCGCCGGAGGCCAGTCGAAACGGAATTGCTTTTGTTCTGACTCAGGTCTAGCATATTCCCGTTATTCTTCTGCGCTCGGCATCTTTGGCTCGTATGATGCAAGTCTGGCTTGATCTTTCGTTCTTGATTTAAGGAGGATGTTATGGGCATCGCAGTATCACCGCAGATTCATCCGCAAGTTGCTGACTTCCTCGAGAAGCCGCGCAAAATGTTGATCAACGGCAAATGGGTAAACTCCATTTCCGGCAAGACTTTTCCCACCTATAATCCCGCCACTGGTGAAATTCTGGCCCAAGTGGCGGAGGGCGATCGTCAAGATATTGAAGAGGCAGTGAAGGCCGCACGCAAGGCCTTCGATAACGGACCATGGCGGAGGATGACGGCGTCCGAGCGCGGGCGCTTGACTTGGAAGCTCTCCGATTTACTGGAGGCGCATACCGAAGAATTCGGCTACCTGGAAAGCCTCGATAACGGCAAGCCACTCGCAATCGCAAAGGCGGCCGACGTGCCTCTAGCGGTGGACTTGTTTCGCTATATGGCGGGCTGGGCCACAAAAATAGAGGGGAACACAATCCCAATCTCGGTCCCATATACTCCTGGAGCGAAATACCTCGCCTACACGCTGCGAGAACCGGTCGGAGTCGCGGGACAAATTATCCCCTGGAATTTTCCCCTGCTGATGGCTGCGTGGAAGCTGGGTCCGGCACTGGCTTGCGGTTGCACGGTGGTGTTGAAACCGGCGGAGCAGACGCCGCTTTCGGCGCTGCGTCTCGGCGAACTCGTTATGGAAGCAGGTTTCCCCGAGGGCGTGGTGAACATCGTCCCGGGCTATGGCGAAACCGCAGGCGCGGCGCTGGCTGCGCATCCAGACGTGGACAAAATCGCCTTCACCGGTTCCACCGAAGTTGGCAAACTGATTGTCCATGCCGCGACTGGCAACCTGAAAAAGGTTTCGCTCGAACTCGGCGGCAAATCGCCCAATGTTGTCTACAAGGATGCCGATCTTGAATCGGCCATCCCGGGAGCCGCGAGCGCGATCTTCTTCAATCATGGCCAGTGCTGCTGCGCCGGATCGCGTCTCTACATCGAAAAGCCCGTGTTCGACCGCGTGGTCGAAGGCGTCGCCGATTATGCCAAGAAAATTAATGTGGGCTCGGGCCTCGATCCGCAAACGGAAATGGGCCCGCTCGTTTCCGAGGAGCAGCTAAGCCGAGTCTGCGGCTATCTGGAAGCTGGATTCTCGGAAGGCGCCACAGCTCTCACTGGCGGCCACAAGAAAGGGGACAAAGGTTATTTCGTGGAGCCGACGGTTCTGGTAAATACCCGCGAAGATATGAAGGTGGTGCAGGAAGAAATCTTCGGACCCGTGGTCGCGGCGATGCCGTTCAGCGATCCCGAAGAAATTCTGCCCCGCGCCAACGATAGTGAATATGGCTTGGCCGCTGCGGTCTGGACGCAAGACATCGGCAAGGCCCACCGCACTGCGGAACATCTGCGCGCTGGCACAGTGTGGATCAACTGCTACAACATTTTCGACGCGGCACTGCCGTTCGGTGGCTACAAACAATCCGGATGGGGCCGTGAGATGGGGCACGACGTCCTTAACAATTACACCCAGACCAAGGCGATTTGTACGAAGATCGCTTAGCTCTTGATTCCAAGAAATAAGGACGGCGAGAGATCGCCGTCCTTTAATTTTTCTGCGGATCTGGGAAACTACTTCTCCATCAGGAGTACCTTCTCCGCGTCATCAATTTCGGTCAACTTTACCTCGATCACCTCGTTCATGGTGGTCTGCACATTGCGGCCGACGAAGCTGGCCTCGACCGGCAATTCACGGTGACCGCGGTCGATTAGAACACACAGCTGAACACGGCTCGGCCGACCGTGAGAAAACAGCGCATCCATCGCCGCGCGTACCGTACGTCCAGTGAACAGAACATCGTCGACCAGAACTATGTTCTTGTCCTCAATCGAAAAACCGATCTCCCCCTCCTGGACTACAGGTTTCGGTCCCAGGGTTGAAAGATCGTCACGATAGAAAGTTATATCCAACGTGCCGACCGGAACATCGGCATTCTCAATGCGGGCGATAATCTTGCCCAGGCGCTCCGCGATCGGTACTCCGCGGCGGCGGATCCCGATCAATCCCAGGCCATCCACGCCGCCGTTTTTCTCGACGATTTCGTAAGCCAGGCGCACCAGCGTGCGCTCAATTTCCGAAGCCGACATCAGTTGTGCTTTCTGGTGGAGAGCGGTCTGGCGGGGAGTAGGGTGTGCATTCATCGCAAAATGTGCCTCAAGTGTCGAACTTGTTTTACTTCGCCTTCGCAAGGCTCATTTTACTTTAGTGGGATTCCCGCATATCTGCAAGGCGGGCGGCTTGAAATTAGATGGGGGTTGATTTTCCGTGAATCAAGCCTTCGGTAAGGGCAGGACTCGAGGCAGAAGCCCGATCGCTGCCGCCAGCACTTTGGATTTTCACAGCATGTGTCAAGAAACCGGAATCGTTTTGCAGTGCGCGCAGCGTAATCTCGTGGGGTGCGGCTAGAGATCTTTCCGCCGGCAAGATTCCTATGCCCTGATTTCGCCCTCCCGCTTTTGCCCGGTACAGAGCCGTGTCTGCGAGTTCAATGGCCTCCTCGGCGCAAATCGACTCGTAGGCGCGCCGGCTCCACGGGAAAGGCGCCCAGCCCACCGAACAAGTTTTTCGCACGCGAACACCGTGTCCAAGATCAAAAGGCTCCGATGCCATCACATCTAGAATACGATCACAGAACGCGGGCGTGCCGAACGGGTCGGCAGAACGGGACATGATCAGGAATTCTTCTCCTCCCCAACGCACCAGGACATCGGACTTGCGCACCACCCGGCCCAGACGCTCTGCCACCAACTGCAGCAGGCGATCGCCGGCAGGGTGACCATGCAGATCGTTAACTTCTTTGAAGAAGTCCACGTCGACCATGAGAAACACCAAGTCGCGATGATCCAAATTGCGATGATCCATGTTTCGAATGTCCGCCCCACACGCCCGCTCGTAGTTTCGCAAGACCTGCCCGGCTTCAGCCGTTAGAATTTCTTCCAGATAGCGCCGGTTCCACACCCCAGTCAGCGGATCGGTGTAAGAAATTTCCTGCAGTTCAAGATTCTTGCGCTGCAGTTCCAGGCTGTGCCAGCGGAGTGACTGTTCCTTGTTTTCCAATTCATTTTTTAGTGTGCACATCTCATCGAGGTTCCGGTGCGACAGGCGCAGCACGTGCAGCAGTTCGCGGTCCGTCCAGTGTTGCTTGAGGAATACCAGCGCGCCCATCACAACCATCGCCGCCGCGGTCAATACCAGTCTGTAGGAGCGCACACGAAGTGGGGTACTTCCCCAAAACTCCGCCCATACCACCATAAGTGGCGTGGAGAATACAGCCATCATCGCCAGCCGTGCCGCCCACATGCTGCGGGCGGGTTGAGGCGGCTGGATAGTTGACCCGTCCGGCGAAAGCCCGTGCGCCCTGAAGCCTATCGCCGCGAACCAAGCCATGGCAGCGACTAGCGGCACATCGTAAAGACTGCCCGTGTAGTACTGGTGAGTATCGATTGCTACGCCCGCCAGAATGGAGCTGAGGCTGTAGAACAATGCAGCCTTGAAGAACCATCCATAGATTGTTTGCCACGAGCCCCGGCTGCGCCTCCAAACCAGGCCTACCCCCGCCACCAGAACGATTTGTTCACAAGCGTAAAGCACATCGAAGCCGCTGCCATACGCCGCTTCGTTCGGAGAAACATATTGCCAGGGGATCACGATAAACAGATACAGGTAAAGCCACCACGTAAGCAGCAGAAAAAAGTCGAGGGTTACGAGGCGCAAAGAATGGTCATTCCGTTGAATGTGAGGCTGCACCGCCAGCGCCGCCATCATTGGAACGATGTGGAGAAATAGAGCCACATCCGCGATAAATGGATTGGGCACCTCCTGGCGCAGGAAGACTTCGAAGTAAGTCCACAATATTTGCACGCAAAGCCAAATCCCGCAGCCAAGTGCCATGAGCGACCAGAAGAGCTGGGATTTTTTGTCGCTGGTTCTAATGTTCGAAAGGATGGCCAGCGTCGCACAAAAAAGCACAACACATTGGGTGAGATCACCGAACGTCGTTAGCCCAATGCTGCGTGGTGCCAGTACCGACACGGAAACATAGACGCACACCACGGCGCACACAATTCCCGTCCACTTATTCGGCCGCACGGAGGTCAAGCGCACTTTAAGAGTGTATGTTTATGCAACGGATGTCGCTGTATTACGGAAGTAATCACCAAAGTGGCCTGAACGTGCTACTCGGGCCCCGAGCCAATCGCAGCGGAGAATCGCTGAACAAATCGAAAGACATCCTGATAAGAGTTGTAGAGCGGCACAGGTGCGATGCGGAACGTATCCGGTTCCCGCCAGTCGCCCACAATGCCCTGTTGCGTGAGCCATTCACACAAAGTGCGCCCGTTGTTTGGAATTCGGATAGAAAGTTGTGCGCCACGCCGGTCACTTTCTCGCGGGGTGACGATGGAGAAGCTCGAAGAGCTTCTCTGATTCAACAAAATCTCGTTCAGCAGAAACTCCAGGTAGCTGGTCAGCATTACACTTTTGGTCCGCAAGCGATCCATCCCAGCCTGCTGGAAAATATCCATGGATGCCCGCAAGACAGCGAGGCTGATAATCGACGGATTGCTCAACTGCCAGCCTTCGGCCCCGGGCATCGCCCGAAAGTCCGGTCCCATCTCAAATCGTGTCCGCTCATCATGCCCCCACCACCCGGCGAATCGACCTAAGTCCCAGGAGCGAGCATGCCGCTCGTGAACAAAACAACCAGCAACACATCCCGGGCCGCCATTCAGATACTTATAACTGCACCACACCGCGAAGTCCGGCCCCCACTCGTGAAGCTTCAATTGCAAATTGCCGGCTGCATGGGCCAGATCGAAACCAACCACGCAGCCGCGGGCGTGACCTGCACGCGTAACTCCCGCCATATCGAACGCCTGCCCCGTCGCATAATTCACTCCACCCAGCAGGATCAAGGCGATCTCATCCCCCGAATGCTCGATCACCGATTCAATTTGTTCATCCCGAAGACAAGACTCGCCCGGCAGCGGACTCAACTCGATGAGCGAACTCGCAGGATCGAAGCCATGAAAACGAATTTGCGATTTCACCGCGTACTGATCCGAAGGGAAAGCTCCGCACTCCACGACAATTTTGTGTTTCGATGCCGCCGGCCGGTAAAACGAAATCATCATCAGGTGCAAATTTACCGTCAGCGAATTCATCACCACAACTTCAATATCCTTCGCCCCGACTAGTGTTGCTGTCTGTTCCGTGAGTAGCTTGTGGTATGGCATCCATGGGTTTGTAGCGCGGAAGTGTCCTTCGACCCCAAGCTGTGCCCAATCTTTCAACTCTTGCGTGATGTAAGCCGCCGCCGTCTTGGGTTGCAGGCCCAGCGAGTGACCGCACAAATACACGCATTCACCGCCGCCGGAGGTCCTCGGAAATAAGAAGAGTTCTCGGTAGTTCCGCAACGGATCGCGTGCATCCATCGCGATCGCAAAATCTTCGCCTGATTGAAACGCGAAATCGTTCACGACCGGATCTCCAATGGAGTGAGATCACGATGAATCAACCGGTCCGCTTGTTTCCAGTCGAGATCTTCTATGCGATCCACGCCGTTGCAGAGTTCAGCCAGCATCCGATCCTGAACCGCACCGCGAGCCAGGGCGACAGAGTAGGGTATGCGGTGAAAGGTCACCATGGCATACTTCGGTACAAAGAGCTTGGGATACTTTGCTTCCAGCGCCAGCTCCACTTTCTTTCGAAATAGAAAATGTCCGCCCGCAACCCGATCTCGCATTTCGGTAAAATTTTCAATCGCCATGTCGGCAATAGCATCCGTATTGACCCTGCGTTCTTCCCCGAATTCCGCGAACACTCGCGTCCAGTCCCCGCCGTGCCGGTCAAGCAACTCGACCAGAAACGTGCAGTCTTCAAATCCGCAATTTATTCCCTGGCCGAAAAAGGGAACGATGGCATGAGCAGCGTCCCCGACTAGCAGAGATCTACCTTCTACATGCCAGGGAGAGCACTTGATCGTCACCATTGCCCCGGTCGGATTCGTAGCATAGTTGTCTGCCAGTTGCGGCATCAGCCGAAGAGCATCGGGGAAGCGCTGCTGGAAAAAACGAATTACATCCTTCTCTGCGCTGAGACTGGCGAAGCTGTCCGCACCCTCGAATGGCAGAAAGAGAATGCAGGCGAACGTGCCGTCAATGTTGGGCAGCGCGATCAGCATGTGATTACCTCTCGGCCAGATGTGAAGGGCATTTGTTTCCAGCAGATGCTCGCCGTTGGGCCCGGCTGGTATCGTCAACTCTTTGTAGCCATAGTCAAGATACTGCTGGGAGAAATTAAACCGGTTCAGCCTCAGCATCTCCGCCCGTAGTGCCGACGCCGCACCGTCACAACCAATTACAACATCAGTTCCTCGAACCCTTTCTTCACCCGTGGCCTCGTTACGCACTCGAAGTTCGCCGGTCTTCAAGTCGTACCCCGTGCAACGCTGCTGAAAATAAATAGTCGCGCCCTGCTCCTCGGCGGCATTCATAAGCGCTATGTTCAGCTCCGCCCGCGAAATCGAGTTGATCACCTCGGAATCATTCTTTCCATACGGTTGAAAGGTAAGTTCTTCGGCAATCGAATGCATCATTCTGCCCTTCATAGGGATGATGATGCTTCTCATCCGCTCCCACAGTCCCGCTTGTTGTAAGGCGTGAATTCCACGCGTCGAGATCGCGAGATTGATCGACCGTCCCGCACTCACTCGCACTCGCCGCATGTCCGGCCGCCGCTCATAGACATCTACTGCGAATCCGCGCTGCATCAGAAGAATGGCTAGTAGAGGGCCATTCAAACCAGCACCGATGAGGGTTACTTTTCCAGCAGTAGATTTCATACCAAACGACATAAACGACGGGATGCGCGCGGCAAGACGTCACTCCGTCAGCAGTGTCCTGGCCTCCCACAATTCCGGGAAGAACTTCTTGTCGAGAGTGAGCTTTAGGTAGGACGATCCCGCGCTCCCTCCAGTCCCCATGCGGATCCCGATAATTCGTTCGACCAGCTGTATGTGTCGCAACCGCCAACTCACGACCAGTTCGTCAAACTCCGTCAGCCGCTCACACACGTCAATCCAATCGCGATGATGATTCTCATCCTTATAGAGGGAGTGGACCGCCCGGGCGCGCGCTTCGAATCGCTCCCTTTCGCTCTCGCCTTCGCTCGCCGGCGGAAGTTTGCCCATCGCTTCCAGTGCTCCGAAGAATACATCCCGCAGCGAAGGCTCTTCCAATCGGCGCTTGAGACTGGCGTACGCTTCCGCTGTGGGCCTGTGATAGCGAAGCATTTTCTCATCCTTCAGACCACAAAGGAATTCGATCTCACGAAATTGCTCCGACTGAAATCCGCTGGCCGGCTCTAGCAATCCACGAAATGCTAGAAAATGCGTGGGCAACATCGTTTCCAAAATCGTGAACTGCTCCACCAATACGCGCGTAATTTCCGTACACCGGCGCAGCAACCGCGCTGCTTCGTAAACTTCATCGTGCGATTGCGGCGCGGCGCCAGACCTTCGTAGATTTGCGACCACTGCATCGAGATCATGCAGCAATTCCTTGAACCAGAGCTCGTAGGTCTGATGTACTAGAATGAACAGCAGCTCATCGTGATGCTCTGGCGAAGACTGTGGCTGCTGTAGCTCGAGCAGTTCCGGAACCTTTAAGTAAGAGCTGTACGTTAGCTGCCCTGGTTCTGGCGCATGCGGCGAAGAGCCAATAGTCGCGTCCGCTCCTCCGTCCCCAGGGTGGTGCGACTCAGCCTCAAGTTTCAGGAAGCGCATTGCGTTCCCGCTCAGCAGCTTAGCCTTGGTGTGCTGCGGTAGATTGCTTTGCCGGATAAGAGACCCTGCGTGTTCTTCGCCAAGGGGAAAGGGATAATCCGACCCGAGCATTACCCGATCCGCTCCCATTGTTCCAACCAGGAATTGCAGGGCACGCTGGTCAAACACCGCTGAGTCGGTGTAGAAGCGATTGAGATAATGACTGGGCGGATGTTCGCAGTCTCCGCGCGCGACCGGATGATGATGCCACGCGTTTTCCAGGCGCCCGAGCAGGAATGCAAAACTCCCACCGCCGTGCGCAAAGCAGATGCGAAGCGTACTCGGCAAGCGGTCAAACGCTCCACTCACAATCAGCGCCACCAAGGAGAGCTGGGTTTCCGCCGGCATGCCAACGGTCCATGGCATCATGTATTTCGGCATTCGCTCCTGCCCGAACATATCCCACGGGTGAACCAGAACAGCTGCGCCCTCGTCCGCGCAGTGGTGGAGGAAAGCCACAATTCCAGCGTCATCCAGGTTCTTGCTTCCAACATGGTTGCCAATCTGCACACCGAGATGCCCAGCCCGCATGCACCGGCTAAGTTCTTTGCAAGCTGCGTCAACATCCTGCAATGGAACCTGGCAAAAGGATTTCAATCTGCCTTTTCCCCGGCTGCAAAGTTCAAGCGCCGCATCGTTGAACAATTGCGCACAGTCCAACGCATGTTCCACCGGACGTTCATAGGCAAACAATACCGGCGTGGCAGAGATGATCTGCAGGTCGATCCCGTCACGATCCATCTCCCGGAGTCGAACTTCCGGATCCCAACACGCCGAATAAATATGGCGGAAGAATCGATCTCCCACCATGATGTCTGCTTTCTCCGGCTCGGTATGCCTGATCCAAGGCCAGTTCAGCGTGCCATAGCGCGCCGCCAAGTCCGGCCAGGAACTGGGGAAAAAATGGTTGTGAATGTCGATGACTTGCATGCTTCACTTGCCCGGGTGAATCGTGCCGCAAAGCTTACATTTGCGCCGGCTCTCGTTGCTATAGAACTGTTCAAACAGAGGGGGCAAATCCTTTACGATGCTCTTCAGCTTTACCTCGGCGCGGTAAACCAATTGATGGCAATTCGGGCAGTACCATTCGAATGCGTCCAGAGACCCCTCCGGGCGCGGCACCTCGATGACTACTCCGACAGTCTCAGCGGGCCGCTGCGGCGAGTGGCGCATGTGCTTTGGTAAAAGAAATATTTCGCCTTCTTTGATCGGTATTTCCAAGGGAGGCTTGCCGGGCGTCTCCATAATGCGAAGGACAATGGCGCCCTTGAGCTGATAGAAGAATTCTTCCGTGGGATCATCGTGATAGTCGCGCCGCTGGTTGGGCCCACCCACTACGGTTACCATCATCTCGCCGTCTTCCCACACTTGCGCGTTTCCCACCGGCGGCTTGAGCTTCTCTTTATTTTCTTCGATCCATGCCTGAAAGTTGAATGCTTTCAGATTCCTGATGGATGCCATCGTCTCTCCTATTTCTGCGGCTTGTAAGCCATCGCTTTGATCTCGATCAGCAAGTGCGGATGTGGCAGTTGATGCACGGCTACCGTCGTTCTGGCCGGGCCATCGTATCCGAAGAATTCGCCGTACACCTCGTTATAGCCGGCAAAATCATTCATGTTTACCAGGTAGGCAGAGAGCTCCACTATATCCTGCAGTTGCGCTCCCGCACTCTGCAGAATGTCACGGATATTCTGGATTACCGCACGCGTTTGCTCGCGGATGTCGAGATGCGTTGTACCGAGGGTATCGACTCCAGCTCCGGCAATAGTATTGTCGGCGCGGCGGGCGCTGGTCCCGGACACAAAAAGGAAATCACCTGCCCGCTTGATGTGCGGATACTTTCCGCGCGGCATCGCTTTTCCGTCGACGACTTTGCTTTCGATCGCACTCATATCCGTTTTGTCCCTGCCCTCACAGCTTGACGCAAATATTATTCAGCTCGGAATAAAAGTTTAGGGAATGCATTCCACCTTCGCGGCCAATCCCAGAAAGCCCGACTCCTCCGAATGGCGTTCGCAGATCGCGCAAGAACCAGCAGTTCACCCACGTGATGCCCACACTCATTTGCTGGGCTACGCGATGGCCACGCTTCAGATTGCCGGTCCATATCGAGGCCGCCAGTCCGTACTTTGTATCGTTCGCCAAGGCAACGGCTTCTTCTTCCGAGTCAAACGGCGCGATGTGGCACACCGGCCCAAAAATTTCTTCCTTCCCACACCGAGCCGCCTCCGGCAGTCCAGTATAGATGGTTGGTTGTACGTAGAAACCATTGTCACGATCGTCGCCAAACTTCGGAATGCCACCGCCGGTTACGACCGTCGCTCCTTCTTCTTGAGCCAATCGGTAATACGAGAGTACCTTCTCGCGATGTTGCGCTGAAATCAGCGGTCCCAGGTTAGTCTCGGCATCGTTTGGCCAGCCCGCATAAAGGCTCTCCGCCTGTTGTTTCAGCGCCTCCACAAATGCACCGAATATTTTGCGTTCAATGTAGACGCGCTCCGCGCACAAACAGACTTGTCCAGTATTAAGAAATACAGCATCGGATATCCCGTTGATGGTCTCTTCAAAATTACAATCCGCAAATACGATTGCCGCATTCTTGCCGCCCAGTTCAAACGAAACCGGTTTAACAGTAGGCGCCACCGCCTTCATGATGGCAGCTCCGGTTTTCGATTCACCGGTAAATGTAATCGCATTCACGTCAGGATGTCGCGTCAGGAATTCTCCCGCAGACCCCGGCCCGAAGCCATGTACCACGTTATAAATACCCTTCGGAATTCCCGCATCCTGCATCGCTTCGGCAAGAAGTGTGGCAGTAGCCGGAGTTTCTTCGGAAGGCTTGACCACCACTGCATTCCCGCAAGCCAGCGCCGGAGCAACTTTCCACGTAAGCAAAAGCAGAGGCAGATTCCACGGAGTGATCACGCCCACGACGCCTAACGGCTTGCGCACCGCATAATTCAGCGCGCCCGTTCCGTCTGAGGTTTCAGTTTGAAATGCTTCCACTCCGGACATTTTCACGAGGTCGGCGAAGACACGGAAATTCGCCGCGGCGCGTGGAACGTCGAGTTTCGCGGCCAAGGAAACCGGCTTGCCCGTGTCCGCAACTTCGGCTTGCACGAAGCAATCGAAGCGCTTCTCGATCGCATCTGCGATCCTTTGCAAACGCGCAGCGCGTTCGCGTATGCCGATCCTTCCCCATTCTCCACGCAAAGCGCACCGAGCGGCGGCTACCGCCTCATTGACTTGCACTTCGGCTGCTTCCGTGACCCGCGCGATCACCTTCCCGTCCGCCGGATTCACATCGTCGAACTCTTGCTTCCCGGGCACGAAGCGGCCATCGATGTAATTCTGGATTAATTTCACGAGATCCTCAGGCGGGACCTCGCAATCGTAGCAGGCTGGGCGGAGACGAGGCAATCTCCGCGACTTGCGTCAACGTTGTTCCAGATAGCGCCGCAGCGCATCCTGCCAGGAAGGCATTTGGATCCCCAGAGCCTGCAGACGACAAGGCGACAAAACTGAATACGCCGGCCGAGGCGCAGGCCTTGCCATTTGTTCACTTCTTACCGGTCGCACCGCGGTCGCAAGACCTGCACCCTGCACAATCTGTTGCGCGAACTCAAACCAGGTGCAATCGCCCGCATTGGTCACATGTACAATTCCGTTCGCGTTTTTCCGGCACAGAGAAACAATCGCGCGCGCTAAATCGACGACATACGTTGGAGAGCCCCGCTGATCGTCGACCACATCAAGCGCGGGACGGGTTGCCGCCAGCCTCAATATTGTGTCGGGAAAACATTTGCCGCCGGTTCCGAACAGCCACGAGGTTCGGACGATACAACAATGCGGCAGCACCGCGAGGAGTTTAATCTCCGCTTCCGCCTTGGTTCGTCCATACACGCTCTGCGGATTCCGCGCATCGCCGGTCTCGTAGGGCGTGGTCTTCTTTCCATCAAAAACATAATCTGAACTGAGGAACAACAGTCGCGCTCCAGCTGCCTTGGCCTCCGTGGCGACATTCACCGCCCCGTCGCGGTTCACGGCAAAAGCTAGTTCCGCATTACTTTCGCATCCATCCACATCGGTATAAGCCGCGGACAAGACGATCCACTCCGGACGCGTTTCCTCAACAACCTGGCGTACTCGCGAGCGGTCCCGAATATCTGCGTCGCGCGAACCGAGTCCAGTGACGGCATCCCCACTCCATTCGCGCATGAGCGCTTTGCCCAGAAGTCCAGATGCGCCAAAGATAGTGACTCGCATGAAATTTATTCGAAAGTTTCGGCGCCGGAAAGCGCCACGCCCCGCTGATCTTTTAACGATACGATCGGTTCGCCGTCAAGTTCCCACTCGATCTTGAGTTCGGGATCGTTCCACGCGAGTGTGCGCTCGTATTCAGGCGCGTAAAAATCCGTCGCCTTGTAAAGGACGTGTGCTTTTTCCGAGAGCACTCTGAATCCGTGCGCAAAACCTATCGGCATCCACAACATGCGTTTATTCTCGCCCGAGAGTCGCACCCCCTCCCAGCGCCCAAAGGTTGACGAACTTCGGCGCAGGTCGACGACGACATCCAGGATTTCTCCCTCCGCCACGCGCACCAGCTTTCCCTGCGGGCGTTTTACTTGATAATGCAGGCCCCGCAGAACGTTGCGCGAAGAACAGGAATGATTATCCTGTACAAAGTTTTCGGTAATTCCCGCATCCGCCATGGTTTGCTGGTTATAGCTCTCAAAGAAAAACCCTCGCCCATCGCGAAACACGCGAGGCTCAAGCACGAATACGCCGGAAAGTGAAGTCGGAAGTTTTGTGATCGCATCCATCATGGGCCGCAGGGCTTGAACTGCATTCATTAGAATACCTTCTCTCGCAGAAGTTGCAGCAGGTAAGCGCCGTAACTGTTATTCCTCATCGAGTTGCCGATTCGTTCCACTTGATCTGCTGTGATGTAACCGTAGCGAAGTGCAATCTCTTCCGGGCAAGCGACCATCAGCCCCTGCCTTTTTTCGATGGCCTGAATGTAGAGCGACGCATCCATCAACGACTCATGAGTGCCGGTGTCGAGCCACGCCATGCCTCGCCCCATGACCACGACTTCCAGTTGGCCGTTTTTCAGATATGCCTTGTTTACATCGGTAATCTCCAACTCGCCCCGCGCACTCGGCTTCAGCGACTTCGCGATCTTGACCACCTGATTGTCATAAAAGTAAAGGCCAGTCACGGCGTATCGTGATTTCGGATGCTTAGGTTTCTCTTCGATGCTAAGCGCGCGCCCAGAGCCATCGAATTCCACGACGCCATACCGTTCGGGATCGTGCACGGGGTAGGCAAACACTCGCGCCCCTTGACTCTTACTCGCAGCCTCGCGCAAATCCTTCGCCAGGTCGTGCCCATAAAAAATATTGTCGCCCAACACCAGGGCGCAAGCACTTTCGCCTAGAAAAGTTTCTCCAACTAGAAAAGCCTGCGCAATTCCTTCCGGCTTAGGTTGCACCTTGTATTGCAACTGGATTCCAAACTGACCGCCGTCTCCCAGCAGTGCCTGAAACTTGAGCACATCTTCGGGAGTAGTAATAAGAAGGATATCGCGTATCCCCGCCAGCATAAGCGTACATAGCGGGTAGTAAATCATGGGTTTGTTATAGACCGGCAGCAAACTCTTCCCCATGGCATGGGTTACCGGATACAAGCGGGTGCCCGACCCACCCGCCAGAATAATCCCTTTGTACTTCGCGCTGTTGGTCGATTGCGTCATTGAAGATTTAATTTTCTGCTCAAATGTATTCAAGAGGAGTAGTGGGTCTCAATCCACTGCCGGTAGCTTCCACTGGTAACATCTCGCACCCAGTCTTCATTGTCCAAATACCACTGTACGGTCTTGCGAATGGCGCTCTCGAATGTTTCCCGCGGACGCCAGCCCAGTTCGCGCTCAATCTTACCGGCATCCATCGCGTACCGCCGGTCATGTCCGGGCCGGTCCTTCACAAATGTAATCAGACTGCGGCGCGCAGTTCCACCGTTCCCGGCCATCTCATCCACAATGTGGCAGATTGTCTCCACGATGTCGATGTTGCGCTTTTCGTTCCAGCCTCCAATGTTATAGGTCTGCCCCACTTGGCCGCGGTGCAAGACCGTTGCAATGGCTTCGCAGTGATCCTCCACATAAAGCCAGTCGCGAACATTTTGGCCGTCTCCGTACACGGGGAGCGGTTTGCCGTTAAGGGCATTCAGAATGATGAGCGGTATCAATTTTTCGGGAAACTGAAATCGGCCGTAGTTGTTCGAGCAATTCGTGGTGAGCGTTGGCAACCCGTAAGTGTGATGATAGGCGCGCACAAGATGGTCTGAAGCCGCCTTAGACGCGGCATACGGGCTGTTCGGCGCGTACGGAGTCACCTCAGAAAAAGGTGGATCCTTCGGCCCGAGCGAGCCGTAAACCTCATCGGTAGAAACGTGCAGGAAACGGAAGTCGCCTCTTTTCCGCTCCTCAAGACCGACCCAGTACGCTCGGACCTCTTCCAGCAGCGCGAAGGTGCCGTCAACATTGGTGCGGATAAAATCCTCTGGCCCACGGATGGAGCGATCGACGTGGCTCTCCGCTGCAAAATGCACGACTGCGCGTGGCTTGCGGCGATCGAGCAAGCTACACAACAAGACGCGGTCTGCAATATCACCATGCACAAACTCATATCGCTTATCGTCAGCAATACTCGCCAGGTTGTGAAGGTTTCCGGCATACGTGAGCTTGTCCAGGTTGACAACGGAAGCTGGCCCGCTTTCCATCCACCGCAGAATGAAATTGGACCCGATAAATCCTGCTCCGCCAGTGACGAGGACCGTGTTTTCCATGATGAGAACTATCGCCGAATTGCGCGGCCTGCTGTCCTTCTATGCAGACTGCGAAGGCGAACCTCTCATTGTAAACAAAAAGGACGGGAATCATCCCGTCCTCTAGGCGCGCAATCAAATTGTCTAGCCGGTGTGTGCGAAGGCTGCTATGCGATAGATTGTTTCATCCCGCTCTCCGCCGGGATCCAATCGAACGAGCATTTACGCCTGTATTCGGCTTCCTGGCTGCGGTTTCTGTCCACTGCCAGCCCATCATTTTGAAATAGACTCGTTCAATTTCGGCGGCAATATCGGTCCACTGGTATTGTTCGAGAATACGGCGTCTTGCGGCCGCTCCAGCAGCCTCCCGCACTGCTGGATTCGCAATCAGAAACCTTAAGCGATCCGCCAAGTCGGACACGTCACCTCGCCGGAAGGTGAACCCTGCATCTTCGACGGCCTCCCGATTTTCGGGTACGTCGCTGGTAAGAACGCACAGACCCGCGCCCATTGCATCCAGCAATGCCAGGGACAATCCTTCCAGATCGGACGGCAACACGAACAGCATCGCATTGGTCAGCAACTCATCGAGAACCTCCCCTGAAACCCAGTCCAGCATCCTGACCCGTTCGCTGGCATGGGTTCGCAACTGTCGGCAATAATCGTCGCTATAACTCGAGGCTCCCGCCATTACCAGTTTTATGTCCGTATCCAACCGCTCATACGCTTCAAGCAGAAGGTGGCAGCCCTTTTCTGGTGAAAACCTTCCCAGGAACAGAATGTAGCGTTCCGGCTCCAGTCCCCAGTCGAGAATTTTGTCAGGGAAACGCCGGTCGCGCAGCAAGCCTCCGTTCGCCACATAGGTCGTCTCCACCCCACAGCTTTCCCAGTAATGTTGCCGCAATGTCCGCGAGACGACCATAGTGCCGGTGGGCAAACTCACGGCCGCCCGCTCCCCCAGCCGGAGCACGGCCGAGGCTACACGGCCCCACTTCTTGCGCTGCCAGTCCAGGCCCTGCACGGTGACCACAGTCTTTTTGCCCACAAGTCGTGGGAGAAAAGAGAACAATGCCGGACCCAGAGCGTGGTAATGCACAATATCGCAAGGCTGAACCAGTACGTGAAGCGTGCTCAGAAACGTGTGCAGCAGTGTCTCCAGGTGCTTGGACCGGATCGTCGGCAGCCGCATCACCCTTACGCCATTGTGCTGCTCCACGCTGGGCGTGAAATAAGTCCGGCAATAGGCGGTAACCTGGTGCCCCATTCCCGCTAACCGTTTGCCGACCTCTTCGTAATAGGCCTCAATCCCGCTGTACTTCGAAATCACCCCGCGCCCACCGATGAAGGCAATGCGGAGCGTTGGTTTCTGCAACGCAGTTGACGGTAACGCGCCCACATGGCTCAATGGAGGAGTCAACGCGAGGCGGCGAAGCGGAACGAAGCCGCTTCCCGCAGGTCGAACGGAGAAAGTTCTCGGCGCAGCCACGGCGATCTGCGCGGCTTTTTTGCTCGATGCGTTCCGGTCTGGTGCAGGCTGCTTCTTTCCCACAGCCAGACGCTCATACAAACCGATCAGGACTTCATAATGCGCCTCCGGCGTATAGAGCTCTTTTACAAGTTCCCGTCCAGCCCGGCCCATTTCGTCGGCAAGTTCTGGCTGGGAGCTGAGAAATTTCAGAGCTGACGCCAACTGAGAGACATCTCCCGTCTCGTACAACAGCCCGGTCTTACCCTCATGTACCAACTCGCGCCGCGAGCCGAGATCGGATGCAACCACCGCTCGCCCATGCGCGTAGGATTCAAGGATCGTCTTCCCCAAAGTTTCATACGCGTGAGAGGGCAGCACCGTAAAACGCGACCCAGCAATGGCGCGATCTAGTTCCTCTCCCCGAATGTGGCCGATAAACTTGACATTGGTCAATCCCAGCCCAGCACTCAGTTGCTCCAATTCGTTGCGCTCCGGCCCGTCCCCCGCGACGATCAGTTGAAGATGCGGCAGCCTCTGCATCGCGTGCAGCAAGTCGCCAACTCCTTTCTCCCTCGACAATCGTCCGAAATAAACCAGCGGCGAGATTTCTGCACTACGCTCCTTTACCGACTGGACAGTCTGGAAGTGTGGGAGAACTTCAAACTTCGCCGGATCCCATCCATGTTCAACAAACTTGTCGCGCACAAATTGACTGGGAGCCAGAAAGCAGTCAACACATTTTCGGTAGGTACCAAGCTTCGTGTGGAAGTAAGCTTCGGTCACCAGGATCATCCGCGCGGCCAGTCCGGGATAGCATTTTTCCTTCAGTACGTGCCAGCACTTTCCACCTTTGCAAGCCTCGCAGGCCTCTCCGTGCGAAACCAGGTTATAGCTGGGACAGAGGACTTTGAAGTCGTTCAAGTGATAGACGACGGGAACCTTTTGCGCCTTAAGTTCCCACAGGATTGAGGGCGACAGATGGTGGTAGATGTTGCGCACGTGAGCCACATCAGGTCGAAATTCGGCGATCATCGCCCGAATCCTTCGTCGCGCCTCGAGTGAGTAGATGGCTTGGGCCGCCAGCCTTGCCTTGTGAAGCCATCCTCTCTGGTTCTTGAATTCAGTGTGCGGCACGAAATGGTGATCGTAGGGAGTGGGCTTGCCGCGCGGATCGCCCATGGAGAACAGTGCCGCAGAGTGTCCCTTCGACCGCATGAGATCCATAGCCGCGAAGATGTAGGCTTCGGTCCCGCTGAAGGGATAGTTATATTTGTTGCAGTATAGGATTCTCATGGGAAGGGCTCCAGTTGTGGTGCGCGATCGATTTCAGGAATGCGCCGGCGAAGCGGCTTAAGTTTTCCTGGTGGCTAAAATTGTTGAGGACCTGCACTCGCGCCGCATGCCGGATCCAGTTCAGCCGATTGGCGTTCCTAACCTGCATCAAGGATTGATGAAAACGGATCCGGTGTACAAAATCGTCGAGATCTCCTGGTTGATAGAGAAATCCCGTTTTCCCGGGAATGACCAACTCGGGAATACCCGTGATCGATGGAGCGAGCACGATCTTGCCCCTTACCATCGCTTCCATCAGAACTAACGGAATCCCCTCGCTCAGGCTTGTGAGAACGACAAGGTCTGCGTACCGGTAGAGTGCATCTAGCTCCGGCTGTGCCACGTGCCCGAGCAGGATGAACCGGTCCTGCAATCGATTGTCTTGGATCAGTGATTCGAGACGCTGCCGCTCCGGCCCTTCGCCGGCGATCGCACATTCAAAGTCGAGTCCAATGTCGCGCAGTCGAGCACAGGCGTGAATCAGAAATCCGTGATCCTTGACTTTATGCAGGCGGCCTACAGCTAGGAGAGTGAAATTGCTGTGCGTGCCAGGAGTAATCCTGCGCGTACCTGTTTCGGCTAGCGCCGCATCCACCCCCAGTCGCGACACGAGGATTTTTCCCGGATCGATCTCAGGAAAATGATCGAGCACATAGCGCCGGTTGTAATTGGAAATGGTTACGCACGACTGGCAATTCTTCAGCTTGGTGTCGAGATAGACGCCGTGCATCAGCAAGTCCGACCCGTGCAGCGTCAGGCTGAAATCTATACCCAACAAACGCGCTGCCACCATCGCGATCCACGAACCGAAATAGCCGTGATGCACGTGGATGTGAGTCACTCTGCGTTCTCGCAGCAAAACCGCGTAATAGGCACCCAGCCAGGTGTGCAGCAACGCTTTGCCGCGCAGCGTGGGACTCTCCTTTCCTTGCAGCAGCACCCGCGCCAGCAAGCTTGAAATCCTCTCCCAGTACCTCACCGCCAACCAAAGAGCGTGCAGGAGAATTAGAAGGCGGACGGGCTGAAGATACAGAATTGACGATCCCCAAGGTCCGTTCTTAAATGACTCCTGCGCCGTCTTTGGCCTGCGCACGCTCCCCGCGATCACGTTTACTCCCCGCCGCCGCAGTTCCTGGATTTCCTCGCTCACATAGGGCTCGACAGAAGCCGGAAATTGGTTTGCGAGATAAGCGACCGTGAGCACTGAATTGGAAATTGCGGAATTAAAGTGGGCAGGAATTCAAGCTGCGGACCTGCGCATTGCTTTGAGAGGGGGGATTGGCTCACGTTCCAGATTTGTGCGACGCTGCTGCGCTGCCAGCATTCCGGCTAAGACGAACAGCAACCCGTTCACGAACTGATAGTTCATCACCACAACCGTTGCATTTACTAGATAGACTCCGCTGAAAACCGGCCACATGGCATGAAACTGGTGATTTAATAGACCGTTGCATTCGTCTCGTGGAACGGGGCCTCGTCCCAACTTCAAAAGCTCCCACATCAGCCAACCATAAAACGCCAGGCCGAGGATGCCATGTTCCACTAGCAGTTCCAGGTAGGTGTTGTGCGGATACAATTCCTTCTCGTTGTAACCGCTAACGTGCCGGGCCAACTCGGCGGGCATTTGATTTACGCCCCAACCGATTAAGGGTTTTTCCAGGAACATTTGCCAGCCGCCCGAGTACACGGCCTCGCGGAAATCCACCGGGCCCGATTCCTGCAGCCGATCTGTGAGCGCGCGACGCTGGTCGTCGAAACTCAATGCAATGAGAATAGCCAGAGCTCCCATTACGGCCACGGCGATTGAAACTCGCCGCAATCTTCGATTATGCGAGCGAACAATCAGCACACCTACACTGGCCACGAATGAAAGCCAGACCGCCCGCGTCATGGTTGCCAGGATCGCAACCGGAAGAGAAGCCAGCAGTATGGCGGCTTTAAGACCGCGAATCCTTCCCCGCAGAATTGCATGGATCGCCAAAAGACCCAGCAAGTTTAAAGAAACTCCGTTTGCCAC
>PLUI01000282.1 GCA_003164855.1 Acidobacteriaceae bacterium
AACTTGTTTTGCAGCCAGCCCATCAGGTGACCTCGGTTCGTACAAGCTATCGAAACAATTATACGTTCAACCGCCCGGCTCATGGCGCGAAGCACCCAAGTCTAGGTATACCGCGCTCAAGTGTCAATCCATGCGCAACAACTCGCAACGACCAAGGGCTGAGTTGCCGCCGCGACGTGCACTCAGCTACAAATAGAATCATCCATGGATTCAAAGCCCGCCGTGGCCGCTGACCAGAAACGCGTCCCCACTCGGCTTCTCGATGCGTGGGCGCATATCCGCGCCTCGCAGTTCTGGATGGTCGTGGTCGCCCTGTTTTTGCGCGTGGGCTGGATCATCGTCGGCCACACCTACAAGTTCAAACCCACGGAAAACAACTTCGGCTTCGGTTGGGAGATGGGACGCATCGGCGCGGCCATCGCATCCGGACGCGGCTTCAGCGATGCCTTTGGCGCGCCCACCGGGCCAACCGCCTGGGAACCGCCGCTTTATCCTTACCTGACCGCTGGTGTGTTTCACTTCTTCGGCATCTACTCGCGGGCGTCGGCTTTCGTGCTGCTCACCATCAACAGTGTTTTCTCCGCGCTGACCTGCATCCCGATTTTTCTTATCGCCCGTCGCATCTTTTCCGAAAAGGTCGCGGTCGGCTCGGCCTGGACCTGGGCTCTTCTACCTTACGTAATGTTCTGGTGCACGCGCTGGGTGTGGGAGACAAGTTTCTCTGCTCTACTGTTGGCCGTGATTTTCTGGCTGACGCTCACCATGGAGGATAGCGAGGGTCTGAAACCATGGATCGAGTTCGGTCTGCTGTGGGCAGTCGCCGCGCTGAACAGCACAGTGTTGATCGCGTTCCTGCCCGCTTCTGGATTGTGGTCGTGGTATCAGCGCGCGAAGCGGGGCAAGCATTCATTGGCTGGCATCCTGCTGGCTTCTTTAATATTCGTTGCATGCATCACGCCCTGGACGGTGCGCAACTATCNNGGAACTGCGCCTGGGCAACGGCCCGGGCGCTGACGGCACCTGGATGCAGAATTTGCATCCTACGCAGGATACTTTCGCTATGCGCCAGTACATTTCCCTGGGCGAGCTAGGCTACATCGAGAACCGCAAGCGGCAGGCGCTCGATTACATCAAAGCGGATTATCCCCGCTTTGCCGTGCTCTGCCTCAAGCGCTTTATCTATTTTTGGGCAGGGCCGCCGCGGTTGGCTCTGATCTGGTGGCTGGCCGAGGTAAAGAATTCGCTCTTTCTGGCCTCATCTGTGCTGATGTTCTGGGGACTGGGACGCGCTCTGCGTCAGCGCAAACCCGGCGCCTGGCTCCTGTTCTGGCTGATCCTTTTGTATCCATTCATTTACTACGTGGTCTATCCTGGCCAGCGCTACCGCCATCCTATCGAGCCGGAGATGGCGATCTTGGGCGTGTTCTTGCTGACCGAAGTGGGCAAGAGAAATCCAGACTCTGCCCGGAAATAGGGGAACGACGCCGAGCCAGCCTTCGTATACCCCTGTAGGCACAAGGCGTCCCCTTGCCTCTCACCAATTCCCGATCGCCGCGTCTAACATCTCGAAACGGAGGATTTCCATGAACCGTCCACGCCCGTTCCAGCGTCGCTTAGAGATCGTCCTCAGCACCTGCGCTTTTTTAGTTCTCGCACTCGCAGCGCACGCCTCCGATCACCGCGGTGCGTTCACCGAAGAGTTCCACCAGACCTACGCCCTTACTCCCGACGGCCGCGTGGAACTCGATAACATCAATGGCGCGGTTCACATCTCCGCCTGGGATCAGAACGAAGTCAAGGTGGACGCGGTGAAGTATGCGGACTCGAGGGAGCGGCTTGAGCAGGCGCGCATTGACATCGATTCCGGCCAAGACCATCTTTCGATTCGCACCATGTATCCCGACCACGATCTCACTTTTAACTGGGGCTGGCACAATAATCCGGCCAGCGTTGAATACACTCTGACCGTGCCGCGCGGCGCGCGCCTGGATGAAATCAAGCTCATCAATGGAGCCCTCGATATCACGGGCGCGAAGGGTGAGGTACATGCTTCTTGCATCAACGGCAGACTGAAAGCTCACAATCTTTCCGGCCGCGCCGATCTCTCCACGATCAATGGGCATCTGGAGGCTACGTTTGACGACCTTTCCGGCGCGTCCGTCAAACTGAGTTCAGTGAATGGCTCGATGGAGATGACAATTCCTTCGGATTCGAAGGCCGAGATTGAGGCCACAACAGTCTCAGGCTTGATTGAGAACGACTTCGGCTTGCACGTGAATCATCACAACTTCGTTGGCCACGACCTGCGCGGCGAACTCGGCAGCGGCGGACCGCGCATCCGACTCTCAAACGTGAATGGCCGGATCGAGATTCGCCACGCCTCCGACGGCCGTGCCCTGAGCCCAGCGAAAGACTTGGGCCGCGGCAAAGACGATGATAGCGAAATCTAAATAAGGCAATTATCCACGTTGAAATTTAGTGGATAACTGCCTTTTCTTTAGTTAGGTCGGTCGAAGATTTGCCAACGGTCTGGGATGGCTAGCGTTTGCCAACCGTGTGACCGCGTCCATCACGCACTTCGTTTCCCTTGAAGTGCGCAACCTTACCAGGAGGTCTTGCCGGGTCGGGCCTGTCGCCCCGGTTTGGCCGTGGGCCGTTATAACCGTGCTCGGGATGAAAATGGTTATTCACGTGGCCGTGGAAGCCTTCAGGGCCGTGGAACCACGGGCCTGCACCGATGAAAATGCCACCGCTAAACCACTCCGGGCCGTAGTACCCGTAGGGAGCACAATCGTAGGGTGCCACGTCATAGTAACCGTACGGACAGTCAGGGGCGACTCCAATGTTGACGCTCACCTGAGCTTGTGTTTTTGCAGTCATGCCAAAAAACATTGTGACAATAGCAGCCAAGGCAAAAAACTTGAATACCTTCACTTAATGTCTCCTTTCGTCGGGCTGGCTTTCCCTGCCCGTATGTTGCTTCTCGGCTGAGATCCGACTCGATCTGAGCAGTGAAATACGATTCAATTTTACTGCAAAGGGTTGTTGCACTCAGTGCCATCGGGACTGTCCAATTTGCCGACGCTTCGCCTCTAGTAAATCGTGTATCCCGGAGCCGGCGTGCGCAGATCGGGCTTCGTCGCCATCAGCAGCAACGCTCCCTCGCGTTTGAACGCCCGCAGATCGTCCAGACTATGAAACGACTTCGTCTTGTAGTCGTCGGGCGTGGGCGTGTCGTCGGGAATGCGGCACGCCTCTACATTCTCGAACGCGTGCTTGTTCAGCAGCTCCACATACTCCGCCTGCGAACGCACGTGTACGGGCACCTTGAGCTTATCCACCCACTGCAGCGAATACTGATTGTCTTTATATAGATTGATGAGGATGAATAATCTTCCCCGGGGCGCCATCACGCGGAACAGTTCCATCAGCGCGCGGTCCTGGTCGGCGTAGTAGTAGAACGACTCGACCGACAGCACTTTGTCAAAAAAGTTTTCTTCCCACGGAATCT
>PLUI01000271.1 GCA_003164855.1 Acidobacteriaceae bacterium
TGCATTTGCGAGAAGTTGCCATCCGTGTTCGCTCGTTTGCGCCGGGCGAGCCACTCTGCGCGAGGCTGGGGGACACTGTTGCCGTTGCTGCCGTTGCCGGGATTGCCACTGGTGGGAATCATGATCGGAGCCCGCTTTCATCAGAATTCTAACGATTTTCGATTATACCCTCACGGCACGGCACGAGTAGTAGCAACGAGCAATCCGGCTTCGTCCTCGCTCATACAGAACCGCGAGGCTTAGAATCTCAACCGTTCCTCAAAAGGAGAAGTCCTGCTATGCGCGTGCTCCGTATCTTGCTGCCTTGTTTGCTTCTGATGAATGTTCACGGCTTCGCCCAAACATCTGCCTCCACTAAGCCAGCCCCGGGCTTCAGTCTCGACAACATTGATAAGACGATCGATCCCTGTGTGGATTTCTACCAGTATGCCTGCGGCAACTGGATGAAGAAGTCCGAGATACCCGCCGATCGGTCATCCTGGGCGAGCTTTACCGAACTCGATGAACGCAATCTCGACATCGAGCGCGGCATTCTAGAGAAGGCGGAATCGGGAGGTGCAAGCCGCAACGCGATCGATCAGAAGATTGGCGATCTATATGGGTCATGCATGGATGAAAAAACGGTGAACACCAAGGGCATCGGTCCGCTGCAGCCGGAACTTGATCGCGTGGCTGCGGTCAAGGACAAGGGTGCACTCATCGATGAGATCGCGCACGTACACCTGATGGGGCCGGGTCCGCTGTTCAATTTCTACTCGAACTCCGATTTGCACAATGCGGACATGGTGATCGCCTATATCGACCAGGGCGGACTGTCGTTGCCGGATCGCGATTACTACATCAAGGACGACGCGCGCATGGTCGACATGCGCAAGCACTTCGTGGACTACGCGACCGAGATGTTCACGCTAGCCGGACAGACGCCCGCCCAGGCGGCCGATTCGGCGAAGACCGTGCTACGCATCGAAACCGCTCTAGCCAGGGATTCGATGGATCGCACGGTGCGCCGCGACCCAAAAGTCCGTGACCATAAAATGGAACGCGACCAAGCCGTGGCTCTGGCGCCGGATCTGTATTTGAATCGCTTTTTTGTCGCAGTGGGCGCTCCCAACTTTACCGAGTTGAATGTGGGCAACCCCGATTTTTTCAAGCAAGTCAATAGCGTGGTCGAATCCGAACCGCTGGACGCACTTAAGACGTACGTGAGTTGGCAGGTGCTGCGCACCGCTGCTCCCTGGCTCTCCCAGCCATTTGTCGAGGCCAACTTCAAGATGCGGCAGGCCCTGACCGGTCAGAAACAAATTCAGGACCGGTGGAAGCGTTGCGTGGATCTCACCAATAGTTCTTTGGGCGAGGCCTTGGGACAGCGTTATGTCGAGCTCACGTTTGGCGCGGATGGCAAACAGCGCATGTTGAAAATGGTCGATGCCCTGGAAAGATCTCTGAACGAAGATATTGAACACCTGTCATGGATGAGCGATGAAACCAGGAAACAGGCTGCCATCAAGCTAGAGGCAATTCGTAACAAGATTGGTTATCCCGATGTGTACCGTGATTACAGTTCGGTGATAATCAAACCCGACGATCTGTGGGGCAATGTGGCACGGGCCGAAGAATTCGAATCAAAACGCGAGATTGCCAAGATTGGAAAGCCGCTGGACCGAAAGGAATGGGGCATGACTCCGCCGACGGTGAACGCCTACTATAGTCCCGCGTACAACGAGATCGTGTTTCCCGCCGGCATCCTGCAGCCGCCGTTTTTCGACAAGAACATGGATGACGCAATCAACTTTGGCGGCATCGGGCTGGTGATTGGCCATGAACTCACGCACGGCTTCGACGATCAAGGGCGCAAGTACGATCCCAAGGGTAACCTGCAGGACTGGTGGACGGAGCAGGATGGGAAAGAGTTCGAAAAGCGCGTCAGTTGTGTGGCCGACGAATATTCGAGCTTCGTGGCGGTCGACGATCTGAAACTGAATGGCCGTCTGACGCTGGGTGAAAATACCGCCGACAATGGGGGCGCGCGCATCGCACTGATGGCGCTCGAGCACATGATCGCCGATGACAAGAGTGGAAAAGAAGGCCAGAAAATAGACGGCTACACGCCCGAGCAGCGCTTCTTCCTGGGATTCGGTCGGGTTTGGTGCGAGAAGCGGCGTCCGGAATACGAGCGCATGCAAGTGACCACCAATCCCCACTCGCCGGGCAGATACCGCGTGGATGGCGTGGTGCAGAACATGCCGGAGTTCCAGAAAGCCTGGGGATGCAAAGCGGGACAGCCGATGGTCGCTGAGAACGCCTGCCACGTTTGGTAAGCGTGGCGCGTAACATGAAAACAGTGGGGCCGGACGGCGGTTGTTCGGGCCCCACTGGCGTCATGAAGGCTGATCCCAGCCCCGTAGCCGCGGCCACCAGCGGCGTACGTTGCGGCGGTACTCTTCGTATTTATCCCCGAACTTTCCGCGAAGGGTCGGTTCTTCGTAAAGGACGACGAACAGATGGACGCCGAGGGCAACCGCTGCGCCGACCGCCATCGCCACCGGATTGGCGTGGCCGAAAATCACCCACAGCCCAATCCATCCCGCTGCGAAGCCCACGTACATGGGGTTGCGCACGTAGCGGTAGAAACCTACGACAACCAAGCGCTGGGGCGGAGCGACCGGGACGGGCGTGCCGCGTCCCGTCCACCCGAAATCCCAGATGCAGCGCAGGGCGACAGAGAATCCCAGCACGGATGGGATTGCTGCCAGCCATCGCCAGCGTGCTGTGCCTGCCATTTCCACGCTGAAACCGAGCCATCCTGGCAGAAGCCAGAACCACAGGGCAAAGAACGCCCCGCCAACCAGCAACGCCGCAGCTGCTGTAAGCCAGCGACGGCCGTCTCCGACCGGCTCAGTTTTCGAAACTTGCATCTCCGTCACGAGCACCTCTTTCGTCAGAAACCTCATCTGTTTCGATTCAGTTTCGATTCAGTCCTCGGACACAGCGGCTTTTTGCTGCCGCCCGCATCGCAGGCATCGACCAGCCAAACTATTCGCTAGTAGTTGGCGGCTTGCACGATCAGATGATCGACGATGCGGTGCGCTTCGTCGATGTGTTGCAGAGCGCGATTGCGCAGACCGCGCACGGACGGGTCATCTTCTTCCCGTGCGATGTCATTGTGAGCTTTATCCAGCAGTTCCAGCGCGCGGTGGTAGCGGCCGGGGCGGTCCATTCCGGCATCGACTGGCGGATGATCGTTCAGACTCTTGCCGTCGTCGATGGCAGCGCGCTTGATTTCGTCAATGGCTCTGTCAATCTCCGCAATGGCGTGCTGTTCTTCTCTGTCCATGTGATGAGTGGGAGCCAGGTTCTCCAAGTGAGCGCGCGCGTGCCGCAAGTCGGTAAGCGCGTGCAGATAAGCCGGATGCCTTCCCGGTTCGTCGGCAAAGCTCAGAGCGGAGCAGAGAGCAACAAGAAACACCAGCAGGGTGCAATGGCGTGCGATTTTCATGGTTTCCTCGAAGCCTTTCGGCAGAATGAACGTCGTTAGTAATGAACCCGGAACTACAGGATTTGACTCGTTGGATTCTAAGCGGCGACCTAAGACGGCGGAAGTTACCTGAGGCCATGATCCGCTAAAGCCTTTGTCTGCTTGGCAGTAATCGTGGTCGGGAGATCCCTCCCATTCTAGCGGACATTTCTAAGCACCTAGCGCCTAGTACCTAGTACCGAGTACCGAGTGAGTTCATCCCGCTCGATTTGCGGAGTAGGCGCGTAGCGTTTTGACGCTGGCGGGTGGTTTGCGGGGCGGAAGTTTGGGCGTCGGCTCAAAGGCAGGCAGGAGACGTTCATGCTCCCGCTCTTCTTGCTGCGGCACGTTGATGCGGGCCAGTGCGGCGGGGGTAGTGTCTTAAAGACAGCACCGCGGCGGGGCGAATCTTGATTCTGAGCTTGGGGAAGATTAGAGTCGTGAGAGCATAATCCCTGTGGGGTGGTTCCTATGTCCAGTCAAGGTAAGACTTATTTGAAGTTTGGGTCGGCTGTGGTCGTGATTCTTTTCCTGCTGGGTTATCTCGCGTACACCGGGGTGCAGGATAGCAAGAGTTACTACGTCACCATCAGCGAGTTGCACAAGATGGGGAACGGGGCTTACTCCAAGCGGCTGCGGGTGGCGGGGAATGTGCAGCCGGGGTCGATCAAGCGGACGGGAACGCACGTTGAGTTTGTGTTGATGGAGCAGGATCAGTTGCTCTCGGTGGATTACACGGGGACCGAGGCGCCTCCCGACACTTTCAAGGACGATTCGCAGGCGCTGGCCGATGGCAGCTTTGGGCGGGATGGCGTTTTCCACGCGAAGGCTTTGCAGGCCAAGTGCGCGTCGAAATATGCTCCGAAGCAGCCGGGCAACTCGATGCAGGCCGAGCCGGCGAAGAGCGTGACGCAGGTGCAGAGGCCGTCCTTCCCGTCGAACTGAGTCTTCGATGGTGCGGCGATGTGGTACAGTAGAAGTACTCCGCTTCATTGTTCTCCGCTCACCGATGACGGTGGCCCAGTTGAGCCACTGCCAGCATGATAGTTTCATCGACGCTAGTTTCTCTCGACTATAAAGGTGTCGGCGAGTCTTTTCATCGACTCGACCACCGGGCCTGATACCAAACAAAAAATCTGAATTTTGAGGAGATTTCTATGATGTCCTTAGTGTGTCGTCGTGCGGCCCTGTCGATTCTGGGTGCGGCCGTTTTTTCCTTCGGGGTGAGCCGGAATGTTTCGGCCGCTACGGTGGTCGTTACCCCGCCCGGTATCACGGCTTGCAAGAACCTTGCCAGCTATCCCACCATTTCGCTGGCGGTTAGCAGTGTGCCCGCAGGTTCCACCATCTACATCTGTCCCGGCACCTACGCGGAGCAGGTCACGATCACGAAGAAGCTTATGCTGGAGGGCGTGGCTGGAAACGGTGTTGCAGGTGCAACCGCGGTAGGATCGAACAATCCGGTCATCGTCTCTCCGAGCGGCGGTGTGGTGGTAAACACAGCTGACCTCTACGGATACCCGACCGGGCAGCCGACCGCCGCCCAAATCCTTGTCGAAACCCTTCCAAATGACGGCGTTTGGCCCGCGCCGATTGTGGTCAGCATTAGCAATATCACAGTCGACGGCAGCAATAACGGTCTTAATACGTGCGTGAACGACCTGGTGGGGATCTACTACCAGAATGCCTCAGGTACGGTAAATCACGTGACGACCAGGTACCAGGAGCTACCCCCGGCCGATTTCGGATGCCAGGACGGGCTGGCCATTTACGTTCAGAGCGGCTACGGGACGGGAACGGCGACGGTCACCGTCGAAAACAGCAGTGTCCATGATTACGACAAGAACGGAATCACGATCGACGGCAGCGGCACGGTTGGCACCGTCACGGGGAACTATGTGGTGGGAATAGGCGCCACGCCCCTCATCGGCCAAAACGGCATCCAGTTGAGCGACGGAGCAGGCGGGAAGATTTCAAACAATACCGTTACGGATGATGTGTACGTGAATGCATTGGATTGCTACCCCGGTGGTTGCTACAGTGCGACCGGGATTCTTCTCTACGATTCCGGCGGTACCGGCACGAGCCCGGTCACCATCAGCGAGAACACCGTCAGCAATACGCAGGGCGCGATCGTAGCCTACACCGACGGGCTAGCAACTGCCGACTACAATGAAGTCACCTCCAACAAAGTGACGACCAATGCAGCAATCGTTGTCACCGGCGCAACTTATCTTCTGGATGGGATCGACCTGTGCAGCGACCACAATAATGCGGCGACGAATACCGTGTTCTATAGCTCGGGGTCCGGTGTCCATTTAGACAGCTCATGCACGGAACCGGGTGGCGGATCGAGCGGGAGCAACAGCACAGCCACGAGTAACACCATCAACGAGGCCTGCGCGGGCGTTTTGACAGGAAACTCAGGCGGCAGTGCATCGGGAAACATTACGTACAATGTAGTGGAAACCACTGCTACGGGCGATTCCTGCCCGGTGGGCAATGGCGGCTCCAGCGTTAAGACGGCCGGGAAAGTAAGGCCGCAACCGAAACGCCACGGATCGGGCGTTTAGGCTTTGGGCGAAGGCCGCTTCGCGGCGGCCTTCGCGTTAACTCCCACGACTCCCGCCTTTGCAAAAACTCGTCAAAATCCTTAGATTCGTTGGTGTGACTGCTGGAAAACAGACTCCTTTCGGACCTCCGCTGTGAGCATTCCGGGGAGCGCGCCGGCTGGCGTACCAATCATCAGGCTCAGCAATCTCATCAAGCAGTTCGGCCGCTTTGCGGCGCTGCGCGGGGTGAGCGCGGAGTTTGATGCCGGCAAGTTCCATGTGATCCTCGGCGACAACGGAGCGGGGAAGACCACTTTGTTGCGAGCGCTGGCGGGGTTGGCGCAGCCGACGCGAGGGACGATCTCCATTCTCGGAAAGGACCCGCAGGAGGCGTGCCGCGAGATTGGCTATATGGCGCATCCCTCTCTGCTGTACGACGAGATGAGTGGCATGGAAAACCTGCGCTACTTTGCGCGGTTGTATGACATTGCGGGCGATGAACGCTGCGAGCAGGCGATTCGTGCGGTGCGGCTTGACCCGGAGTTGGCGCGTCCGGTGGGGCAGTATTCGCAGGGCATGCGGCAANNCACGATCCAAAAATACTTTTGCTGGATGAGCCGTTTTCCAACGTGGATGTGCATTCGGCGCGGGAGATGGTGGCATTGCTCAAGAAGATGCGGGACGAAGGCAAAACTATTTTTGTGGTTACGCATCAGGCGGCGCTGCTGGAGGGCGTGGCGGATGAATTTGTCTGGATGGAGGCGGGGCAGATTGTGGAGCGCACGGCTGGTCTGACTCAGGATTTCTCGGGAGCGGGAACGCGATGAATTCGCTCCGCTCCATCACACTGGCGACGCTGACGAAAGATATCCGGCTGGAGTGGCGATCGCGGGATGCGATTAACTCTATGCTGTTTTTCTCGCTGCTGGTGGTGGTGATCTTTAGTTTCTCGTTTGATCCGAATGCCGAAGAGTCTCGCGAAATTGCGGGAGGGCTGATCTGGGTTGCGTTCCTGTTCGCAGCGGTGGTCGCGTTGAATCAGACCTGGGCGCGGGAGTTGCGAAATCAGGTGCTTGATGCTTACCGGGTTTCTCCGGCTCCGGCGAATGCGCTGTTCGTCGCTAAGGCGGTGGGGAACTTTATCCTAGTGAGCGTACTGGAAGCCGTGATGGCGCCACTGTTTGTGATTTTTTACAACCTGCGCGCTTTGGGGCCGGCGTGGCAGTTGATACCGGTTACGATTCTGGGAACGTGGGCGCTGGTGGTGAATGGAACATTCTTCGCGGCTATGTCTTTGCGTACGCGCAGCCGCGAAATTATGTTGCCGCTGTTGCTGTTTCCTATTTCCATCCCGGCCGTGCAATCGATGGTGGAGGCGACCCGGATTATTCTGGCGGGTGATGCGTCCGCGCGCTTCTGGATCGTATTGCTTCTCACCTACGATGTGGTGTTTACTACTGCTTGTCTAGCATTGTTCGAAACGATTCTGCAGGCGGAATGAAACGGGCCTTCCCCATCGTCGCGGCTGTTACGGCATTGTTGCTGGCGTACGCCTTCTATGAAGCTATATGGGTGGCGCCCATGGAGCGGACGATGGGCGACGTGCAGCGAATCTTTTACTACCACGTGCCGTCGGCCTGGACGGCATTTTTGCTGTTCTTCGTGAATCTGGTGGCGTCGGTGATCTACTTGATTCGAAAGAGCGCGAAGGCGGATGCCGTGGCGCTGGTGTCGGCGGAAGTGGGGGTGGTCTTCTGCACGGTCGTGCTGGTGACCGGGCCGATCTGGGCGCGGCCGGTCTGGGGGATCTGGTGGACTTGGGACTTGCGCCTGACGCTGACGCTGGTCCTCTGGCTGATTTATGTGAGTTATCTGGTGCTGCGGAAATTTTCTGACAGTTCGCAGACTCCGAAGCTCGCTGCAGTGCTGGCGATTTTTGGGGCGCTTGACGTGCCGCTGGTTTATTTCTCGATTTGGTTTTTCCGAACGCAACATCCGCAACCGGTGATCGGAGGCGGTGGATCCATCGATCCGCGAATGTTGCATGTGCTGTTGATTAATTGGCTGGCGTTCTCCTGCTTCGCTTTCGTGGTTTGCTGGGCGCGCTATCGGATCGAGTGGATGCAGCGCGAAGTCGACGAAATGGAAGCTATGGAATCGCTGCACGGAGTGACGCAATGAATTCCATTAAATTTCTGTGGGCTGCTTATATTGCGACTTGGCTGATTCACGGGTTTTATCTTGGGAGTATCGCGCGGCGCTATGGCCGTTTGCGGCAACGGATGAAGGATTTGGGTAAGGGGAAATAGGCAGCAATTCGCAGTTAGAGATCAGCAACTAGCCGTTACCTGCTAGGAGTGGTTTTGTGAAAGCGCGACAGAGGCATGTAGTGGCAAAATTGCTAATTGCTAACTGCCAACTGCTGGTTGCTAGCTGCCAATGCCCGATTCTTAGTTCGTCGCTTTCCAATCACGCTGCAGGGCGCTGAGGAAATCGGTGCTGCCGGTGGACCGGAGGAATTCGTAGTCTTCGATCATGGCGGCGGTGCCGACGCGCGACGAGGGCAGAGGGGATTCCGAGCGGATGACGCGGGCGGTGAAGCGCACGCGCACGGCGTCGGTCAGGGTGATGTGCGGCGGGAAGGTGAGGGTTACTTCGCAAGCTGTGCCGGCGGGGACGGGACGGTCCAGGTAAAAGAAAACTCCGCGCGCACTTACGTTTTGGGTTTCGGTTTGGAATTCGTTGTTTTCGTCGAGACGGACCACTGCGGGCAGGCGCATATCGAAGCGCCGCATCATCCGCCGATCCTGAGAATCCGGTTGCATCAGTGGCGTAAGTTCCGAGTGCATCTTCCCAAACATCTTGCCAAACAAAGACAAAATTAAATGCGGAACGGAATCAACAGCCAGGCTGGATGGTTAAAGTCCTGCCCGTCGCCCTGAAGCAGGTCCTGATTGCATTCCACTCTATAGGTTTGCCGGCAGTTTGCAAAGAGCAAAAAGACTCATGAACTGATTCGGTAAACCGCCTGGCAAAACAGAACGCGCCTGAAGGACGGCCGGGAGGAGACTGCGCGACCATCCAGATTCCGCCTCTGTCGGAGCAATCCCGGTGCCAATCGTTCGCGCCTGGGTTGGAGGAATTCCGCGAAGAATCAACAGCTTTGAACCGAACGCCGCGTAGCTGTCGTCAAGGCGTGCAAGGCTTTGCAGAAATCGCTCGGCCGGGGTTCGTCCGCAAATTGTTTCATGCCACTTTTGTGCTATGTTTTCCGGTCTCCTGCGGCATCTTTATGAGGCAACCAGCGCATCTGACAGGTCTTAGAGCGGGCGGGAAATCGGACGCTCGCTTGACTTGGCTATCCATCAGATGTTTAAGTAGTTGTTTATTTTCCGCCAGTTCCTAAGTGACATGTCAGCAGCGGGCGGTATCGCCGGCGCCGGGTAAAAACTCGCGCGCCGTTCTACTCTCTCCATTTATGATCGGTATGCAGCGGAGGAAAAGCGTAATGGGAAATGGCCGTGGATTGTCGGGAAATGCATTGTCGGGAGGAAGATTGTCGGGAGCGGGGCTGGAAGGGCGTCTGAAATGGATATGCGTAGTGAGCGCGGCTATGGTTTTGTTGCTGGTGGCTGGCGTGATGTTGAACTCAGGTTCGCGCCGTTACGCCCAGAGCGCAGGGTCTGCATCCTCGCCGTTCCCACTTCCGGCCGCTTTCGGCAAGGCTGGCATGAAATCGAAGCCGGATGCCCGCGGACTTCTTGGCCAACTCCCGCTGATCTTCGAGCCCAATGAGGGCCAGACAGATTCCAGGGTGAAATTCGTCTCGCATGGAGCCGGATATAGTCTTTTTCTGGATTCGACGGGAGCGGTGCTGGCCATGCAAACGGCGCAGCCGGCCTCGGCGGGGCAACGGGTGACTAAACTCGTGACTTCGCGAAGCGTGGAGGCGGTGCGCATGACGCTGGTGGGCGCCAATCCTGGTGCAACCGTGGCGGGCGGCGACCGGCTTCCTGGCATCAGCAACTATTTCATTGGCAACGACCCGAAAAAGTGGCACACCGGCATTCCGCAGTTTGCCGGAGTCCGTTATCAGAGCGTTTATCCGGGCATCGACCTGGTTTTCTACGGCAGCCAGGGTCATCTGGAATACGACTTCAAGGTTGCGCCGGGCGCCGATCCATCGCAAGCCGAGTTGCAGTTCGATGGAGCGGCTAAGCTGGAACTGAGCGGCGGAGACTTGATTCTTAAGGGAACGGGCGCGGATGTGCGCTTGCAAGCCCCGCGGGTTTATCAGACCGCTGCCGGGCATCAGCAGGCGGTTGAAGGGCGGTTCGTACTCCGAGCGGCCAATCGTGTGGGCTTTGAGATTGGTTCCTATGATCGCAGCAGGGAACTGGTGATCGATCCGACCATCGCTTACTCGACGTACTTCGGCGGCACGGGGAATGAGACTTACCCTTCGATTGCCGTCAATAACGACGGATTTATTTACCTGGCCGGATCGACGACTTCCACCAACCTGCTTACGATGTATCCCCCGCCAATCGCTCCCATCCAGTCAACTTTGAATGCCACTGCGGGCGCGCAAAATATTTTCGTCCTGAAGCTGGATCCGACGGCTGGCCCGGCGGGCGTCCTCTACCTCACCTACCTCGGGGGCAGCGGAATCGACAGCAGCGTAGGCTTGGGCGTCGATGCCGGAGGCACGGCCTACGTGGCGGGCACGACTACTTCGACGAATTTCCCTACCTCGGCGGGCGCATTCCAGACTGTGCCTGAAGCGGGCAGCACCTGCGCTCCTTTGATCGCAACCGAGACAGCGCCGTGCCACGTATTTGTAAGCGCGGTGAATGGACTTGACACGGCAGGATCTGTGCCGGCGCTGCAGTACTCGACGTACCTTTCCGGCAATGGATCAGAGATCGCCAGCGGTCTGGCGATCGACAATAAGGGCGACGTCTTTGTCACGGGCACCACCACTTCGGCCAATTCAGACACTGGGTTTCCTTCGACATTATTCCCGCCTGCGTATCAGCAGACGTCGTTGGGTGCCATCCAGTTTTTTGTGACGGAAGTAAGTACGAAAACCAGCGGTCTAAACAGTATTTTTTATTCGACATATTTCGGCGGCAGTAACGGGACGATTGACACGGGGGGCGGCATTGCAGTCGATACAACGGGGAACATTTATTTCAGCGGCACCACCAATTTCTTTAATAGTGGTGAAGCGACGAATGGAACTGGTGGGCTGACGCAAGGCGATTTTCCTATCTTGAATGCCTACCAGCCGTGCCTGGACACGCCTCCTCCGACGGTGATCACTTTTCCGGTAACATGCACGCAACCTGCGAGCCCGGTTCCGACCGATGCGTTCGTTGCCAAGCTGAACCCGGCCAACGCGCAGACGGGAGCGTCTCAGTTACTGTTTTCGACTTATCTCGGGGGTAGCGGAACGGATTCCTCCGCCGGCCTCACGATTGATACGACCGCTGCCGCGATTTACATTACAGGATCGACCAATTCGGGGGATTTCATTCTCCCCACCGGCACTGCCTCGTTCCAGGAATGTCTGGATACTCCGGTGAACCCGACGACGGCAGTTTGCACAGCGATAGCGGCACCGGCGCCGACCGATGCCTATGTGGCGAAGTTTACCAATCCCACCGAGGCTTCGGGAGCTACGAGCAACAGCGTGAGTCTTAGTTATTTTTCCTACCTTGGAGGGACCGGGAACGACAGTGGCTTGGCCATTGCCGTGGATACGGCAGGCGGCGCGCTGGTGACCGGAGCGACCAGTTCAGGGCCGGTCGGCACGACCAACTTCCCAGTCACTACTGGAGCAATCCAGAGCGTGCTCAATGGCCCGCAGAACGCGTTTTTTGCTCACATTGATACCACCACAATTACCGGCCAGAGTGCGGTGGGTTCTTACGCAACCTATTTCGGCGGCAATGGTACGGACCGCGGGACCAGCATCGCGGTCGACACGTCCCTCAATACTTATTTTGCCGGCGATACGAACTCCACCAACTTCCAGGTTTTCGCCCCGCTACAGGCTACGCTCAACGGAACCGGGGTTGGTCCGAACACCGACGCGTTTGCCGTCAAGCTGCAAACCGCAAGTGATTTATGCATTCGATGCATAGCCCCTTTGATTTCGCCTGCCACAACAGTAGTGAGTGCCGGCAACCAGGTCACAATAACTTTTACCATCATCAATCAAGGTCCCGACCTGGCTACGAACATTACGGTGACGGGACAGCTCTCGACGGGGATAACGGCTACCTTCAACAGCGCGACTGCGGGCGCCGGCACTTGCAGTGTGCCGACCGGCGGCAACGTGGTCTGTACCATTCCTACGCTGCAAGCAGGTTCTACCTCACTGGTCGCCATGGCGGTGACGCCGACTACGGCGGGAGCGGGCTCGATATTGGCCACAGTCACAAACAGCAACGATACGAACACCAGCAACACGGAGACGGCTTCATTCACGGCAACCGATTTTGCGGTCTCGATCACCCCGTCCAGCCAGACGGTAGTGGCGGGCAACACGGCGAGCTATTCTGTGTTGGTAAATCCTTCTCTGACGTATGGAGCGAATGTCTCGCTTACGTGCGCGTCGCTGCCGTCGGGAGCGAGTTGCGGATTCACTCCAGCTACCCTCACTTTTAATGGTCCTGGTTCTCAGTCAAGTGTCTTGAACCTGACGACCACGGCGCGCCCGGTGAACACGATCACTTCCCTTGGATGGCATAGCCCGTTTTATGCGCTGTGGCTGATGGTTCCGGGCGTAGCCTTGTTTGGACTGGGCAGCGGCAAACGCAGACGGAGTCGCGTCCTCGGATTGTTCGCGCTCTGGATGGTGTTCGCGCTGGTCATACTGCTGCCGGCTTGCAGCAAGACCAAGCAGGTGATACCTGTCTCCGGAACACCGGCGGGCAGTTATCCTCTACAGGTGACTGCAACTTCAGGTTTGTTCACACAAAGTGCTGGGTTCAGCTTGACGGTGCAATAGGTGGCCCGGCAGATTCTGGGCAGGGCTAGGTTTCGCCCGCCCGAAGGTCGAAGCACTTGGTTTACGCTCCGGCGGAGAGCTTGTGATGGCTCTTGGTTTCGGCGATGCCATATTGCCGAATCTTATAGAGCAGGGCTTTATAGCTGATTTGCAATAAGCCGGCTGCCTGTTTGCGGTTCCAGTTGGTCTGTTCGAGCGCTTGCCGGATAGCCTCGCCTTCGGCTTCGTCCTTGGCAGTGCGGGCCAGCGACTTCAATCCTCCGCTGGATTCCGTACCCCGGCTGGCAGAATCGCCGTGGGCGGCGCCGNNGCCATTGCCATCGTGGCGGGGCTGCAGTTCGGCCGCCGCTAAATTCTCATCGCCCAGGATCAAGTAGCGCTTCAGGAAATTATTCAGCTCCCGCAGATTGCCCGGCCAGTTGTGCCTTTGGCACGCCTCCAGCAGGGCTGGTGAAAGCGGAAGCTGCGGGCGCGCGTACTGTTCCGCCATGCGGCTCATAAAATGTTTCAGCAGAATCGGAATCTCTTCCTTGCGTTCGCGCAGCG
>PLUI01000052.1 GCA_003164855.1 Acidobacteriaceae bacterium
TCGGCAAGGGGCGCCGGTTTGCCGTCGATGGAATTGAGCGTGAAGGTATAGATTCCCGACGCTGCGAATAAAGATCCAGCCATAATCAACCAAGCTCCGCACATAAGATAAGCGCGAACCGTGATCAGGGATCGAAGATACGAAGATCTCATTGAATTCTCCTGATTGCGCCGGTGAACTCCGAGGCTGAGGTTGAGCATAAGCGGACGATCAGACCCGCCGCAACCGTGGAATTGTAAAATCTTTGTTCGCGCAAAAGGAAAAATCGATTTTGCAGTTTAAACGGAGTTGCTAAGGGCAGTATGTTTGGCGGCCTGTTTGACTACTCTCGCGGCCAGCTTAAATGCCTTCGCCGAGCTGGAGTCGGAGGCTTTGGCCTCTTCATGATTCGTGGCATCCGTCAGGCCTTCTTCGATGGCATCCAGCGCCTGGCAGGAGCGTGCCAGGACGATCAGCAGGTACTTCTGGGCTATGGGTCGGTCCGCCGGGTGAATCAGTTCCCACCAGCGCCGAATCGACTCCTGCACCTCGACCTCTGATTTGTCCCCCACGACGAGGGTGTCAATTAGCCGATAGACCTTGCTTTTAATGGCTTGATAGGAAACCGACACTTCTTGGGGCATGGTTTTATGGATTTCTATAACGGGAGTAGCAATCCGCCATCCAAACCGTAGGTAGTTGACAGTGCAAGTCCTTGCGACGTTGGTGGTCATTTATCGATTCTATGAATGGAATAAATCCGAATGCTGGATATGGATTCTGGAAGCGTTTTGCTGTCGATCCGCAGATGAATCTCGCGGTTTGGCGGGCCGGTGTCAGTGACGAATGAATCCGCGACCTCCGTCTCGGCCACAGGTTACAATGTTCCGCTCGCCGCAGACCCCGTTGCCTGACGATTCCGTCCGTTTTCGGACGTTACGGAAATTGTGGATGAGAAAAACCGCGATGCTTAATTTTCTAAACCCGGCATACATTCCTGGAGGCTCGATGAACAAATTGGCATGGATTCTCGCACTTCCCCTGGTGATTTGCAGTTTAGGCCGAGCTCAGAGTTCGGCTCCNNATGTTTTGGGGATGGGGACAATTCGATCTGGCTCCGCCGCACAACGAAATCGACCCTGGCATTTGCGCCGGTAATGCCGGCCAGTATGGCGGAGTCAACGCTCCCTGCAGCATGTTCGCCCGCTATATGCTCTCTGGAATGCTTGAGGTCCGTCCCTTTGGCCGCGGCGAATTTCGGCGCTTCATGGTCTTTGGCGCGCCCTCGTTTCTGTTCGGGAAAACCATCCCACAAACCCTTTACACCTGGTCTCCCGATGCCATCGGCGTTGAGCACTCCTGGGGATTGGGAATCTATATTGCGAAGGGCTTCGAGTTTCGCGTGACGCAGCACTTCCTCTTCGACCGCCTCGGCGCGCGCGATACCAATCTCGGTCCAGCCGACCAGGGCAACAACGGCCCCTGGGGACGCTATGCCAGCGTCGGCGTCCGTAAGTATTTCGGGACGAGACGCTGGTGACGGCCGTCACACAAACCTGTGACCCGGGAATTAGTGAACCTGCGGCCTCCGGGGGTATTCTCTATAATTGAAGTTTTCATCACCCGTGTTGTGAAATTCCATACGGAGACGAATGATGGCAGGCTCTTATAACGGTGTGGCTGTACCGTCCAACGGAAAAAAGATTGGCTATGCGGCAGGGAAGTACGACGTCCCGGATAATCCGATCGTTCCCTTCATCGAAGGCGACGGAACCGGCCGCGACATTTGGAAAGCGTCGCTACGCGTGTTCGATGCGGCGGTGGAGAAGGCCTACAAGGGCAAGCGCCATGTCGCATGGTATGAAGTTTTTGCCGGCGAAAAAGCCAAGGCAAAATTCGACAATTGGCTGCCTGACGACACGGTTGACGCCATTCGCGAGTTTCGCGTCGCCATCAAAGGTCCGCTCACCACGCCCGTGGGCGGCGGCATTCGCTCCCTCAACGTAGCCTTGCGCCAGATCCTCGATCTCTATTGCTGTGTCCGTCCCGTGAAGTATTACAAAGGAGTGCCCTCGCCGGTCAAAAATCCGGAACGCATGGATGTCGTCATCTACCGCGAAAACACGGAAGATGTTTACGCCGGGATCGAATGGGAAGAGGGAACTGCCGAGTGCGCGCGCCTCATCGAGTTCCTGAACAAAGACATGTTGAAAGGCGGCAAGAAGCAAATCCGCCTCGACTCCGGCGTCGGCATCAAGCCAATTTCAATCACCGGAACCAAGCGCCTGGTGCGCATGGCGATTCGCTTCGCCCTCGAAACCGGCCGCAAAAGTGTGACCCTGGTTCACAAAGGAAATATTCAAAAGTTTACCGAAGGCGCATTCCGCAAGTGGGGATACGAACTTGCCACCGAAGAATTTCGCGACCAGGTAGTTACCGAGCGCGAGAGCTGGATCGTCGATAACAAAGACAAGAATCCAAATCTAACCGTCGCGCAAAACGCCGCACTGGTCGAGCCCGGCATGGAGTTCGCTCCACCAGCCTTTCGCCAGGCTGTCGAACGGGAAGTGAAGGACGTCCTCGACCGCATCTACGCCACTCATGGCAAAGGCCAGTGGAAGAAGAAAATCATGGTCAATGACCGCATTGCCGATTCCATCTTCCAGCAAGTGGTCACGCGCGCGGACGAATATTCCGTCCTTGCCACTCCAAACCTGAACGGCGATTACATCTCCGACGCCTGCGCCGCGCAAGTCGGCGGACTCGGCATCGCTCCCGGCGCCAACATCGGCGATGGCTACGCCATCTTCGAAGCCACGCACGGTACCGCTCCGAAGTATGCGGATAAGGATGTGATCAATCCCGGCTCCGTCATGCTCTCCGGCGTAATGATGTTTCGCTTCCTGGGATGGAACGAGGCCGCCGATCTCATCGAGCACGCCATGGAGAAGACGATTCTCCAGAAAAAAGTTACGTACGACTTCGAGCGTTTGATGCCAGGCTCAACCAAAGTAAAAACCAGCCAGTTCGCCGACGCCATCATTGAGAACATGGGCGCGGCAGTGCTGAGCACGGTCTAAAAACGCCACGGATCTCACGGATTCATACGGATAAGACACCAAGAATTTTGATCCGTGTTGATCCGCGAAAATCCGTGGCCAAGAAAGGTCTTCCTCATGCGTAAGAAAGTAACCATCGTAGGTTCCGGAAACGTGGGCGCAACCGCCGCTCACTGGATCGCTTCCAAAGAACTGGCCGACGTTGTCCTCATTGACATCATCGAAGGCGTGCCGCAAGGCAAAGGCCTCGACTTGCTCGAAGCCATGCCCATCGAAAAGCGCGACTCCTACATCACCGGCACCAACGACTATAAAGACACCGCGAATTCCGATATTGTCGTCATCACCGCCGGCATCCCGCGCAAGCCCGGCATGAGCCGCGACGATCTGCTCAACACGAATTACAACATCATGAAAGCGGTAGTCGGCGAAGTGGTAAAGCATTCTCCGAACTGCATCCTGATCATCGTCTCCAACCCGCTCGATGCCATGGCCCAAGCCGCCTACAAGCTCAGCAAATTTCCGCGCGAACGTGTCATCGGTATGGCGGGAGTGCTCGACTCCGCTCGCTTCCGCGCCTTCATCGCCGACGAACTCAAGGTCAGCGTGGAGAACGTCACCGCATTCGTCCTCGGCGGCCACGGCGATACTATGGTCCCGCTGCCGCGCTACTCCACGGTCGCAGGAATTCCGATCACGGAGTTGATCGAGAAATCCCGCCTCGAGGCCCTGGTCCAGCGCACCCGCGACGGCGGCGCAGAAATCGTGAAATATCTAAAAACCGGCTCGGCCTACTACGCGCCATCGGCCGCCGCAACCGAAATGGTCGAAGCAATTCTGAAAGACAAGAAGAAAATTCTTCCCTGCGCCGCCTATTTGCAGGGCGAGTACGGAATCTCCGGCCTCTACGTCGGCGTGCCAGTAAAGCTTGGCGCAAAGGGCATCGAGCAGATCATCGAGATCAAGCTCACTGCCGAAGAAAAAGCCGGCCTCGACAAGAGCGCGGCGGCGGTGAAGGAGTTGTGTGGGGTGATTGGAGTGTAGTCGGCGATATAACTAAAGACATTGGGTACCTACGAGTCCACTCGTGCCACATTGCCTTACTTCTCAAGCCCGTCAAGCGATATCACCAAATGCCAACTGTACAGGCTCTGCTTGAAGTGCACTTATACGGTCCAAGTAACTAAAATGATGGTTCATCGTAAATTGGTTGACACATCGATTCCCCTATCTGTAACTTGATGAACATACGTCGGGCCCCCACCTGAGATATAACAATGAATCATCACACACGAAATGCTTTCTGCGGGTGCGTTATTGCTTGGGCATCCTTCACTACGATCGGCTGTTTTCGTGTCGCACCTAAGATGCCACTACCTCTGGCATCCATGGCACCCATCAATTATTCGTCAAGCGCTTTGGACGCAGATGTCGCTGCGTATCATGCTTCGATTGCAAACCATGCGCTGGACATCGCCAAGACGCAGCGCAACCAGATTGTGTTCCGCATCATAGCTCAAGTCGATGCAGCCTATGGAGCTTTCGAACTCAATCTCAGCACGCGCCGTGCAGGACTACAAACCGGCGGTGATGCCGCCCAGCTCGGCTTATCGGCCGCCGCTACCTTAGTCGGCGCCAGTGACATTAAGGACATTCTCAGTGCAACTTCAACGGCGTTTCAAGGCACACGTCTTTCGGTCGACAAGAATTTCTTCGAACAAAAGACCACCGAATCCTTGGTTTCTCAAATGCGGGCCAGCCGAAAGAACCTTCAGGCCCAAATCCTTCTGAGCCTCTCCAACCGAGACGTGAATAGCTATCCTCTTGAGTCCGCTTGGGGTGATGTGGTCAATTACTACTATGCGGGAACCATCCCGTCAGCGCTGGTGGACATCGCTGGCAAGGCCGGCAGCGACGCCGTCAAGGCAGACCAGACCCTCAAGGATGCTGTCAAAGAGTTAACTCCTGGCACCCCAGATCAGGCGAAACAAGCTGTCACGATCCGTTCCGAATACGAGGCGCTCAATAAGGCAATCTCGTCTGGCAACGAGACATCCGTCAAGGCTGCTCGTGAGACTTTGGCCAAGATACTCACCAACGCCAAGATACAGTTTGATCCGGGTGCCTCAGCGTCGAACCTTCTTGAGGTATTCAAACAAGCCATCATCGCAACAGCCGATGATAATGCGAAACTCCAGACGCTGGATGCCGCGGTAAAATCCGTAGCAAGTCAGTAAGCGAACATAGAAGGAGAATCCCATGGCCGGAACCGTACCAGTATCAGGTGATCTCACCATGGATAATCTGGCTGCGACCCTTACAAGGCGTGAACAAAGTGCCTTCGAGCAGGTGACTGCTCTTTCCATCGATCCTGCGCAGACGCGCAATTTGGTTACTACAGTGAGTCAGCCTCAACAATTGGGCGGGCTCTCAATTTGTGCCGCCGGTGCTGCGAGCCAAGGTACGAAGATTCTCTCAACGACAGTTTACATCTCCGGCACTAAGACCAACGTCGATCTGTATCGTTTGCCTTAATCCAAAAACCAGTACCCGCGACGCTGGCACTCGATTTACTAATGCTTGTCTCTCTCCGCCATAAAATCATCCCGGCACTTCTTCGCCTCCGAGAGCAACTCCGCAAATTCCGGCGCGCCGCGCAGCTTTGCCCATATGGAATCATTCTGCAATCCCGAATATGCGCAGAAGTGATGATCGATTGCGCTCTTGATCATCTCCAGGGCGATCTCTTTCCTGCCACAGTAAGCGAAGTCTCCGGCGATTACATAACGCGGTTCAGGATCAGGGTCGGCGATGATCGCGGCCGCTGCCTGCTGGTCGTACTGGTTCGGCTGCAATGCGCCATTCAGACACGCAATCATCGGCTGGTTCTTCAACTTTACCGCGAGCAACTTGGCTTGCGCCACGTTTCCGTCACGAAGGTAGTGTCCCAGCAGGTTGCTGTCGGAATACTCCGACCCCGCATCCAACATAAGAAACTCCACGGCTCGCACGTAGTTACCCAATTGGTCGAACGTGAACAAGCAGGATCGGAAGGAATAATTGCCCGGATCGAGCGCAAGCGCTGCGTCGCATTCGTGCGCCGATTCCTCCATCGCCCCGCCATAGCGCAACACGTACGCCAGCGCAAAGTGCGCGTTCGCGTTCTCCGGATGCCGTGCCACCAGCCCTTTTGCCTCCTGGTAGGCGCTGATGATGTCGCCTCTCTCTACTCGATTGGTGATGAGCTGACCGGCCGCGCTAACCAGATTCGGATCTAACCCCAGCGCCCGTTGAAACGCGCTATTGGAACGCTGAAACGCGGCGTCGCCCCCGTCCGAGTAAGCCGCGTCGTAATGGTAGCGGAGCGCCAGAGCGCCCCAGGCGGGCGCGTAGCTGGGGTCAAGTCCCACCGCCCGCTCCAGCATCGCAATGGCATCCTTGTTGGGAGCGGGATCGTGCGGCAGCGCGATGCTGCGCAGGTATAAATCGTAAGCCTCTTCGTTCTTTGGACGAGTGGCGCCTTCGGTCGAATCCGTTCCTGCACCGAGGGCCGGAACCAGCCCTTGCCGAACCTTCGCCGTAATCTCCCCGCGCATCGCAATCATATCCGGCGCGGCCACGGTCATCGTGTCACGCCAGATCGTTCGATTGTCGGCCACATCCACCGCTTCCAGCGTAATCTGCAGCTGCGAACCTTCCTTCAAAAAATGTCCAGTGACCACATCGGTTACATGCATGGCCTGACCGGCCTCCTGCAGATCGAGCGTCGGCGAGTCATACTTGCGGGTGGTCGCAAATGGACGAATCGTCAGCAAACGCACATAGCTCAACGACGTCGCAATTTCGTCCGCCAAAGCAAGCCGAAGAAAATCCAGATCCTTGTCCGCTCCCAAATTTTGCAAGGGCAGCACGGCAAGAGTCCTTGCACCGGCGGACCCCACCGCAGGCGCAGTTTGACGCCGGGTCTGCCAGAAGACAAACGCCAGCACGACGGCCACAACCGCACCAGCACCCAGCGCGATTTTTCTGTAAGCACGCTTCGGCGCGGCAACCATCGCAGCGCCGCTCCCGGTCATCGCGCTATGCTGGCCGGAACTTGCCGGCCCCACGGATCCCGCTCCCGCACCGGCTGCGCTTCCCGAATCCACCAGCAACCGGCCCCGTCCCGAATCCGTGTCCCGCTTGAAGCGCTGCAGGTCGCTGCGCATCTCTGAAGCGTGCTGGTAACGCAGGTTGCTGTCCTTCTCCAGAGCTTTGTTGATGATCTCTTCCAGCCGGGCAGGCACATCGTGATTCAGCCGCACAGCCGGCACCGGCGCGCGATTCATAATCGCTTCGCAAATCACCGCCGAACTCTCTCCGTGAAAGGGAACGTCGCCGGTCGCCATCTCATAAAGCACGGCGCCAAATGAGAACAGATCGCTGCGCGCATCCAGTTCCCGTCCGCGCACCTGTTCCGGCGACATGTAGGCCACCGTGCCCAGCATCGTGCCCGGGCTGGTAAGGTGGGCCTCATCCATCGTCTGGACGTCACCGACATTAACCCTCCGCGCCGCGGGTCCCGCTCCCACCTTCGCCAGTCCAAAGTCGAGAATCTTGGCGTGTCCGCGTTTGGTGACGAAGATGTTCGCCGGTTTGATGTCACGGTGCACAATGCCTTCCGCGTGGGCCGCATCGAGCGCATCGGCGGTTTCAATCGCCAGGTTTACCAGCGTGTCATTGTCCATCGGACGGGCGCCGATGGCATGCTTGAGCGTGAGGCCGTCCAGGAACTCCATCGCGATGAAGGCCTGGCCGTCGTGCTCGTCGATCTCGTAAATCGTGCAAATATTAGGATGGTTCAACGCCGAGGCAGCCTGAGCCTCACGCTGGAAGCGGGCCAGCGCCTGCGGATCTTTGGCAACTTCGTCGGGAAGGAATTTCAGCGCAACAAAACGCCGCAGCTTCAGGTCTTCTGCCTTATAAACCACGCCCATGCCCCCACCGCCCAGCTTTTCAATCAAGCGGTAATGCGAGATGGTTTGCCCGATCACTGGAAATGAATCCTACGTGGGCAAGTTGGGCAAGTCAATGAAATGGCCGGTGTCGTCGATCACACCTTCTCGATCGCCACTTTCTTCACCACGACATCCTTGTTCGGCTTATCCTGACGCCCGCGCGGCACCTCGGAAATTTTCTTAACCACGTCCTGCCCTTCAATCACCTCGCCGAAAATTGTGTGCTTGCCCGTTAGCCACGTCGTCGGCGCAACCGTGATAAAGAACTGCGATCCGTTGGTGTTCGGTCCGGCATTTGCCATGGCCAGTAAGCCCGGCTTATCGAGCTTGTGCGGCGAGCCCTTGGTTTCGTCCTCGAACTGATAGCCGGGTCCGCCCATGCCCGTGCCTTGCGGATCGCCGCCCTGAATCATAAAGTCAGGAATCACGCGATGAAAAATCGTCCCATCATAAAGGCGGTCTTTGGATTTCTTCCGCGTCGAGGGATGCGTCCACTCGCGTTGGCCTTCGGCGAGTTCCACAAAGTTGGCTACGGTTTTGGGTGCGTCCTTTTCGAACAGGCGGCAGACGATGTTGCCTTCGCTGGTTTCAAACGTGGCGTACAGTCCGGGTTGTCGAGTCATGGAGTCCTTTCAGTCGTTCAAGTTCCTAGTTCTTTCTGACGTGCTTTGTGACGTTCTTTGTGGCGACAGCCGCCCTCGGCTGTCGGCCTGGCGCAGCCATGCGATTCAAATGTGCGCTGTCACTCGGGCTTGGTTGCGCTGGCCGCGGCCGGCTTCTTTGCCGGAGTCGCGGGTTTAGCCGCTGCCGCCGCGCCGCGGAGAATCGTGACCTTAATAATCTTCACTGGACGGAATGGCCGGTCGTTGCTGGGGTCGGTGGCCATGCGAGCAATCTGTTTGACCAGCGCCACGCTGGCTTCGTCACATTGGCCGAAGATGGTATGACGTCCGTTCAGGTGCGGGGTGGGAACTTCGGTGATAAAAAACTGCGAGCCGTTGGTGTTGGGACCGGAATTGGCCATGGCCAGGCGTCCAGGGCGATCGAAGAGAATCGTGGAGACGAATTCGTCTTTGAAGGTGTAGCCGGGATCGCCGGTGCCATCGCCTCTGGGATCCCCGCCCTGGATCATGAAGTTGGGAATCACGCGATGAAAGATGGTGCCGTCGTAGAGCGGCGTATTGTGTTTGGTGGCATGGCTGACGGGATTGGTCCAATCCTTGGCGCCGGTGGCGAGGTCAATAAAATTCTTGACCGTGATTGGCGTTTCCTTCTCAAACAAAGTGCAACGAAGCTTACCCACGGTAGTGTCGAAGACGGCCACGGGTTCCGGGGAAGCTGCCGGGTGAGCGGCGGCCTTGGCTGCGGGTTTGGCGGGAGCGGCTTGCGAACCGGAATCGGATTGGGCCCAAGCCACCATCGTGGCCAGTGAGAGAAGGGCTGCCATTGCAACGAGTCGAAGCATAAGTGCTCCTTACCTGCGAACAAAAGTAGTTTGAATGCGACCCGATATTGTACGACAGGTGAATCTCAATTTGGGTGAGACTGCATTTCGCGGCTGACGCTTTCGACCTGGCGGAAAACACGGAGCAGATTGCCGCCAAGAATTTTCTTGATGTCGCCTGCGCTGTATCCGCGATCCAGTAGTCCCTGCGTAATCTTCGGCAGGTCGGCGGCGGAGTTCATGCCCTGTGGCGTCGCCCCGCTCACCCCATCGAAGTCCGAACCCAGCCCCACGTGATCCACGCCGGCGACTTTGGCAATGTGGTCGATGTGATCAATCAGCACCTTGAATGCCGGACGTGGAATCTTCGCCATCCACTCGCGTTCGATGCGATTCACTTCAATAAAGTTGACCGGCTTACCCTGCGCCTTCAACAAGTCGACATACTGCTTAATCGCGGCCGCTTGCTCTTTCGCCTGAGCCAGCATTTTGTCGCGATAGTCCTGATCGAGAAATCCAGAATAAAAATTCACCTGCACCACGCCGCCATTCTTGGCGACCGCGCGCAGCATATCGTCCGTCATATTCCGCGGCGCATCTACCAGCGCGCGTGCCGAGGAATGCGACGCAATGACCGGAGCCTTGCTGACGGCGATTGCGTCCCAGAAAGTCTTGTCGGCGACGTGCGAGATGTCCACTATCATTCCCAGGCGATTCATCTCCAGCACCACCTGTTTGCCAAAATCCGTGAGCCCGTTGTGATGTTGAATCTTCGGGTCGTCGATGTCGCCCGAAGAATCCGCCCATTCGTTCGTATTCGACCACGAAAGCGTCATGTAGCGCACGCCCAGCCGGTAATAATCGCGCAACAGGTGCATGTCGTTTTCGATCGAATGTCCGCCCTCGATCCCCATCAGCGCCGCCAGCTTGTGCTCACGGTGCGCGCGCTCAATATCCGCGACGGAGAAGGCCATCATCATGCGGTCCGGATGATGCGCCGCCTGCTCATACACCGAGTCGATCAGATCGAAGGTGTGCTGCGCGAAGTGCCCCTGATTGGTTTCCGGATCCACCCAGATGGAAAAGAACTCCGCGCCCAGATTGCCGCGCCGTGCCTTATCGAGGTTGAGATGCCCCACGTCCTTGGGGTCGGTTGAGCCAATGTCGAAGCCTTCGTCCAGAAATCGCTGTGGCGTGTCGGCATGCGTGTCAACCACGATGGCGGATTCCTGAATCGCGCGGGCCTTATCACTTACCTGCGGCCCGGAGGACTCAGCAGATTGGGCAGCGGCCAAGACAACGCTGAGAAACAGAAACAACA
>PLUI01000023.1:0-43119 GCA_003164855.1 Acidobacteriaceae bacterium
CCGCCTCCATTGCATGTCCGGCTTGCACGATGAGCTTTCTCGACTCCTCGAGAAAGACCTGTCCCTCCTTGGTCAGGGCGACCCGCCGCTTATTCCGAAGAAAGAGGGCAACTCCAAGATCCTCCTCGAGTTGTCGGATCTGGCGGCTCAGAGGCGGCTGGGCGATGTGCAGCAGTTGCGCCGCCTTGCTGAAGTTAAGGCATTCCGCAACCGCAATAAAGTATCGAACGTGACGGAGTTCCACGGGGTCGTATTCTATACCCGTTGGGTATACTTTAGAAATTCTTTCCTCCACGACGAGCATGCAGCGTGCGGGATGCAGAGACGATGCGCATCTGGCCCCGATGTTTCTTCCCTTTGAGGCACGTCCTGATTTTTCAAGCCCATACCCAGAAGGTATGACCATCCGACCAAACATGTATTGGACAGTTTCCTGGTTTCAAACGATGCTCTCGAAAAACAAAGCGCGCTCGCGAGGGACCTGCCTAGCCGGTTGGTAACCGGCGAGCGCTTTGCGCTGCTTGAGGGAGAAGGAAAGCGATGAGACTACGTTCCATGTTGAACGTTTGGTTAGTGGCCGTGGGAGTTGTTTGTCTGACTCCATGCATGTTCGGACAAGCGACAGTCAGCTTTGCGCAACTGAATGGAACTGTACAGGACGCAAATGGCAGGATTGTGGTCAGCGCTAATGTAACCCTGCGCGAGCTAAGCACGAACCACTCCAGTAACGCCACCACCAACACGTCGGGCTACTACTTTATTCCAAATCTTCCCCCCGGGCAGTACGAGCTTACGGTGCAATACTCCGGTTTCGCGAAATACGTGGAAACCGGGATACCACTGACTGTGGGCCAGACGGCGACGGTTAACGTTACTTTGAAAGTAGCGACTGCCGGTGAAGTAGTCACCGTAAGTACTGAGGCGCCCGCCGTTGAACCCAGCCGCACCGAAATCAGCCAGGTAATCGATACGCATGAGATCCAGTCCTTACCCACCTCGACGCGCCAGTTCGTCGATTTTGCCCTGTTGACGCCGGGGGTCGCGACCGGAAGGACNNGTCAGCGAATTCCGCGTGGTGAACAACAGTTTCGGAACCGAGTACGGACGGGCGCTGGGCGGGATCGTCAACGTGGTTACCAAGACCGGCACGAACGATTTGCACGGGTCGGTGTACGGATACGTCAACAACCAGGGCGCCGACTCAAAAGGACTCCTAACCCAATCGGCGTACGACCAATATCGCCGAAACCAGTTCGGAGGCACTCTAGGTGGCCCGATCCGCAAGGACAAGACGTTCTTCTTCATGAACTACGAAGGCCAGAGGCTCGGGCAATCGCCCACCTACCCCGCCACTCTTATCGGCAATCTAAGCACAATCCAGGCCGTTAAGACTTCTCTTGGACTTGCACCTGAGAACCTCAACACTCTGAAGACGCTGAACAACGATAACGGCTTTGTCCGGTTGGACCACCAATTCAATGCCAACAACCGACTTGCCATTCACTATGGCATCGTGGATGCGCGTGATCTGAATGTGCTGGTCGGCGACACTCTCGATGGCGGCGGAATCGGCGCGCCCAGCGACGGACACGACGCCTTCCTGCGCGACCAGTCCCTGGTGGGATCGATCAACTCCGTCTTGAAGCCCGATCTGGTGAACACGTTTCTCGTGCAGTACGCCAGGCGTCAGTACAATTTCCCGGCAGTCACGGGACAGCCCAATCTGGACGTGCCGAACACGCTTTCCTTCGGTCACAATTTCGGAACGTTCGACGCCCTCGACGAAAGCCGGCAGCAGATTTCCGACAGCCTGGCGTGGATCAAAGGCAACCATTACTGGAAATTTGGCGTGGACACGAATTTCATCCAAAACTTTGTGATCTGGCCCGGCTTCACGCCGATGCGGATCGTCCTGCCGAACATCAACTGCATGGTGGACTTTGCCAACTTTGAGAACACCAATCCCACCCTCGCTAACCAAATTCCGTCGGTTCCGGCGGACGGACCGTGTCCGACCGCGGCGATCGCGCCCCCGGATTTCGGGCTTCCGCCGCCTGGTACAGTCGGCGCTAACCCGAACGATCCTCTCAACGGCGTGCCCATCGTGTTTTGGGGCGCTCCCGTGGGGACCGGACCGATCGTACAGGGTAGCCTTCCCCCGCCCATCCCCACCACATGGCAGAACGCCTACGTGGATCCCCAAGACTACGATGTAAACCTGCATCACAATTACTTTGGAGTTTACTTTCAGGACCAGTGGCGGATTAATCCCGAGTTCACCTTCAATTACGGCTTACGCTGGGATGTTGAGACGGGTCTCTCGCAGATCGTTAACCCGGATCACCGCAGCTTCCAGCCCCGGATCGGCTTCGCCTATTCGCCTACCAGGCACACGGTCATTCGAAGCGGCTTTGGTATTTTCGATGATCACTACAACATGACGTTCTTCTTTGTGACCTACCCGCAGCGTGAGGTTGTAATTCCCAACGCGCCGCAGCCTTGGGTGAGAGGGGGCAACTCAACCGCCACGTGGGTGCTCAACCAGTTGAGCTTCGATGCTCCTAATGTCGGCAACATTGTGAACGGTGTCCCGACGCCTCTTCCTTATCCGGACGGAACGACAGTGCCCACCCCCGCGCAGGCCGCCGCTGCCATGGTCTTGACGGGGCAGGCTCCGCCCAACTACAGCACTGGCCCCGGTCCCGGGCAAAGTGCTGCCCTTCCAGCGGGGGGATCGTTTGTCACGAACAGCGGCGGCGGCTTTGATCGCAATACGCGGACCGCATACTCAGAACAGGCGAGTCTGCAGCTTGATCAGGAGATCGGCAAGGGGCTGGTTGTAAGTGTGGGGTACCTCTTCTTGCGGGCGCATAAGCAGGTACGTCCAGAGAACTTGAACGTGTGTCCCTCCGACGGGCTTACCAACTCAGCTACGACCTGCGCACCCGCCGAGGATGTTCCGGGTCCGCCCATCACGCCAACTGGACCCTTCCCCAATAACGAAATGCTCGATGGCAAGCCCGCATTTAGCGGCGTCTTGTATAACAACGCCGGCCTCATGTACTACCTGGACGGCTCCGGAAACGCCGAATACAACGGTGGTACGCTTGCGGTCACCGACAAGGTGGGCCAATACTTGCGCTTCAGCGCGAACTACACGTTCTCGCATACTCAGGACGATGGAACCTTTACCACGTTCGTGAGTACTCCGGAGAGTCTGTATAACCGAAATCTGGAACGGGCCGATTCGGTGCAGGATGTTCGCCACCGTTTTGTAGCCAACTTTACCGCCGACACGCCGAAGCACAGCTCTGCCGTCTTGCGAGACCTGGAGTTCAGCAGCATCATTACGCTGCAATCGCCGAGGCCGTTCACCATGTTCGTCGGGAACGATGTTAACGGCGACACCAACCCGGTCACCGATCGCGTAGGCTGGTCCCCGCGCAACGCCTACCGGGGCGACGATCTTTATGCCTTCGATGTTCGCCTGTCCCGTTCGTTTTACTTCCACGAACACATGGGGCTTAATCTGGCAATCGATGGGTTCAACGTGTTCAACCGGCAAAACATAAACGAAGTGACCTCGGTCTACGGTGGAGGCACGCCAGATTTCTGCGGCGGTACAAATCCGTATAACGGACCGGTCCCCAAGCACTACAACGATGCCGCCTCGCTCGCCATCCAGCGGGGCCAGGTAACCTGTTTGGGGCAAACCGGAATCGGTGGCCTGGGCGTGCCGTCCTCTATGGATATTGCTCCAGCGCCGAACCCTCTTTTTGGAACGCCACGAACTATGTTCAACCCGCGGCAACTGCAGATATCGGCGAAATTTACGTTCTAGGTCGCCATCCTGAACTGGAAAAAACGGCACAGTAATTCGATGTGACCCGCGACGACGGAGGGAATGATCATGCGTCAACTTCTGTGCTTTGCAGTTCTCGTGTGTGCGCTGACGTTCACCGCGCAGGGGCAGACAGAGGTCCAACACTCCGGGGCTAAACCGACCTCGCCCGCTTCTGGTAAGGAGATGTTTTTAGCCTATTGCGCGTCATGCCACGGCAAAGACGCCAAGGGCGATGGGCCAGCCGCTAGCGCGCTGAAGCTTGCGCCAGCGGATCTCACCGGGCTCACCAAGAAATACGGGAAATACCCAGCCATGAAGGTGACAACAATTCTGAACGGCCAAGCGGATCTCGCTGCGCACGGCAACACGGAGATGCCCGTCTGGGGGCCAATTTTCTTTCGAATGAGTCAGGGCCATGAAAGCGAAACCCAGCAGCGCATCGCGAATCTGAATCACTACATAGAGTCACTGCAAGCAAAATAGCGCTGATTTCCTGCTCCTCGTGAGCGTTGGCCCTTCATTTCCGACACGTGATGAGAGTAGCTTCCCGATAACTTCGATCCTGCCCCTTTTTCTGTTCCACCAGCGCGGGTGTCGAATAATGGAAGCAGCAGCGTGACCGAGCTCACGACCAACGGCGTCCAAGTGGGGAACCGCATCACCGTTGGCTCTCNNTAGCCTGGCCTTCGACGGAATCTAAGTTTTTTGGGTCGCCAGCTTTGTCGATGCCGGACCTAATGTGACCAAGATCCAAGCTGGCACCGGAGCCGTCGTGGGCACCTACTCCATCGGAGGGGGGCTTCCAGCGGCTCTGGCCTTCGATGGAACCAACATTTTGGTAGGGAACAGCGGCATCGTGACGAAGCTCCTGGCCAGCACGGGCGCNNGTGGTGAGCACGTACTCCGTTGGGGGCAGTGGGCTGGCATTCGACGGAAGGAACATCTGGGCAGTGAGCCCCGGCAGCAGCAACAACGTGACCAGAATCCCGGACTGACGTGTTTCACGCGGGCTCACGATGCTCATCGCATTTGCGGCATGGGAACAGAGACTCCGGCGCGTTTCGATTGGCTTCTAGCCGGGCGCTTCCAGCACCAGTGCTGACGCCCGGCCCAGAACCCGCATTGTCGGGGACAGAACGCCGAGGCCCGGCGGTCTGTGTCAAGGCCGGACAACCTCCGCCGCGAGCCGGTCGCAGGGCCTTGACGCATACCCCGCCTCGGCTGCACTCCCGCCATCCGGGGAGGCTGCGGCTGGTTTTTATCGGCGCAGCCANNAAGGCAACTGCTCCAATCACACCCAGGACGCCACACGCAGCCTTTGCTTGAGTAGTCCTCCCTCCGCTCCTGACTGCGACCTGCGACACACCACCTTATTATTAAGAAGTCCCGTGCCCAAGCTCAATGCAACCTCTTTAGACGATTGTGTGGCGGTGCCTGCACTCGCGTGTGGCGGGAGCGCCAATATATTTTCGCGGTTTCTAAAGGTAAAGCACCTAGGCTAATACCAGTGGACCGACCAGCGGAACTGTAAGAGATTGAAAGATTGGTCGGGGAGAGAGGATTTNNAAATGGTCGGAGTGAGAGGATTCGAACCTCCGACCCCCTCGTCCCGAACGAGGTGCTCTACCAGGCTGAGCCACTCCCCGACTAGGCTGCGGGTGGCAACAAGGAAGGCCATCCACCCGCGCTTTGCTTCTTGATGGGCTTTCAAATTATAGCATCGTACCGTTCGCTGGTCCGTTCCCGCTTGCTGATACATTTTTCGCGCTACACTAGTGGCACACTGGGTAAGGAAGTTCCGCATCAACGAATCTTTAGCGAACAATTTTCCATGATCGTTCTCTGCGCTCATCGCCTGTTTACGCCGCGGGAAGAGATCTTGAACCCGCTCTTGTTTATTGAGGATGGCCGCATCTCCGTTGTATCCTCGCGCTCGGAGCGCGAGATTCCGAAGAACGCAACCGTGATTGACTTTACCCGCGATTTCCCGGATGCCATTCTGGCCCCGGGCTTCGTCGATATCCACATGCACGGCGGCGCCGGATTCGACGTGATGCGGGCCTCGCTTGCCGAATTGCAGCACCTCAATAAATTTCTGACGACGCACGGCGTTACCGGCTACTTTCCCACCACCGTCGCTGCGCCGCTTGATCAGACTTGCACCGCTCTCGAACGCCTTGCCGACGCGATCGAAGCGGCGCAGGGTCCCCACCCCGTCAATGGCAACGAGGCTCAGGCTCTTCCGCTCGGCATCCATCTGGAAGGTCCATTCCTCAGCCACAAGCGCCGTGGCGTACATCCTCCGGAAAATCTGGTCGAGCCGACTCTGGAGATCTTTGAACGCCTCTGGCAGGCCGGGCGCGGTCACGTCAGAATGATCACCATCGCTCCCGAGCTCCCGGGAGCGATCGAGGTAATCGCCGAAGCCGCGCGCCGGAATGTTTGCGTGAGCATCGGCCACTCCGACGCCACCATGGAAACCGCCCGCGCTGCGGTGAAGGCCGGGGCTCGCCACGCGACGCATACCTTCAATGCCATGCGACCGCTCGATCATCGCGAGCCTGGTATCCTCGGCGAAGCGCTTACCAGCGAGCAACTCAGCGCGGACATTATCGCGGATGGAATTCACGTCGCGCCCGAAGCGGTGAAGCTTTTTTTGCGGGCGAAGGGTCTCGAACGCGCCGTTCTTATCACCGATGCCACCGCCGCCGCTGGCATGCCCGACGGCACCTATCAACTCGGCCCCATCCAGGTCGAAGTAAGAAATGGCCGCTGCACGGTTCGTGGCGAACCGGATGGCAAACTGGCCGGCAGCGTCCTAACCATGGATCGCGCCGTGCGCAATGTGACCCGATTTTCCCACTGGAGCCTGCGGGACGCGGTCCGCGCCGCAACGCTGAACCCCACAGCAGCCACTGGCCTCGCGCACCACGGACAGCTTACTCCAGGCGCCGAAGCAAACATTGTAGTGCTGAGTCCAGATGGAGAAATAAGAAGGACGATCGTCCGAGGCGCTTAATTTGGCTTGCGCTCTTTCGCTTCCGCCATATAACGCAACAGCAACGCCTCATCGGCCCGCGTGAGCTGATCCAAAAAAGAAGTGTCCAGCTTGCCGTCTTCCACCGTCTTCGACGCGTTCGACTGGCGCAGCTTGTCTCCGAGTTCGGGGTCGTTGCTCATCACCTGGCTGTAGAACCAGAGGAAGTGGCGCATCTGATCGAGCGACTTGCATAGAACTTGGATGGCTTCAGTCTCCGGCAGCGCGCTCAGTGCCTCCATCAATTCCGGATCGCTGGGCGCTTGCATGGCGGCGCAGTTCAGCTCGCGCTGAATCACGCGCAAATCTTCGGTAACTCGCACCATGCGGGTATGAAGGTCATCCATCTCCGGATCGATTCCTGTGGCCATTTGTGTGGTTCGGATTGTATCGATAGAACATCTCATCGTCAGCGTGAAGCGGGTAGATGTCCCACGATCATGCGCTTTCGTAATTCAAGCAATTACTTTGGTCTGACGACTGATGCCCGTCGGTCTGATGGTGCTGAAATCCGCTACTGGCAAGGCTTTTCACACCAATCGCGCGCGTGTTCAGCGCATCGCAACCTTAGTCCCCAAGTTGATTTCTCCACCACGGCCAATAGTGCAGTCGCAATTTGTTCCAAAGTCACCGCCGACCGCCGACCATGTGGCGACAGCCGCCTCGGCTGTCCAAGCGTGGGCGAAGCCCGGCGCCCTCAACAGCCGAGTCGTGACGAAGCAAGTCCCTTTCCGAGCATCGTCACTTGTGATACAAACCTGCGATGACCGGGCCACTTCCTTCCACCGCCCCTCGCCACGAACTCATCCGCGCCATCGGCCGCTGGAGCCTGGTTGCGCTGGTCGTGAACTCCATCATCGGCAGCGGGGTCTTCGGCCTTCCTTCCACCGTGGCGGGAATTATCGGCAACTACAGTCCCTACGCCGTACTTGCGGCCGGCGCCGGAATGAGCGTCATCATCGGCTGCTTCGCCGAAGTTGCATCGCGCTTTCAACAAGCCGGCGGACCCTATCTCTACGCCCGCGTTGCCTTTGGACGCCTCATGGGCATTCAAACCGCGTGGATGCTGTGGCTCGGCCAAGTCGCCGCCCCCGCTGCCAACGCCAACCTTTTTGTGATTTATCTCGGAGAGTTTTTCCCGCACGCCAACGACCCCGTACCCCGAGCTCTCATTCTGACGGCGCTGGTCGGCCTTCTGACCCTGATCAATATTCGCGGCGTGCGCGCCGGAGCGCAAGTCAGCAATCTTTTCACCGCAGCCAAACTCGTTCCGCTGTTCGCAGTGATCGTCTTGGGCCTGGTCGTGCTGCAGCACCATCACTGGACTATTGCAACCGCCCCCATCGCCTCCCCCGGCACCAGCCAATGGCTCAAAGCTATGCTGCTCCTGGTCTTCGCCTACGGCGGATTCGAAACCGCGCTCGCTCCTATGAGCGAAGCGAAAAATCCCCGCCGCGACGCTCCCTTCGCACTGTTCACGGCGCTGTTGCTATGCACCGTGCTCTACGCATTAATTCAGTGGGTGGTCGTCGGAGTCCTGCCCAACGCCGGGCACAGCCAGCGCCCGCTGGCCGACGTAGCACGGATCGCGGTTGGTCCCGTAGGGGCTGCTCTGATTGCCATCGGTGCGTTAATCTCTTTCTACGGATATCTGAGCGCAAAAATTCTCGCCATGCCCCGCGTCCCCTTTGCCCTCGCCGAGCAAGGAGACCTCCCTAAAGCCTTCGCCGCGGTCCATCGCCGCTTTCACACACCCTATGTCTCGATCCTCGTCTTCGCGGCCCTGGTCTGGGGATTAGCCCTGATCGGCGATTTCAAATGGAACGTAACCCTCTCCGCCGTAGCCCGTCTGCTCTACTACGGCGTAGGCTGCGCCGCCCTGCCCATCCTGCGGCGCAAGAATCCGGAAGGCGCGGGAGCAATGTTCCACCTGCCCGCAGGAAATTTCTTCGCCGTATTGGGCGTGATTTTGTGCGTAATCCTGATAACGCGCGTTGATTTTGGTCAATCCCTGATCCTGGTCGCGACTTTCACGCTTGCCTTCGTGAACTGGGCCTCGGTCGCGCGTGGAGGCGCCGTCCGCTGATCACGTAAGAGAGGCCGGCATCGAGCGTGCTCGGCGGGTTAATTGAGCAACATTCTGGCTCACCGACGCCGTTTCAGGATGCGCCGCAGATTTCTTCTGCCGTGCAGAACCGCGACAACCTGAAGGGGAGACGTTTCGGGGCGGTAAACAACGCTGTAGTTGGGATATCGCGTGAGCGTCCAGAAACGCAAACGTACGGCTTGTTAGATCCGCACGGGTGTGGCCGCGCATCGGAGCTCCAGCAACGAACGCACAAGCTTCGTATATCGCCTCTTCCACACGGTTGGCGGCCCGCTCGCTGGAGTCGGCAATGTAAGACCAGATCTCGAAATATCAGCTTTGGCGAGCGGCGTGAGAGCGTACTCGCTCATCTCTTCGAAGCACGATTCTGACGCCAGTTCTCTTTCATCTCCTGAATTTCGCGGCGGGCTTGAGTACCGTCAACCAGTTCGCCGCGCTCAGCCTGCAGAAATCCCTCTTCTATATGCGCCGTCAATTCCTCGGCGGTCCAGCTTTCCTCGGCGTCCTGGGCCTCAAGAGCGCGGCGGAACACATCCTCGACGCTGTTATAACCGCCACTGGAAAGACGCTTCTTGACCAACGTTTCAAGATCTGGCGGCAGGTTGACTTGCATGCCCGATTCTCCATTCTCGCCCTTAATATCGTAGTCCTGATGGAGTGGCGGGCTCAAGTCCCCGCTGCTCCATGTCCAGCAGCGCTTTCTTGCGCTCCACGCCCCAGCGATAGCCGCTGATGCCGCCATCTCCGCGGACCACGCGATGACACGGAATCGCAACCACGACGGGATTCGTCGCGCAAGCACGCGCCACCGCGCGGCTGGCGCTGGACCGGCCAATCGCCTTGGCCACCTGGCCGTAAGACCGCGTCGCGCCGAACGGGATCGATTGCAAATAAGTCCACACCCGCCGCTGAAACGCCGTTGCGCGGATATCCAAGGGCAGCGCGGCATTCAATTCTTTGCCGGTCATTTTCGAGAGCAAGGCTGCGACCCACGCTTGCAGTCCGCCTTCGTCGGGTTTGCGCACGGCAAAAGGAAACTCGCGCTTCAGGCCTTCGATCAACTCGCCATCGGAAGGCGCGAACTGGATCGAACAAATGCCAATGTCAGTCGCCGCAATCAGCATGCGTCCCAGCGGCGAGTCGGCACAAGCATAGCGAATCGCGGCAGCAATGGCTCCGCGGCGATATTTGTCTGGCGTCATTCCAAGTTGCGATGCGGTCTTCTCGTAAAGACGGCTGCTGGAGCCGTAACCCGCGTCGTACATGGCGCGGGTCACATCGTCGCCGGATTGCAGATTGCGCTTGAGCTGGCGCATCCGGCAGGAATCCGCGTACTCGCGCGGGGTGATTCCCAGCGCCGCCTTGAAGCGCCGCTGCAGATGGAACGGGCTTTGCCGAAACACTTTGCCCAGGCGATCCAGCGTGACCGGCTCATCGAGATACTGTTCGATGTAGCGGCAGATCTCTTTCGCCAAGTTGGATTGCGCGTGGCCGCTGACTGACCTGGGCCGGCAACGCAGGCAAGCGCGAAAACCGGCTTTCTCGGCCTGCTCCGGACGCGAGAAGAAGGTCACATTCTCGCGCCGCGGCCGCCGCGCCGGGCACGATGGCCGGCAGTAGACTCCAGTCGTTGCGACGGCGAAGACAAACTTTCCGTCGTGGCCGGAGTCACGCTTAGCGACAGCATCCCAGAACTGGTCGTCAATTGCACGATCGTCATTTAGCCGATCGGCGTGGGCTAATTTGTTCGATTTGGCGCGAGCCACTGGCATCAGGTTGGTTCTGTCCTCTGCGAGTATGGCATCGGCAGTCACGTCAGGGAAAGTATTGTTGGCGATAGTCATGATAGCAACAGCTTATGGCGATGGCTTAGCAGTGGACTATCCGAATCTTGCGGACAAAGTGAGATTCTCGAACGAGTTCTCCGTACTTCCGCACACCATTGCACCTGCGGCTGGAGACAGGTTAGAGTTCCCCTGAGCTTTCTTAACTCATTTTTCGAGGGGTCAATTTCATGAGGAACACCCGAGCAGCGGCAGTGGGAGCACTCATAACGGTGCTTCTGAGCGTTGGTTTGGCACAAAATGCGGCGCAGCACTTGTTGAGCGCAGACGAACTCAAGAACGTTGTACCGTCCGAGTTCTTCTTCCGCGGAAAGAAAGCGCCCACCCAGCTACGGAACGCGACCGGATTTCAAACCGCGGATGGCAAAGTCACATTCGCCGCTCTGGTAGATGCTTCGGGATACTCCACCGCCATCCAGGAAAAATATCAAGGTATGCTCGTCACCGAGTCCAAACTGAACATTGGGGGCTCTGAACTGGCGCCTGGGGCGTATGGCTTTGGATTCACGGCAGACAAGTTCATAGTCATGAATGTGGCGAACGAGGACGCTCTCAGCGTCCCCTACCAGACGAATGCATCGCTGAAGCGTGCGGTTCCCTTGAAACTGGCAGAGGACGGCGCCGGTTACAAGCTTTACGCCGGGAAGAAATGGGTTGCGTTGAAGCCGGAATAACTCTGCTCCGCGTTCGGAATCCGGTTCCTCCGAAGATTGCCCGTAAGCTGCTTGTTTCGAGCGCACGGGCTTTTTTATGCTGGCCCGCAGATGGCTTTCTAAAGTCTTGCAGCATTTATGCCGATGGCCTTGACAGGCGCCATGGGCTAACACTTGTGGCAGTGCAACGTAGGAACACCGTAGGAGAACCCATGTCAATTACTCCGATTTCGGCTGCAGGTCTTAGTCAGGATGTGCTGCTGTCGAGCAACTCTCCTCAGCAACAGGCATTGCAGACTTTGCAAATCAGCCTTTCGTCGGGCGACCTGAACGCCGCGCAGTCGGCATTTCAGACGCTGCAGGCGCTCTTCCAAAATTCAGAAATCTCCACTGGCAGCACCTCGGTGAGCAATTCTCAACTCGCCACCGATCTATCAGCGCTCGGCAGCGCACTGAGTTCTGGCGATCTATCCACTGCACAGTCTGCTTTCACCACCGTCCAGGGCGATTTGAGCAACTCTGCTTCGACGGCCGAGGTTAGTGAGGATACTGCCGCAGCTCAATCCCTGCAGCTGGTCGAAGGAATTCTTAGCACATTGAATCCGAGCACTGTTTCTTCCAGCAGCATCGACAACACGACTTCCATATTGCAAAGCGTGTATGCAAGCCAGAGCGGGCTGGACGTGCTTGCCTAGAGCGGGCGGTTAGTTTTCAAGCAGGCCTCGCAGAGGAATCCCTGTGTACGTTCTGATCTTCTCGGTCAATCAGGGTTAATTTCCCAGCGGCTGAAAGGGGCCGATCATGCTGGAAACTCCGGCGCGCTTGCGCAATTCGGTGAGCAGGGCGGTGGCCGCATTCGTATAAGTCTTGCTGGGGTCGGAGGGATCGGCCCAAACAGCGTCATAGACGATTTGCGCCGCATCTTTCACATCCATGTGCAGAGCGGCTTCGCACACGTCTACGCGTTCCTGCAGGCGGTCGTAACAGGGCTTGCAGATCGAAGCCGCCTCGGCGCCTTGAACGTGGTATTCGCCTAATGTGCAGACGACTGGTGAATTCGCCACCTCGGCATGCGCCGCAAAAAGCTGCGACTTGAACTCCTTGAGGAACGCTTCCCTTTCCTGGTCCACAACGGCGGCGTCGGGAACGGGCTCGGCAGCGGCCTGCGATTTCGCAATCACAGGGACGACATTGGGGGAAACCCGCTCTGTGTTCTTGCAAGTCGGACAAGTATCGAGGTTCGCGGGATAGTAGAGGTGACACTTGGAGCATGGCATTCCGTAGTGTGAGGACTTCCGCGGGGCTTCACCCGGAGCGGCTGCGCCGATCTGATCCGGTTTTGCGGAAGGCAGATGCCGAAGATCGTTTCTCATATCGCCTTCCGCCTGCGGAATGGACTGAGCCAGTTTGGCGGCTGCGGCTTGTGCGGATCGCGTCAGGTCCATGATGGATTCCCCCCACATCCCCCAGTGTAGGTAACTTCTCGGCCTGTTTAAAAATGCCGGGAGTACACAACCGGCACTGTCCTAATGCCTAGCGCGAGTTCGATTTCATCAGTTTGAGTAGTTCTTCGCGACGGGCGCGATAGAGTGTGCGCTCGGGATCGAGCCGCGCGGCGGCGTCCAGTTCGGACAAAGCTTCTTCATAGCGGTCCATGGTCATCAGACAGGCCGCCAGCGAAAAGTGGTTGTCGGGTGAAGCGTTCAGCCGAACCGCTTCCCGGAACTCCTTTTCTGCCGCCGCTAGTTTCTGTTGACGAAAGAGCGCGGTTCCAAGACCTTGATGGGCGCTGTCGGAATCTGGGTTCAGGGTAACCGCGAGACGTAACTCCTGGACACCTTCCTCCAACTGCTCGTCCAGCACGAGGGCTTCACCGAGCATGCGATGTTCGGTGGAACTCGAAGGATTTTGGCGAACCGCCGACTGCCATTCCTGGATGGCATTGCCATAATCTTTTCTCGACATGTAGGCGCGCGCCAGGCAAGCGTGGCCCTGTTCCCACTCGGGATGCCGGCGGTAAAGTTCGCGCAGTTCGAGCAGAGCGGCATCGAAGTCGCCTTTGTCACAATAAGTGTTGCCCAGGTTGTTGCGAACGGAGGCTTCCTCGGGCGCAAGACGCTTGGCTTCGCGATATTCGGTGATAGCCTCGTCGAGCCTGTTTTGTTGGTGCAGAGTCAATGCCAGGTTGGAATGAGCCTCCCAGAAAGCTGGGTTCAGGTGAATGGCCTCGCGATAGGCGGTGATGGCCGCGTGCTGATTTCCGGCGGCGTGCAGTGTGATGCCCAAATCGTAATAAGTATCAGGATTGGCGGCATCGCGGGCCAGCGACTCGCCGAAGGCATGTACGGCAGCGGGGTATTGTCCGTTGGAATAAAGAGCGAGGCCGAGAAACTGGTAGGCTTCGGCATTCTGCGGATCCATGCTCAGGGCGGTGCGGGCTTCAGCAATCGCATTCGGACCGTCATCGAGGCGATAGAAAATGTACGCCAGGCTGCTGTGATTCTCGGGAAAATCAGGCATGAGTTCAGCGGCAAGGCTGACCTCGTCGAAGGCATCGTCCCAGCGCTCCTGCCGGACGAGCATACCCCCAAGAGCGAAGTGCAGCGCCGCATTCTGAGGATCGGAGATTAAGGCGGGGCGCAGATCGAGTTCGGCCTCGTGAAAATGCTGAGCTTTGGCGTCGGCTGCGGCTTTCAACAGTGGCGCGGGTATCTCGGACGTTGCGGTATTGGCCACGGAAGACTTCAGATTCGCGAGTGTTCGGATCAGGCTGGGATCGGCGCCGGCGGCTTCGAATTGGTGAATCTGGTCCTTGCCAGGAACACCGGCCAGGCCGCGCTCGTGAATGATGCGAACGAGGCGCGCGCTGGGTACCCCGGCCGTGAGCCAAGCCATTAATTGAACGCAGTTAACGGGCTGAGTCTCGCTGCACTGGGCAGCAAGCGCTACGCTAAGAAGAAAGAAAAATAGTGACAGGCCCTTGCGCTTCACTCGACTCTCCGGNNCCGGAGGTAAGGTCACGGAAGTAACGGGCTGGGGCCATGACGGGAACTTACCGTTTACGGAACGTTGTGACTTCGAGCACAGCACCCGCCCTCGGCGGGGTTGAGAATAAGTTAGGGTGGGGCGAAGCATAGGTTCTTGATACCGTGCTGGGAGGTTTGACTTCCTTGTAGCCGTCCGGTAGCGTATAAACATCTAGTAGTGTGGTTCTTGGGAGGTTCCGATGTTTGAGGGTTTGTTTCAACCAACGCACCTGATTATCATTTTTGCGATTGCCCTGCTGGTTTTCGGTCCCAAAAAGTTACCTGAACTGGGGAAAGGCTTGGGCGAAGGGATTCGTGCCTTGAAAGAGGGCATGAAGGATACTCCACCCCAAGCGTCGACCGACCAGAGCAAGACCGCCGAAAATAAGGAACCCAAAGCCTAACCGAAGTTCCTTTCGCGGGCGGTGTCTGTTTATGATTGAGCCACCGCCCTCTCGTCACTTCCTGTTTCGTTCCAAGTAGTCCCGAGCCGCGCAAATAGCATCTGAGCTGTGAAAATTGACTCTGAAAGCTGGAGGTAGGTTGTGCTGCGTAAAGTTCTATTGATTGTTCTGATGGCGTTTCTTGGATTAGCGGCTACGGCTCTCGCCGATCAGATTACGTTGAAGAACGGTGACCACCTGAGCGGTACCATCGTGAAGTCCGACGGAAAGACACTGGTGCTGCACACCGAGTATGCGGGCGACGTGACCGTGCAGTTCGCGGCGATCACTCAGATCACCACCGAGAAAGAATTGCACGTTACTACAGCGGACAAGAAGACCGTTGTGGGCCCTGTAACCACGAGCGATGGGAAAATCGACGTCGCCACAAAATCGGGCGGCACGGTGGAAGTTCCTCCGGGAAATGTTGTGCTGATCCGCAATGACGCGGAGCAGGCCGCCTACGATAAGTCGCTGCATCCCGGGTTGCTGCGTGGTTGGAACGGCGGGGCGGACGTGGGATTTTCGCTGGCCCGCGGCAATAGCCAGACGAGCAATCTGGCATTGGCGATCAACGCCGTGCATCCTACGCTGGATGACAAGATCACGATCTATCTGACTTCGATCGAGACCAATAATCAGTTGGCGACTCCCAGCACGGTGGCCAATCTGGTGACGGCTGGAATTCGGTACGACCGGAACTTCGGGCCGCGAACCTTCGCCTTTGTGGGCGCCGACTTTATGAGCAACGCGCTGCAGAATCTCGATTTGCGCGGCTTGTATGGCGGCGGCATTGGATTCCACGCCATCAAGTCCGACCGCACCGTACTGGATTTTCTGGCCGGACTCAACTACACCCATGAAACGTATTCGAACGGAACAGTAGTCACGCCGGTCACGATTCCTCCCACTTACACCTCTTATGGCATGACCCAGCGATTCGCCGCGCTCACCCTGGGCGAAGAGCTGATGCACAAGGCGGGCAAGACTACCGTGATCACCGAGAAACTCTATCTCTATCCCGACTTGTCGAGCGGATATGCCGGACAGTATCGGGGAGAGTTCGACTTCGGCACCGTCACAAAGATCAGCAAGTGGCTGGGCTGGCAGAACCAGTTCAACGACATCTATGTCTCCAACCCGCCCATAGGCACGAAGGATAATGATGTGATATTCACGACCGGGCTGAACTTTTCGTTTACGCACTGAGAGCTGCAGTCTGGGCGCTGCCCGGCCTGCGCCTTTTTTGGGGTATACCCCCCTCCCCCCTGGTTTATTGGAATCATCACGTTAGCGCGAAATTCCCTGCAAAGTACGTCCGATAAAGGACTTAGATATCAAAATCCGTGAAACAAAGGGGTTAACTTGCGTCGCGTCTCGTCACGAAATCGTCGTCCGCATGCGCCCGTGAGAATGATCTGCGGTTGGGGCTGTGGATCGCAAGGTTGGATGTCACAGTGCGCGCCGATTCTTTAGCTACTTCCGGTCCCGGAGATTTCGATCACCTGCGGCTTGGATGAAGCGCTGTCATTGATAGTGACTGTGCCGGCTTTCGCGCCTTGGGTCTTCGGAGAGAACGTTACGCCGATAGTGCAGTTCGCGCCCGGGGCGACGCTTGAGCGGGTTTGCCTTGGGGGCCGCCTCGCCCCTCCTCCGCTCACCTCCACTTGAACAACACGTCTACTACCGAGTACAGTACTGTTTCCCGTTTTCCCGGGTTCTTTAAGTTCCTCTAAAAACAGGAGTCGATCGATGCGTCACGCCGTGATTGTGCTGCTTACTGTCTGCTGCTTCACTCCGTTTTGTTCGCGTTCTTCTGCGCTTCTCTTTGCTCAAACCGCCGACGAACTGGTTGCCAAAAACATCCAGGCCAGGGGCGGGATGGAAAAAATGAAAGCCATCAAAACCATCCGCATGACCGGCAAGTTCGAAGGCGGAGGCGGCTTTGTTGCGGCCGTGAGCCAGGAGAACCAGCGGCCGGACCTGATCCGCGAGGCGTTTACGCTGCAGGGAATGACGGCGGTGCAGGCTTACGACGGCGCCACCGGCTGGCAAATCCAACCTTTTGGGGGGAAGAAAGATCCCGAGTTAATGGGCGAGGACGACATGCGCGACCTGCTGCTGGATAGCGATTTCGACGGGCCGCTAGTGGACTACAAGGAGAAAGGCAGCACGGTGGAGTTTTTAGGCCACGACCAGGTGGATGGGGACGATGCTCTACGGTTGAAGATCACGCTGAAAAACGGCGACATCATTTATGACTACCTTGATCCCGATACCTTTATCGAGATTCGCAAGGAGATACAGCAATTCATCCGGGGCTCGGTGCGGGATCGCGTGGTTGGGCTGGGGTCCTATAAGCCGGTAAACGGGGTGATGTATGCCTTCTCGATGTCGCAGGGGCCGAAAAACCACCCCGATGCACAGACCGTCACGGTACAGAAGATGGAAGCGAATGTAACCATCGATCCCGCGGATTTTGCGCTGCCGGCGTCACTGAAGACCGAGGAAAAGAAGTCTGGCATAGTCGGGATTCATTGATCCGATCGAGATTTGCTCCGAGCCGGGATCTGCGAAATGAAGGCCGCAACAAAAAAATCAAGCGTGGGGAAAAGGATTCGTAAACATGAAAGCATCCGCTCATAAGTCGCGATTCGTAACGCTGTTGAGTGCGGGGTTCACCGGAGCTGCGCTGATCTTCACTACGATGATCTTCATTACGATGATCTTCGCTGCGGCGCCGGCTGTGGCGCAAGCGCCGTACCGTTTCGACTCGGCAACCGTGTCGGGATTGCCGGCACGGAATATTGGTTCGGCCACCATGAGCGGGCGCATTGCGGCGCTGGATGCGGTCGAGGAGAATGGCCGCATTACAGTGTTCGTGGGTGCGGCAAGCGGCGGAGTATGGAAATCGGTGAATGGCGGCACCACCTACAAGCCGGTCTTCGATCGTGAAGACGTGCAGTCGATCGGCGCGGTCGCCATTGATCCATCGAACTCGAAGATCGTTTGGGTGGGTACGGGCGAAGCTTGGACGCGCAACAGCGTGTCGGTGGGCGATGGGGTTTATAAATCGACCGACGGCGGCGAGAACTGGACCAACGTCGGGTTGAAAGACAGTGAGCACATCGCCAAGATCCTGGTGAATCCGAGTGACAGCAATGACGTGCTGGCCTGCGCGACCGGGCATCTGTGGGACGACAACGACGAGCGCGGAGTTTACCAGACGAACGACGGCGGCAAGACCTGGAAAAAAGTTCTGGCGGGCGTGAATGGTTCCAGTGGTTGTGCCATGATCGCGCGCAGCAAGCAGGAACCGAAGACGATTTACGCGGCGATGTGGGATTTCCGGCGGCAGGGTTGGACGTTCCGCTCCGGCGGGCCGGGGAGCGGGCTGTTCAAGTCCACGGACGGGGGAGCAACGTGGAATGAAATCAGTGAAAAGAATGCCAAGGGATTGCCGCCGAAACCTTATGGGCGCATCGCGGTGCAGGTGGCTGAGTCGAAGCCGAAGGTTGTGTATGCCAACATTGAGGCTGAAAAGGGAAGAGGGCTGTACCGCTCCGACGACGGCGGCGCGACCTGGACCAAGTTCGATGCCAGCAATTACATGGTGTGGCGTCCATTTTATTTTGGCAATTTAATCGTCGATCCCAAGGATGAAAACAAAATCTTCAAGCCTGATCTAATTTTGCTGCTGAGCAACGATGGAGGAAAAACCTTCAACGTGGTTTCTGGCAACGACCACGGCGACTTTCACGACGTGTGGATCGATCCCAAGAACACGAACATCGTAATCGCCGGTGACGATGGCGGATTGTGGCGCAGCGAGGACGGGGGCAATCGCTGGAAGCACCAGATGAACCTGCCAGTTTCGCAGTTTTATCACGTGAGCACGGACAACGCGGACCCGTACCACGTTTACGGCGGCTTGCAGGACAACAGTTCCTGGGTGGGCGATTCATCGTATCCGGGCGGCGTGACTAATTCGCGCTGGGAAAATATGTACGGCGGCGATGGCTTCTGGATGTTCGAAGATACCTCCGATCCCGATTACGTTTACGCCGAGGCGCAAGGTGGTGAGATTGGAAGGGTGAATCGATATACACACGAAATTCGCGGCTTGAAGCCCTGGCCGAATTACGGCGAGGGCAAGCTGCGCTTCAACTGGAACACGCCGATTCACATGAGCCCCAATGAAAAGGGGACGATCTACATCGGGGCGCAGTTCCTGTTTCGCTCGCGTGATCACGGTCAGTCGTGGGATCGGATCTCGCCCGATCTGACCACGAACGATCCGGAGAAGCAGAAGCAGGAAGAATCCGGGGGCGTGACGGTCGACAACTCATCGGCGGAGATGCACACGACAATCTATTCGATCTCGGAGTCGCCGAAGAATGGGCAGATCATTTGGGTGGGCACCGACGACGGCAATGTTCAAGTTACCCGCGATGGGGCAAAGACCTGGACCAATGTGGTGGGAAACGTAAGCGGGTTAGGAAAGAATTCATGGGTCTCCACCATCGAGGCCAGCCGCTTCGATGACGGGACCGCCTACGCCACGTTCGACCGGCACACCTTTGGCGATATGAAGCCTTATGTGTACAAGACAACCGATTACGGGCAGACGTGGACGGCACTTCCGGCGCTGGACAGCGGAGTGCGCGGCTATGCCCACGTGATCAAGGAAGATACAGTGAACCGCAACGTGCTTTTCCTGGGCACCGAATTCGGACTTTATATTTCGGTGGATGGCGGACAGCGCTGGGCGCAATACAAGGGAACGGACTTTCCTGCTGTGCCAGTAGACGACATTGTGGTGCAAGCGCGTGAATCCGATCTGGTACTGGCTACGCATGGACGTGGCATCTGGATTGTGGATGATATTTCGCCGCTGCGCGCGCTTACACCGGACGTAATGACGAAAGACGCGACGCTGCTTCCAGGGCGGCCATCGATCCAATATTTCGATGTGTTCGGAGGCTGGCCAGAGGGCGACGAGACCTTCACTGGCAGAAGCCGTCCCGGGGATGCGCAGATCACCTACTACCAGAAGGGCCGGCATATTTTCGGAGATTTGAAGATCGAAATATTCGATCAGGACGGCAAGCTGGTGGACACGGTTGCCGGCAGCAAGCACCGCGGATTAAACCGCGCTGGATGGGGAATGCGAGTGAAGCCGCCGGCGGTGGCTCCGGCAGCGTCGGCGCTGTTTGAAGCGGCACAGGGGCCGCGCGTTTTGCCGGGCAAGTATACGGTGAAACTCACCAAAGGCGACCAGACTTATACCGAGCAATTGGACGTCGCAATTGATCCGCGCGCGAAGTATTCGATCGAGGAGCGCAAGGCGGAGTTCGAACTTTCGATGAAAATCTACAGGGAACTCGAGCACATGACGTACGGCGTGGCGGCAATCGAGGGAGTGCGCGATGCAGCCAACGCACGCGCAGCCAAGCTGGCGGAGAAAGATCCATTGCGCAAACAACTTCAGCAACTCGCCGCCGATTGCGACACTTTGCGATCGAAGATCGTCGCTACTAAAGAAGGCGGCATGATTACCGGCGAAGAGCGAATCCGGGAACATCTTGGACAACTCTATGGCGCGGTAGCGGGATACGACGGAAAGCCCACGGACTACCAGGTGGCTCGCACCGAGTCGCTGGGTCACGAGCTACAGGATGTGATCGATGACTTCCAGAAGCTTGCCCAGAAAGATCTGCCGGGAATCAACTCGGGATTGAAGAAGAAGAAACTGGAAGCGATCACAGTGCTGGCCGAGGCTGACTGGCAGAAGAAGAAGGAAGAGTCTTCGCTCGCAGCGGGCGCGGGCATGCGCGCGGCAGATGGGCAGATGCGGGAGATGGATTAGGAACAGGTCAGAGAGGCCGACGCAGTCCTGTTCTCCCAGGTGCCATTGCTGAAGTTTAATGTCCTTGCTGCTGGGCGATCAGTTGAGCCACTTTAGAATTCGGGCCTACGTCCTCGACGCACAGAATCTGGTTGGGGTTCAGATGCATGTCGCCAGGTTCGTGGAGTTCTTTTCCCCGCCTGACCAGAACATTATTGGTCTGCTTGGTCTCGGGATTGGTCTGACTGACGATGTAGTAAACCTCTTTCAGCACGGGTCGAGGCGTGCCGTAGCCATCGAGCTTGCCAAAATACGCAGAACCGTTGGTCAGTAGAACCGCCTGATATGGCGTCTTAAACACTACGGGAGAGCCGGGCCGCAAATCTTTCAACAGCAGAAGTGCGACGACCATTACCACGATGCCGGTTAGAACCCAGACCACCTGAACTGCGGCACTGCCTTGCTGATTCCTCATCATAAGAAAATCATCCTTCTGCCGAGACCAACCTCGCTGTTGCAATATTCAAACAAAGTAGATTCGCAGAAAGCATACCATTTTTCGAGCAGGCAGTCGCCAACCGTCCGCAGGAAGCCGCGCTGCACAATGACCTGGCGCAGGCGTACGTGTGGGCAGGGCTTCCTCACGATGCAGCGGCGAAGATGGCTCGGGTTGCGTGGAGTTTTGTCTCTAGAGAATGCCGATTCGAATCACGCCAATTCCAAACTAATCTTCTTCGCCGCAGGATCGATCTTTGCGATACGAAAGTTGCGGATTTGGCCGTTGCGAAGCGGTTCCGCCTTAGCGCTGTTTCCGGGCGTGCTGCCCTTCCAGCGCGCTTGCAGCATGGAACCCAGCGAAGATAAATCCGGCTTTGGGGACGGCGTGTTGCTGCGTCTTTCTTTTTCCGCCGTGGGAGTTGCAGTATCCAGGCGGCAACTAGCTTGAATGCCTTCACCTAGTTCCACGCTCGCATGGCTCCCCGAAATCTCCATCATGCGGCCGGTGACCACATCGCCTTCTTTGTGTTCCGCGATGTATTCATCCAAGCCGCTGGGAACAAGTTGCTTTATACCCAGGCGCAATTGGCGTTTCTCCGTATCGACCGCCAGCACCTGGGCCTTCACCAACTGACCAACCTTCAGCACTTCCTGCGGATGATTGATGCGCTTCTCCGCGCTCATATCGCTGATGTGAATCATGCCCTCGACGCCTTCGGAGAGCTGCACGAAGGCGCCGAACTTGGTGATGCTGACGACTGGCCCTTCAATGACCGTGCCCGCGGCAAACTTCTGCGCCGCATCGGCCCACGGATCTCCAAGTGCTTGTTTCAATCCCAGCGACATTCGGCGCTCGGCAGCATTAATCCCGAGAATAACGGCGTCCACGATTTCACCGGGCTTTACCAGCGTGCTGGCGCTCCGCAATTTCTTTCCCCATGACATTTCTGAAACGTGGATCAGGCCTTCGATGCCTGGCTCGAGCTCGACGAACGCGCCGAACTCGGCGACGCGCGTGACGGTGCCGCGCACGCGCTCGCCGACGTTGTATTTTCCAGGCACAGCATCCCAGGGATGCGGCAGCAACTGTTTCATGCCGACAGAAATGCGGCGCTTGTCCGCGTCAGAGGAGATCTTCAGGACTTTCGCTTCGATCTGCTGACCTATGGAAAGCACGTCGGCCGCTTTATTCACGCGGCTCCAAGCAATGTCACTCACGTGCAGCAAGGCATCCACTCCGCCCAGATCGACGAAAGCACCGTAATCGGTCAGGCTGCGGACAGTGCCGATTACGGTATCGCCTTCCTTCATTTCTGCGTAGCGGCGGTTCTTTGCAGAACGTTCTTCCTCTTCGAGCACGGCTCGGCGGTCGACGACAACATCTTCATCGGCTACGTCGAGCTTGATGATGCGGCAGAGGATTTCCTGCTCGACCATCTTCTCCATCTCGGCGGCGTCGCGCACGCCGCTGCGTGAAGCGGGCATGAAGGCGCGCACTCCAACGTCCACGCTGAGGCCGCCTTTGATGACGCCGGTTACAGTGCCAACAATCGTCGCCTTGTCGGCGAAAGCTTTCTCCAATGCGGACCAATCTTTGGGGCGCTCGACTTTGGCGCGGGTGAGTTCGTAGTATCCCTCGGGATTGCGGCCTTTGACGGAGACCAGCAGCTTATTGCCGGGCTTCACGGGTTCGCCGGCGTTCTGGAAATCCGCGAGCGGGAGAATGCCTTCGCTTTTGTATCCGATGTCGAGGATTACGGAATCGGTGGAGATGGCGATTACCGTTCCTTCGAGTTGTTTGCCGCCGTCTTCGTTATTGCGCTTGTGCGAATGGCTCTTCTCGTACTGCGAGAACAGCTCGCTGAACGATTCGGTGGTTTCGGTGGTGGGCGATTCAGGAATGCTTTGGTTGGGAATGGTTGGATTGGACATGAAAGGTTACAGCCNNTCTTGTAAAATCCTTTCCTTGAATCACTTACAAGCAGTCGATATGAGAACTGCGGCCCATAACGCGGGCTCCATGCTTTCGCACAGAACGCCAAAGCATGGGCCCGCCCGCGATATTGATTTAGCCCGGATTCTTCTTTTCCTCTTCCGTCTGCTTTTTTGGCGGCGGACTTTTCGGTTTAGCCGGCGCCGGATGTTGCGCCTGCTTTTCAGCCGCAGGCGGAGTCGATGGCTTGGCTTCAGGTTTTGGTGCTGGCTTGTTTGGCGCCGCTGCTGGTTTTGCCGGCTGCGGATGAGCGGCCGGTTGCGCGGGCTGAGTGCGCGCCTTGGGCGCAGGAGAAGGCTTCGCTGGTGCAGCAGGCTTGGGAGCGGGCGACGGCTCTGCTGCTCTCCTCGCGGGTTCAGCGGGCTTTGAAGCTGTAGGAGCTGCCGTGTGAGCGGGAGCTGGTGCAGGACGATTTGGCGTAGCGGGCCGAGATGCCGGTGCGGGAGTTGCCGTACGAGCTGGAGCGGGCTCGGCGCGATTGGGTTGCGCGTTCGGCGCTGCTGGTCGGGGGGCGGCCGCGGCGCGGGCGGGGATTACCGGTGCGATCGGTTTGCCTTCGGGGATGGGTTTGGCCGATGCAAGAAGCGTTGGGCGTCCTTTATTGACGGAGGCGAACTGCTGGCGGTTCTGTGAGGCTTGCTGCCGCGCTTGGATCTGCGTGGTCATGGGAGGAATGCGCTGCTCGCGCGTGGCAGCGACTTCAGCCGGAAGAGGCTGGCGAGTGATGCCTCCGGGACCGTTGTAGCTGGCGCGGCTGTTGGTGACGTTGACGGTGGTGTTGTTGATGATGACGGTGTTCGTTACAGTTCGGTTATAGACCTGAACATTGGTGATGGTTATATTGTTGACGGAACGGTTGTAGTTGAAACGATTTCCGTTCCAGTAGCCGCCCTGATAACCGGCACCGACGTAGCCAAAACCGTAATTAATACCGCCGTAGTAGCCGACATGCCGGCCCCAATAACCGTAATGGTAACGATAGCGGCCGCCGGTAGATCCCCAATAGCCGGGAGTCCACAAATAACCCACCTGGGGCGGGCGCGCCCATGCGCCGGGCACCCAGTAATAGCCTTGTGAAGCATAGCTCCAATAGCCGGGCGTCCACAGATAGCCATCGCCAGGACAATCGGGCTGCGAATATTCCGGGAGCGCGGGCGGGGGATCTTGCGCTTGCAGATCCTCTTGTCCGTAGCTGGCATCCTGATCGTCGGCGTCGTAGTCGTCATTCGTATAGTTCTGGTCGGCGGTTCCAGTGGCTTGCGTGTCGCTGGCGGGGGCCAGGTTGGCGGCGGCGGCTGGATCCTGCGGCTGCGGCTGCGACTGATCGGGCTGCGCCGGTTGCGTTTGCGCGCTGTTGTCCGGGGCTGGGTTGTTGTTGCAGGAGGCGAGTCCGAAGGCTAGCGCGAGGGATGCGGCCAGAAGAATGAGAGAGGGGGTTTTGCTGGGGTTGGGCATAGTGGTCCTATCCATGAACGTTGTTTTCCGAGCATTGGATGCAGGAACTCATCATGGCGGCATGGACGAAAAGTAGATTTGCAGTCTGCGACGGATGAGCACCGAAGGAAAAGGGTCCGACCATCTTTACATCGCGTTACATGGCCGGCTTGTCTTGGTTGGCGGCAGTGGGGTGCAGCACGCGGAAAATGGGTCCTCCGGTGGACCAAAGGCTTTTCGATTTAGCTGCGTACAGCTGACTCTGTTTTACCGTTGAAATACGTAGGGGAGCATCAGCCGGGGTCCCATGCCTGCGTCGATGCCCCAGATTTCTTCCCATACCAGTGCGCGGTCGCGATCGTTCATGCTCTTTGCGTACCACGCGCGGTAGTGAGCTGCCGCTTTCTTTTGCCACTCTGCCCTTTGAGAATCCGAAATTGGGGCGTAAGGCTCGTCCGGGTTTGCCGCGGTTAAAGTGTAGGCCTCGGCCAGGATTAGATGCACACTGGGCGTCCATTCGCCTTCCGGAAAATGCGACAAGAAACTCTCCCCTTCTTTGATGATGTTCGTACAATCCGTAGCGTCGGCGTTGAAGTCCCACCGGCATCGTCTGTCGAGTGAGGCCATGTGCGCCAGTTCACTCATGGCTCCCTCGGGTGCCAGCTTCAGAGCCTTCTCCAGTAGATTTCCGGTGTAAGAGGTGTTGCCAAGATGAGCGCTGGTCTCGGTCCGAATGTCCAACTCTTGCAGCTCCTTTATCAAGACATCGTTGTCCTCGGCGTCAGTTTTCTCTTCTTCTGGAGGAACGTAAGAACCCGAAGTGGAGAATTCCTCGCACTCCCCAAGGCGACCGAGCACTTGATCGGCGAGCAGAAGAGCAGCGATATGCTGTTCCGGTCCGCTTTGCGCAGCGAGATCAAGCCACGTGCGCACGATGGGAATCAATTGCTTGTGGCATCGCAGCGGGGCCTGCTCCCAGTAGTCGCCGACTTGAGGAGCGAAGTACGAGAGCATGTCGAGTGTGGGGCCCGATGGTAGCCGGGCGAGCATGGCCGCGCGCATGGCGAGCCAAGGCTGACCTGCCTCAGGGTTTATGGTCTTGTTTGGTTCGGGCTGACCATAGTCCAAAGTCCCACCCTGCCATTCCAGCAGAACAGCGGGCCGATCTTCGGGACGGGCCACCTTAGGGTTGCGGATGAACAAGAAATGGAAGTAAAAAGGGTCGCCGGATTTGTCAATGGAATAAACCGGATTCCAGTAAACGTCTCTGGCAAACTCGATCAGCCTTCCCGGCTCCTCGTCACGCCTCCCGGGCAATTGCTTGGCGATGGTTTCGACAAGGTTCTGCGGTTCGGAACCTCCATCGAATTCATGAAGAATCCTGACCAGTCTGCACCCGTGGTTTCGAAGCGCCTCGCCCGTCTCTGTAGGCAGAGGCAGTAGAGGCTTTCCGTAGATTTGTTCGGCCAGCGGCTGGTAGAAGAGCGCGATGCGCCGAACGTGTACTCCTTCGGCAAGATCAATCTCAGCATTGGATCGGAGGCACCAGCGCCCTTGCAGCTTTCTTTCCTGTTGTTCGGGCCGTTTTAGGTCCCAGGTAATTCCCGAGCCGTAATCGCTGCCCTTGTCCGCCGGGGATTGCACAATGTCGTCCGGGTGCTTGCTGGTCCATTCTTCAATTGTTAAGAAATTCGGATTGTTAGCTTCGACGACACTTTGGGAAATGTAAGTATCGAGGGTGGGTTTCGATGTTTGCGTTCCGCTCAATAACGGGTATCCGAGCAGCGTCAGGGACACAGCCAGGTGAAAAAACTTCACTTTCGTCGGCATCGATCGCACCTCTGAGACCGAAGAGATTCTTGTGAAGTCTATAGCTTGGTCCCTACTTTGCAACATGACCGGAGTGCAAAACGAGAAGCCCCACTTCTCGCGCACATAACGCGCGAGAAATGGGGCCCCGGTCATAGGGAGCTGAGGGACGTTACATCCCGGGTTTGTCTTCGTTGGCGGCGGCGGCATGGAGCACGCGGAAAGTTGTTCCACCGCTGGACCAGACGAGGACGAGTGCGTCTTGTCCGTTTGGTACCGCGGACAAGGCTTTCTGCACATCGGCTGCGTTCTGCACGGGGTGACGATTTACTTCGACGATTACGTCACCGCGTTGCAGGCCGGCGTTGTCGGCGGCGCTGCCGGGTTGGACTTGCTCGACGACTGCGCCGTGGACATCATTCGAGGCTTGCAGTTGCTCGCGCAATTCGGGAGTGATGTCTGTGAGGCCGATGCCCCAGCGCGCTTTGCCGTGACCGTTGGCGGCGATTTCTTTGCCGTCTTTGTCACGGCTGCCCATTGCCTCCAGGGTCACTGGAATGCTGCTGGACTTGCCATCGCGCAGGACTTCCAGCTTGATGCTCGAACCGGGCTGCTTTTGTCCGACTTCGATCTGAAGTTGGCTGGCGTCGCTGACTTTCTGGCCGTCGAGTTCGGTGATGACGTCTCCGACTTTTAGTCCGGCCTTCTCGGCTGGCGAACCGCTTTCGACCTGGCTGATCACGGCTCCTTCATTATTTTCGACGTGGAAGAACTTGGCGTTCTCCGGCGTCACATCGCTGATGCCGATGCCCATGTAACCGTGAGTGACCTTGCCGTCGCGGATCAAGGCTTCGACTGTGGGACGGACGATCTGCGTGGGAATGGCGAATCCCATGCCGGAAAAACTATCCGAAGACGAGACGAGGAAAGTGTTGATACCGATCACCTCGCCGCGCGCGTCCACGAGCGGGCCGCCGGAGTTGCCTGGGTTGATGGCCGCGTCGGTTTGAATGAAGCTTCCCGGCGAACGGCGATTCTGGGAGAAGGGATTGGGACGATTCAAGCCGCTGACGATGCCGCGGGTCACGGTGAAGCGGAAGCCAAAAGGATTGCCGAAGGCGAGGACGGTCTGGCCGGGGCGAAGTGAAGTTGAATTTCCCCAAGGTGCGTTGGGAAGATTGGTTCCGTCCACTTTGATTACGGCGAGGTCCGTGAGGGGATCAGCACCGATGAGTTTAGCGTGCATGATTCGGCGATCCTTCAGCGTGACGTTGATGTCGACGGCACCGTCGATCACGTGGTTGTTGGTGACGATATAGCCATCGGGCGAGATGAGCACGCCGCTGCCGATGCCGTGCTCGATTTGGGTTGGCGGCTTCATCTGGTGGTTAAAGAATGGCGCGAACATGGGAGGCACGCCCTCGGGCAGGTCGGGCATTTGGCCGTCCGCCATTTCAGCTTTGGAGTGAGACGTGACGGCAACGTTTACGACCGCCGGCGTGACGCGCGCAGCCAGGGTTTCCATAGCTTGGTCGAGCGAAAGCAATGCGCTGACGCTGTTGTCGTCGAGAGGCGTAGCGGTGGGAGAGGCGACTGGTCCCCTGGCGTACGCCGGTTTGGTGAATTCGTAAGTGGTGAACGACAATGCCAGCGCGACGGCCATTACGGGCACGATCAGGCGGCGTGTCAGGAGGTTCTTGCTGAACCAGGTTTTCATTTGCGTGTTCTCCTTGTGTACAACTAATTATTTAGTTTCTTAAAGCGCAAAAATACTCTTAGCCGAGCAAACTTGGTTAAGTGGTTTTCGGGATAATTCCCTTCTGGATTTGGCGAACGACAGGATGAAATACCGTCAAGCGCAGTACGCTGATGCTCCACACCCGGCCATTGCTGTCGACCTCCTCGGTCTGGATCACGAGAAAAACCGGTGTTGGATAGGTGACGTCTTGGACAGAATTGGTATAGCTGACATTCGTCTGGCGCGGAGAATTGTTCTGACGCGCGACCAAACTTGCATTCGCGCCGTCGATTGGCGTGGCATCATGATGGTGAATGTCCCTTGGCTGCGGTCGTACAGCGTGCGCGAGATCAGATCGCGAGGGAACATTTTTTGCAATTGGGGAATCGGAAGCGCGGCTATGAAACGACGCCGGAATCATCCTTGCTCCCGCTCCTGCTCCAACTCCCGCAACCGGCACCGGAACTACGGCGGAAGCGAATGCCGAGAAATAGAGATCCTTGCCCTCAAATGCAACCAGCCTGGGGGCATGAGGCAGCAATAGCAAGCATAGCGCTGAAGATGCGGCTACCAAGCCGAGAGCGGGCTTGCAAACTTGGGTGGCAGTGGGGCGGTCCACATCGAGAATTCGGATGATTCGCCGAGTGGTCTCTTGCATCTGTCCCGCCACGGCCTGCGCTAAGGCTAACCCACGCCGCAAAAAGCTCTTTTCTGCGACCGATACCAGACACTGCGCATACGCGCGCGGATTCGAAGTGCCGGCCAGCACAAAATCGTCGCAAGCCATTTCCCGTTCCAATGACAATCCACGCCCGACCCACCAGAGCGCAGGATGAAAGAAGAAAAGCGCTCTCAGGATTTCCTGAGCCAGGTTGGTCCAATCATCCCGGCGGCGCAGGTGCGCCAACTCATGCAATAGAACGGCATTGAGTTCGAGCGGAGACAACTCCTGCAGAGCCCACACCGGAAGAATGATCGCCGGTTTCATGAAACCGACGGCCGCGGGTACGCGGACGCGGTCAGAGCTGCAGATCATTACCTGGCGAGAGGCGCCGAATTGATTCACCGTGTCGCGGAGAAGAGGATCCAGGCTGGCTGGATCTACTACCGCGCAACTGCTACGCAATTTTCGCAATTGCCAAAAGCCAAAGCCAATTTTCGCCAGGCCCGCGCTGGCAACGACTGCCCATATAACGAAAATCTCAACCGCCCAGGAACCCGGCAGGCGCAGCGCCGAGTGCGTGGCACTGGTAAAGGCTCCGGAACCAGCGTTTCCCATGCCGCCGAAGAAAGGCAACGCCGCAATGGCCACCAGGGTGGAGAACCAGACCGCGAATCGGGTGCTGGAGTTTTGCCTACGGAAAGCGCGTACCAGGATCCAACCGAACAGTGCGAGGACGATGCCTTCCAGCGCGCCGTTCAGCATTCTGTCGGCGAAAATCTGAGCCAGAACCTGCCAGTGACCTGCTACCGCCATCGAATCACTCGCTCCCTTCCAGCATTTTTCGCAGGCGCTTCAGTTCCGCCGCGTCGACGCTCTCGTCTTTGAGGATGTTAAGCACGAGGAGTTCGTGAGAACTGCCGAAGAAACGGTTCACCAGGCGGCGAATCTCGGAACGGGTGGCCTCCTGGCGCTCGACCAATGGGGTGTAAAGGTAAGCGCGTCCATCCTTCACGTGCTTCACATAGCCCTTTTTTTCCAGGATCCGAATCGTGGTCAGAACAGAGTTGTAAGCCAGCGGCGCTTTTTCGGGCAAATCCTGAACGACTTGCTGCACCGTGGCTGGCCCTTTCTGCCAGAGAACTTCCATAAGCCGCAATTCAGCTTCAGTCAGAGTTGGAGACTTCCTGGGGGGCAAAATCAGCGCTCCTTAACGTGAGATATCGTCCCAATGCATTAGACGGTTCAAGTATGGGATTGTCAACTAGTAAATTAGTTGCAGGGAAAATTTAAAAGGTTGTATGGGGCCGCAGTAATGGAATCTGTTCAGTGCCCGAGGGGCGAATCGCTCGCAGCACGCGAAAAAGGCCGATTCTGATTCAGATCTACGGATCTTGGCCGTCGGTTAGCTCCGGGTGTTCGCCACGCCTTTCTTCTGTGGCGACTACGATCTGCTTCGATTTCCGATAGACGTTGGCGACAGCCATCGTCCAGAAAGGCACTAAATCGACGCCGGGTACGAGCTTGGCAAGAAACGATGGCAGAAATTCCCAATGCCAGCCAAGAAGGTGAACCATCATGGCGCCAACGCCGAAATCGAGTATGTCATCAGCGGGGGATAGAGCGCCTTCCACGAAGAAAGGAAAAACGACAATTTGGAGTGCATCCGCAACGATAGCCAGCATCATGGCGTATCGAAAGCGCGATCCCGGCGAGATTGTGATGGTGTCGTGAGTCATGGTAGCGCTGCCTTCCCGCTGCATACCTTATTCTAACTCGCCGCATTTAAAGGGATGGAGGCACCGCCTTCTCTTCGGTTTTGCGAACACGCATGGGCGTCCTAAGATTTATGGCCGAGTCTGATCTTCTCCCGCACCATAAGGTCGATTAGTTTGCGGAGATTCTGTTTCTCTTTATCGCCGAGACTCCACTGGTGATTGAGACGGTTGTCCGAGTCACTCCCGAANNCCGTGACTTTTTTTTCGCAGATGTACAGAGGGCTTGTAAGCTAGCCATGTTCTCCTCCGGTTCGCGGGCGACGCCGCGATCTCACGAGTGAGCAATATCGTAACATTCTGAATCGTGGGCCGCGGTGCAGGCGTATTCGTTTTTCTTTGACAATGCTGGATAATAGGCTACTAGAGTAGTAGACTTACTGCTATTTTAGATTCTCAAAGTCATCCTGCCAGGGCTCGGAGGCGCAAAGCCATGAAGATCGCAAAGGATGTTATCGAACTGATCGGCCACACTCCGCTAGTGCGGCTTAACAAAGTTACGGAGGGCTGCGTGGCCGAGGTGGTGGCAAAGTTGGAGAGCCAGAATCCGGTGGGCAGCGTGAAGGACCGCATCGGCGCGAGCATGATCCTCGACGCGGAGCGTGCGGGAAGGATTCAGCCGGGGAAGACGGTGCTGATCGAGCCCACGAGCGGCAACACTGGAATTGGCCTGGCTTTTGTGGCTGCGGTGAAAGGCTACAAACTGATCCTCACGATGCCGGAAACGATGAGCCTGGAGCGGCGGGTGCTGCTGCTGGCTTTTGGCGCGGAACTCGTGCTGACGCCGGGGCCGAGAGGGATGAAGGGCGCGATCCTTAAGGCGGAAGAATTAGTGGCGAAAACTCCGAACAGTTACATGCTGCAACAGTTCGACAATGCGGCAAATCCTAAGATTCACTTCGAGACCACTGGGCCGGAGATTTGGGCTGACACTGATGGGCGAGTCGACTTTCTGGTCTCTGGCGTTGGAACGGGCGGGACGATCACGGGCGTCTGCGAATATATCAAGCCGAAGAAGCCGTCCTTCAAAGCGATTGCCGTGGAACCGACGGAGAGTGCGGTGCTCTCTGGAGGAAAGCCGGGACCGCATAAGATTCAGGGGATCGGCGGCGGTTTTGTGCCGCGCATTCTGCGTACCGATTACATCGACGAGATTATTCAGGTCAGCAGCGAGGAAGCGATCCGGATGGCTCGGCGGATGCCACTTGAGGAAGGCCTCTTCGTGGGGATTTCTTCCGGAGCAGCGGTGACGGCCGCGCTGAAAGTGGCGCGGCGTGAGGAAAATAAGGGGAAGCTGATCGTGGTTGTGCTGCCATCCTTCGGAGAACGATACTTGAGCACCATCCTGTTCGAAGAACTCCGCGGCAAAGCGCAGCAGATTCCAACCTCTCCTCTTCCGGATTGAACTTCTTCCGGATGAACTTTTTCTGGATGAGCTTTTCTGGATGAACATCCGGACAGACGAGTGGAAAGTTTGCGGAGAGACGAGTGGGCGTAGGGCGCGCTCGTCTTGTGAGATTCGGCGCCAGTCGAGTGGAAATGTCTGTGGAAATCTGCCCCCAAACCCATCAAAATTTGGCGGTTTCCGCCAATTGCCCGGGTGTATGATGACTTTCCAACCAGCCAGCTAGGACTTCAAGAGCAGACGGGCGGAGGGCCCGGTCGCAACCGCTTATGATCTGGCCGTGTCCGCGTCCTCAAGGATCAGGGAGAAAAATGAGAAAGAACCAGCGGGGCTCATTGTGGTTGGGTGTCTCAATTCTCACAGTGCTCATCGGATCTCCGGTGTTGTCAGGACAGAGTGTTCCGGGTCCGGAGACCACGATCCCCCTACCGAACGACTGGACCCATCGCCACGTGATTTTCTCCAAGCCGGCCACAAAGGAACAAGCCGAGCGGGTGGAAAAGGATCCCCGCTATTGGCAGCAGCGGTATCGGCGAGAACTGCCGATTTTGTCGCCGGCTGCGGAGACTGGCGACTCGTTTTCTTCGGGGTCGAGTAGCGGCGTGGAGGTGTTGCACTCTGGTGTGGACGCCAGCCCGGGAGACTGGCAGGAGGACTTGGGCAGCGGAGCCAGCGTTGGCGCAACCAATTACCCCGCGAAGTTCACATTTCTTCTCTCGACGGCCAATTGCGCCAGCGCGCCGCAGCCCGATTTCGTTATTTACGGCACTGGCCTCGAAGGTTCCAGCACCCAAGCCAGTATTTTGGCGTATGACAATATTTATTCCGGCTGTACCGGCACGGTGCCTATGACTTACTGGGCCTACAATACCGGCGGCCAGATCCTGACTTCTCCGGTGTACTCGGACGACGGCACGCAGTTGGCGTTTGTACAGACCAACCCTGGGCTGGAAGGGAGTCTCGTCCTGCTGAAATGGGCGGCATCGACAACCGAAAGGGTTGGCAGTCCAAAGACGCTCACGGGTGAGTCTTCGGCCATGTATGTATCCTGCCTCACGCCTCCCTGCATGACCACCAAATTGTTGACCAATAGCTCAGGGACGCCCGCCAACGATACCACGTCATCTTTCTTCTACGATTACGCTACTGACGTCGGTTGGGTCGGGGATAGCCACGGTTGGCTCCACAAGTTCACACCGGTGTTCAAAGGACCTCCTGCCGAAGTGAGAACGGGAGGATGGCCGGTTGAGTTGAATCCGTCTAATCCGAATGCTCTCGGCGAGCCGGTGAACGACTCCAAATCAGGGAACGTTTTTGTTGGAGACGCCGGGGGGTATTTGTATATGGTCACCCCGACCGCCGGCGTAACCAAGTCTGGCCAGTTGGATTTTGGTGTGGGCTTCGAACAAGGCCCATTCGTCGATTCAACGGCGGGCGTGGTGTACGCGTTCGCTTCCAGCGACGGCACGGGAAGTTGCACCGGCGGAGCTAACTGTGCCGCGGTTTACGCGCTCAGCGATCCCTTTTCGGCCGGAAGCACGGGATCGGAGGTGCAAGTTGGAACGAGCACTGTGACCGGAACAAATCCAAATCCTATGTACCTTGGCGCTTTCGACAGCACTTTCGAAAACTCGGCAAACGGCACAGGGAACCTGTATGTTTGCGGCAACACAGGGGCTGACCCGACGCTGTACCGGGTGCCTGTTCTGGCCGGTGTTTTAGGCACGCCCGCAGCGGTTGCAGCGCTCACTCCCGCGGGGAAGGCTCCTGCTTGCTCTCCCGTGACGGACGTCTCGAACCCAAATGCCACCGGAGGTGCCGCCGAGCGGCTTTTCTTTGGCGTGCAAAATAACGCGCACCCAACTCTTTGTGCTGCGAAGGGATGCGCTCTGAGTTTTGTGGATATGCCGTGGCAGGCCTCGACAGCCTACAAGGTGGGTCAGGAGATCCTGGTCCTGAGAACGGCGAACAACACTCTCTACATCAATGTGGTTACCGTGGCCGGCACCTCGGGGGCCACTCCTCCAGCCACATGGTCGAACGTGGTGGGTGCGACCACGGTGAATGGCACCGTCACCTTTTTGAACCAAGGGGCCACAACGGTCACCGCGCTGGCGAATTGGGCAGCCACCCAAACATACACGTTGCATGCCCGCATTATTGACAGTAACGGCAATGTCGAGATCGTGGCCGTGGCGGGGACTTCAAATGGCACCGCTCCCACCTGGGGGACAACCGCTGGCGCTCTTACCGCAGATGGCACAGTGACCTGGGAGAATGCCGGTGTTTTGCCGAGCGCTGCTCTTGAGTCGGTCGGAGGCACGAGCGGATTTATCATCGACAATACAGTAGAGACTTTGCCGGGCGCGTCTCAGGTATACTTTTCCACTCTAGGCAACCAGACGTGTACCACCTCCGGCGGAACGGGCGGCTGCGCGGTACAGGCGTCGCAATCGGCGTTGAAGTAGGCGAAGGGACGGTCATATATGAACATGAATAATCCATCGAACGAAGAGCCGCAGGTCGCGGCTGTCGAGAAAAAACCTTACGCGAAGCCGGATTTTCGCTACGAAATAGTTTTCGTTACATCAGCTCTTACCTGTGGCAAAACCGGCGCCGAAGGCAATTGTACGACTGGAAATCTCTCCGCCTCATGAAGCAAGGTGGATTCTCAACATCCGACGCAGGAAGCACGTTAAAGTGCGAACTTGCGGCGGAAGTCTTGCGCTCGTTCGGCACGCTTCGTTTCGCTGCGACGGGTTGGAGCATGCTGCCTTCCGTCTGGCCTGGGGAAACATTGGTGGTCGAGCGCGTCACTCAAGATCAAGTGCGCATCGGAGATCTGGTGCTGGTTGGGCGCGAGGGCAGGCTCTGCGCTCATCGCGTGGTAGACAAAGTGGATGACGCCGAGAGTCATCAATGGATTACGCAAGGGGACGCGCTGCCCGCTCCGGACCGTCCCGTGGTCGGGAATGAGTTGCTGGGGAGGGTTGCTTACCTGATCCGGGGAGGAAGGTTGATGACGGTGCCCACGGAGTTGGGCGTGATCGGCAACGTTGTCGCAAAAGTTGTCCGGCGTTCTGTTCCCGCGGCGCGCGCTCTCGTATATCTGAATCGGATGCGCCGAACTCACCTGGCTTAAGGAGTGGATTCTTTTGTGACATCTTTAGGTACACAAGTGTTAGCTACACAAGCATTAGCCACACAAGTCGAAAGCTACAGCGTAGTAATCGCCATCGGCGGCGTTCCCGTCCGCGTTAACACGACGGACGCGTCTTTTCTCGAAATGTTACAGAATCGCTATGCCGGTTTCGTAAGCGATGAGGGAATCACGGAATTCGATCTCGATGTTGACCTAACAGCGCCATCGGGCATGGAGCGGGACGCGCCTGTCCGAGTGATACAGAGCGCGGGCCGATGGTTGCTGGAGCGCGGGGATTTTCGAGCCGAATGGGACCCGGCCATGCGACGCGGCAGCATTCGCCAATCGGCGAACCCGTACTCCATCGACGCTGTTCTGCGCATCGTTCACACCCTGGTGCTTGCCGAGTCGGGAGGATTTCTTGTGCACTCGGCCAGCGCGATTCGCAACGGGAAAGCATTTCTGTTTGCCGGTGTTTCCGGCGCGGGGAAGACGACGATCTCGAGACTCGCGCCCGCGGACGCGACTTTGCTAACCGATGAAATTTCCTACGTGCGCAAGCAAGGCGACGGATACGTGGCGTACGGTACGCCTTTCAACGGGGAGTTCGCGAAGCTGGGCGAGAATGTATCGGCGCCGGTGGCTGTGCTGTATCTGCTGGCGCAGGGTCCGGAGAATCGTATCGACCCTGTGGGTGAAGCTGATGCGGGGCGTGAGTTGTTGGGCAATATTCTTTTCTTTGCCGAGGATCCGGAGTTTGTTCATCGGGCATTTCAAGCTGCGTGCGACTTCGTCCATCGCGTGCCGGTTCGCAGGCTTACATTTGTGCCGGGTGTGCGCGTCTGGGAGTTGATTGGGTAAAGGTACATATGGAGACGAATAAGAGAATGTATGTTGCACGCAGTCCGCGAATTGCCGCCCGCATGCTGGGTGAAGAAATGCTGGTGATGTCCGGCCACGATTCGACGCTTTTTACGCTGAACCCGACGGCCACTATTCTCTGGCAGGCGGCGGATGGGGCAACCCCACTGGATGAGATCGTGGAACGGCGCATCTGCACCGAGTTCGAAGTAAAGCCCGAGGATGCGATGCGGGATGCGGAAGAGCTGGCGGAAAACCTGGCCAAGCATGGCATTCTGCTGATCTCAGAACAACCGATCGTGAAGCCGGACGCGCCGGTTCGGGGACAACGATGAGCGCTTTGTTGCGAGAGATGGGCGAGCGGGCGCTGCGGTTGGGCGTTCCTTTCAGCGCGCAACTCGACCTCACTTACCGCTGCAACGAGCAGTGTGTTCACTGTTATCTCGATCACGACGATCATGGGGAGATGACCACGGCGGAAATAAAGAATCTGCTGAAGGAGATGGCGGAAGCCGGAGTGTTCATCCTCACCTTCAGCGGCGGCGAGATTTTTTTACGCAAGGATTTCTTCGAGATTCTCGAGTGCGCGCGCTCCCTGACTTTCTGCATCAAGCTGAAGACAAATGCGGTGCTGATCCGGGAGGCACAGGCGGCACGGCTGCGCGACCTCGGCGTGCAATCGGTGCAGATCAGCATTTACTCGCACCGGCCCGAAGTGCATGACGCGATCACCAAGGTGAAAGGTTCGCTGCGGCGGTCGATCGATGCTATCCGCTTTCTCAAGTCGCAAGGGCTGAAGGTCATTATGGCGAATGTGCTGATGGCCGGGAACATGCAGGATTATCACGGCGTCCGCGCGCTGGCGGAGGAACTTGGCGCGGAATACACGCTGGACCCGACGATCACGCCGATGATGGATGGCGACCGTTCGATTCTGGATTTGAATGCAGGCGAGTCCGCCCTGCGTGAGCTTTTCCGCGATGAAATGTTCGTGGGCAACGCGGAGGAATTTTGCGCGCCGCCGCCGCCGCCCGACGCCGAGAGCCTGTCGTCCTTGCCTTGCAGCGCAGGCCACACGGCCTGCTACATTTCTCCCTACGGTGAGTTTTACCCTTGCGTGCAGTTTCCTTTGTCTTGCGGGAACGTGCGGCAGCAGCGTTTCATCGACATCTGGCGTGACTCCGAGCAACTGAAAGAAGTCCGCTCGATCCGGCTGAAGGACCTGTCAGGTTGTTCGCAGTGCGCGCATGGTTCGACGTGCACCCGTTGCCCGGGACTCGCATTCATGGAAGGAAATATGCGCGGACCTTCCACTGCGGACTGTGAAAAGTCTTTCGCACGGACGGGGATTCCGTCGGTGAATCTGCTGGCCAAGAAAGAGAAGGCGGCGCCTCCGCGGCTGGTGCAGATCCAGCTTGTACCGGCGATCACGGGTAACCGGTTGTCCGGGATGAGCGCCGTTGCCTAGGCCTCCGGCAAACTCCTGGAAATTGGTTTCTATCGTGCGCTTCAGGAACTAAAAGTTCCCAGGGTACGTACCTATTCCTGTCCTTGAATCGATTAGAGGCGACAAAAATGTTTTCATGCAGGAAGTTGTCTTTGGGGTTAGCGTGTATTTGCTTCTGGCTAGTGACCAGCAGTTCTCTGAGCAGCCAAACATCTGGGCCTGGGCTTCAGCCGCTTACGGCGATGCCGTCGGTCATTCAAGCTCCTCCGGAGGCTCAGCCCTCCCCCGACTTCAACGCGGAAGCGGCCACGAATGCTTATCTGGCGCTGATTCCCGCTGATGCCAGAGCCCGCTCTGACACCTACTTTGAAGGCGGCTATTGGATGATTCTCTGGGATTTTCTTTATGGATCGGCGATTCTTCTTCTCTTGTTAAATCTGGGGTGGTCGGCGGCCATGCGGAATCTTGCCGAGAGAGTCACGCGATTCAAACCGATCCACACGATGGTTTACTGGGTGCAGTACTTACTGATCACTTCGATCCTGGGTTTCCCGCTTTCCGTTTACGAAGACTATTTTCGCGAACATAAATACGGACTGGCAACGCAGACATTTGGCCCCTGGATGGGAGATCAGCTGAAAGGTCTTGCGGTAAATCTTGTGCTCGGCGGAATTTTGGTGATGGTGCTTTTCGGCATCGTCCGGCGACTGCAGCGGACATGGTGGGTTTGGGGTTCCGTGGTTACGTTGTGTTTCATGATCCTCGTTGTCTTGATCGCGCCCGTTTACATTGTTCCCATCTTCAACAAAGTCACAGTGCTCAACGACCCCAAAGTTACGCAGCCGATCTTGAGTCTGGCTCGCGCCAACGGAATTCCCGCGCACGATGTTTATGAGATCGATGCCTCGCGTCAGACGACGCGCATGAGCGCCAACGTGAGCGGATTCGGGAGCACCATGCGCATCACGCTCAATGACAATTTGCTGCGCCGCGGTTCGCCGGAGGAGATTCAGGCAGTGATGGGCCATGAAATGGGCCACTACGTTCTGCATCATATTTACAAAGACATTCTATTTTTCGGCGTAGTCATTGTGATCGCATTTGCCTTGCTGCAGTGGTCGTTGCGCTGGTGCTTGCAGCGCTGGGGAGAAAAATGGAAAATTCGCGGGGTCGGCGACACTGCCGTGTTGCCGCTCGTACTCTTGCTGGTCTCCATCTTCGGTTTTGTCGTAACCCCGATCATGAACACCTACATCCGCACGACTGAGGGCGAGGCCGATATGTATGGGTTGAATGCCAGCCGTCAACCGGACGGTTTTGCGCAGGCCGCGATTCATCTTGGGGAGTACAGGAAGATGAATCCGGGGCCGTTGGAAGAGTTCATCTTCTTCGNNTTTTCTTCGATCATCCCAGCGGCCGCAACCGGATCTACGCCGCCATGCGCTGGAAGGCGGAAAACTTGCCGCTGATGCGCTGGCGGTCGAACCCGCAGGCGGAGACTGCCTTGCCGGTTGCCGAGAAAAAATAAGCCGATGCCCGACCTTCTGCTTGCCGCCGTTGCACCGGACGTTCATGTCCCGTTCGTAACACTGGTTCAGCACTCCTTTGCGGATAGCATTTGCGAGAGGGCTTTGCTATGGGCAAAACATGCAGGATTCTTCTGCTTTTCACCACGGCGATTTCTCTGGCTGCCGTAAACGCCAACAGTCAGGATGCGCCTTCTCTGGGCGACTTGGCGCGTCAGCAGCGCCAGCAAAAGGCCGCCCCAGGCAAAGATGCCAAGCCGCCCAAGGTGATTACGAACGAAGAGATTCCCGAGCACACCGAAGCGGCCTCATTGCATAGAACTGGCACTCAGGAAAATGCAATACAGGGATCGTCTAATGGGCCCAAGATATCGGCCGAGCAATGGCGATCGCAGATTGTAGCGCAGAAGAACCAGGTGAGCTCCTTACAAAACCAGATTGATGAACTCAATGAGTCGATCCGCTTTGCTCCAGCAAACTGCGTTGCCAATTGCGTGGGATGGAACGAGCGGCAGAGAGAGAAGCAGCAACACGCTGAACGCATGCAAGCCCAGCTGGAAGAACAGAAAAAGCGTCTGGACGATATGCAGGAGTCGGCGCGCAAACAAGGCTATGGCAGCTCGGTGTACGATCCGTAGCTGCGATATCCTGCTTAGGTAAAAATAATGACGCCGCTTCCATGTCCGGAGAGCGGCGGCATTTTTCGTGTCATTTTTCGCGTCTGCCGAAATGCTATCGCACGCATGAATTTATTTAGTCTTCCCCTTCGCGTAGGGATTCTGATATTTCAGAACGGTGGAGAGATCGATGCCGCGAATAATGCCGTCGGAATGGTAGAACAGTCCCCACGAATCGATGGTGGAGCTATCGGGGAAGATGCAGGCTTCCAGCACGACGTCGATGGTGTCGAGTTCCACCCAGCCGCCGCCGGCAGCGCTGACTCCGCCAAATGAATCTGACCCGCCGAGCTGCGTGCAATAAAACGAAGCGGGATTCCCGTTCCCCTGGCCGTTCCACGGAGTTTCCGCGTAATACGCCAGCGCGGCCAGACTAGGCTTGGTTGTGAAAAGTGTCGCCAGAGAGACGTGGATGCGCGAGCCGTCCGAGGCCTGAGTGTACTGGCAGAAGCCTTCTCGTCCTTGGAGTAGGATCCAGTCCTGGGCAGGATTGTTGGTGCCGTAGACAGGATAGCGACTCTCCACCACGCCCCCGGTGCTGGTGCAATAATCTTGTGGAGCGGGCACAGCGGAAGGTGTGTTTTTCGTTCTGGTAGTCTGCGCAGCCGAGGTGGAAAGAGTTCCGCACAGAAGCAGAGTTGCCGCCAGTGCAACCATTTCTTTCGTCCGAGTCATAATCTCCCCCAGATTCAGGTATTCGACCATCGATTGAAAGCCGCGAAAGTCTATCATGCGAGTCCGGTCCGCGCTAGCGCTTATTGCGAGCGACGCTCCGAAAGCCTTGACTGGCTTCGGTCACACGCCAGGATAGCCAAACGGGAGAAAAGAATCCGCTTCCATTCTTTTTCGGCTTCCACGAAAGCTTCCCGGCGTGCGAAATTAGTTGGATGGCATTGGTCATTCGTCCCTCACGCATTCACGCAGCCGGTGTCTTCACTACTACGCCCATTCGCAAAGGTTCCCGGGTTGTCGAGTACTCAGGTCCGCGGCTCAGTCCAGAGGAAGCGAACCAGCTTTACGACGGGGCGAGCCGCACATACCTTTATGGTCTGGAGGACGGCAAGACCGTCATCGACGGCGAAGGTATGGGTGCGTACCTGAACCATTCCTGCGATCCCAATTGCGAAGTCGATGAGATCAAGAGTCGCGTGTGGATACTAGCCATCCGCAATATCGCGGCTGGTGAAGAGTTGCTATGGGATTACAACCTGTACGACGATGATGACCCTGCGCCCTGCCACTGCGGCTCAACCAACTGCCGTGGAACGATGTATTCGCGCGAATGGATGGCCAAGTTGCAGCGTAAGGCTAAAAAGAGAGCGACAAAGCGAGCGGCAGTCGGAAGTACGAACAAATTGCATGAAAAGAAGAGTCGGAGCAAGAAACAGATCCCCCGCAAATCGGCAACTACCATGGCCGCAAACTTAGCGTCGACTGGCTGTTAGATTATTCTGCGACGGCTATTTTCTTACCGTGTTCCCGCCAACCTTCAATAATCAGATACAGCACCGGGATGAAAAAAAGATTTAGTACCGTCGACATGATCATGCCGCCGAACACGGTTGTGCCCACGGAGTGGCGGCCGTTTTCACCAGCGCCAGTGGCGACGACGAGAGGCACGACCCCCAAGATGAAGGCGAGAGAAGTCATCAGAATCGGACGCAAACGAATGGTGGCCGCTTGCACCGCCGCTTCCACCAGCGGAACTCCGCGCCCGCGTAATTGCTCGGCGAACTCAACAATCAGAATGGCGTTCTTGCTGGACAGCCCAACCAGCATCACAAGTCCGACCTGGCAGAAAACGTCGTTCTGCAGGCCGCGAATCCACTGCGCTCCCAAAGCTCCGAGCAATGCCATGGGCACAGCCAGCAGAACGATGAAAGGCAGCACGAAGCTTTCATACTGCGCCGAAAGTGTGAGATACACGACCAATGTGCCCAGTCCAAACAGAATCAGCGACGTTCCTCCCGACTGCAATTCTTCCAGCGACAAGCCCGTCCAGCTGTAAGAAAATCCTTGCGGCAGCTTCTTGGCGAGGTCTTCCATGGCAGCGATCGCCTGCCCAGAGCTGTAGCCTGGCGCGGCCGATCCATCGATCTCCGCCGAGCGGAAAAGATTGTAGTGGCTGATTACTTGAGGTGTCGTGGTTTGTGTAATGCTGATTAAATTATCGAGAGGAATCATCGCGCCGCTATCGGAGCGAACGTAGAATTGCTTCATGTCTTGCGACGTAGCGCGGAATTGTTTGTCGGCCTGCACGTAAACGCGATAGGAACGGTTATTGAAATCGAAATCGTTCACATAAGCCGAGCCCATGTATACGCCCAGAGTGTCAGTGATTTGCGAAAGTGGCACGTGCAGGCTCTTCGCCTTCTCGCGATCAATCGTTATCAGATATTGAGGGTCGTTCGCGGTGAACGGGGTGTACAATCCGACCAACTCCTTACGTTGAGCAGATGCCTGCATGAGTCCATGAGCGGCATTGGATAATTCTTCGAGCGTGTGCGCAGCCTGATCCTGCAAGACGAACTGGAACCCGCCGAACTGCCCAAGGCCGTTGACTGCCGGCGGAAGCGTGGCAAATACGATCGCCCCCGAAATCGAAAACAGCCGCGGACGAACCCGGTTCAGAATGGCGGTGGCGGTGTGCTCCTGGCCCTTGCGCTGTGAATAGGGCTTCAGCGGCACGAAGATCAGTCCCTGGTTCGAAGCGCTGCCGGAAAAACTGAAGCCTGCCACGGAGAACGTACCCTCCGCCTCGGAGACGTCGCTTAGTAGATCCGAAACCTGTTTCCCGATGGCCTTCGTGTACTCGAGAGAGGCTCCGGATGGCGCCTGGATGAGGATGATGAAGTATCCCTGGTCTTCATCCGGGACGAAGCCCCTCGGCACGCGCGTGAACACAAGATAAGCCAGCCCAAGACCGGCGAAAAACAGCACCATCATTGCCACTTTGTATCCCAGCAGGTAATGCAGCAAGCTACGGTACCCTCGCGTGAGGACAGTGACGCCGTCGTCAAACTTTTGCAGCCACCACCACTTTTGGCGGTGGGGGCCGCTCAGGAAAATTGCCGCCAGCGCGGGAGCCAGGGTAAGCGCGTTGAAGGCGGAAATGGCAATGGAAAATGCGATGGTCAGAGCAAACTGCCGAAACAGAATGCCGGTCGTCCCGGGGAAGAATGCAACCGGAACGAACACGGCACAGAGTACCAGCGAGGTGGCGATGACGGCGCTGGTAATCTCGCCGGTGGCTGCTGCCGCCGCTTTGTGAGAGTCGTGTTCGCCCGCAGCGATATGGCGCTCAATGTTTTCAATCACGACGATAGCGTCGTCGACGACGAGACCGGTGGC